>JBEKUI010000039.1:0-22065 GCA_049515175.1 Terriglobia bacterium
GGCCTGCCCAAGGGCTTCCAACCCCTTGCCGAACGGCCCTTCACCCTCAACATAACTCGCTCCGAACACGAATTGAAAAAAGAAACCATCGTCAAATCGCGTTTTTCAACAAACTGCTAGAACACACGCTGGAAGTGCCACAGGCCTGCGTTGCCGCAAAGCAGCGCAGGCCTTCTTACTTTTTCACTTCGATGTCAGGACCTTCACGTCAAACGCCGGTATTTCGACGTGGGCCGGTTCGACATTTCCCGTCAACGCATTCTGCATGCTCTCGCCGAGCGAAACGGTTTGCGACTTTTCCGTGTAGTTGATGAGGAAAACTATCTTCTTGTCGCCCTTTTCGCGCCAGGCCAGTTCCACGCCCTCCGGGAGGTTCGAGTCGAGGCGCATATCAGTTCCTGGAGCAAGATAGTGGGCGAGCTTGGAGTAGGCGTCTTCGGATGCGAATTCGGTTCCCACGTAGATGACGCTACCCCCTCCGAAGTGATTGCGCGTCACCGCAGCCTTTCCGGCGTAGTAGCCGTTCCCATAGGTGGCCAGAGTTTCCGCAGACAACGGATCGAGAATGTCAAACCACACCTTGGCCGGGTGAGGGTCGCCTTGCGGGTCCTCGACCTCCTGTTTCTGATTCGTTTGCGGATCGAAATCATGGATGGCGATGCCGGCAAGTTCCGCGAGCGGCCCCGGAAGGGTCTGATTCGTCACAACGTTGTTTTCGTCCTTTACACCGGAGCGGTAGGTCAGAACGAGCGTCCCGCCGTCCTTGACGAAATTTGTGAGCTTCCCGGCGAGCTTCGTATCCACCACAAAAAGTGAGGGAGCAACGATGATCTTGTAGCCCGTGAAGTCACTTTGCGGGAAGAGAACATCCACGCAGTGTCCGGCGCGGCGGAAGGCGCCGTAATAGAGGCTCAATTGCCGGTCGTAATTGAAATCCTTCACCAGCGGCTGGATCTGGAATGCCCAGCGCGAATCGGGGGAGACAAGGAGGGCGACTTTCGATGACAGCGTCGAGCCCTTCAAAAGGTCCGTCAGCTGGCCGAGTTCCTTCCCCGTCTGCGCGATGATCTGATAGCGGGCGTTGGGATAGCTGTCCTGGTCGAGAATTCCCTGCCAATATTGCTCGGTGCCGTACCGTGAAGTTCGCCAGCGGAAGTAACAGATACCGTCGGCTCCGTGTGCGACGGCCTGATAGGCCCAGGCGCGATAGAGGCCGGGGGCTACCTGCCGCCCCCAGAACATACTCCAGCCGGGAAGCCCGCCCTCTTCTTCCATCACCATGAAGTTCTGATTGTTTTTCGCGCCCCGCATCAAGTCATGGGCAAGGCCGGGGCCGAAGTAATTCGCATAGTTTTCGCCGAACATGGGGTAATTGTCCCAGGCAATGAAGTCGAGAGGTTCGGCGAGCCGGGAGTAGTCCACCCCATCGTACATCCCCATGAGGTTGTGGGTGATGGCTTGCTTGGGAGATATCCGGCGAAGGATGTCCACCTGGAGTTTCAGGTAATCCCGCGTCGCCTCGCTGTGGAAACGCCGGTGGTCGAGCGCCAGGCTGGGATTGTGAGCTTTTCCCAGGGTGTTCCAAGGAAGGGGTATCTCCGACCACGCGAGATAGCTGTGTCCCCAGAAGGTCGTTCCCCAGGCCTTGTTGAGGGCATCGAGGGATTTGTATTTTGAACGGCACCAGCGCTGAAAGGCGGCGCGGCAGGCCGCGTCATAACAGACCGGGTCGCCAAGTTCGTTGTCGATCTGCCATCCGATGACGCCGGGGTGATTCTTATAGTGCTCCGCCATTGCGGTCACGATACGGCGCGTGGCGGCGTCAAAACTCGGGTTGTGCAGGCAGAAATTGCCGCGCGAGCCGTAGCGGTAGCGCACGCCATTCTCGTCCATGGCGGCGATATCCGGATATTTGGCGTAGAGCCAGGCGGGAGGGGAAGCGGTCGGAGTGCCGAGCACGGCCTTGATCCCATGTGCGTTGAGCACCTTGAGCGCGCGGTCGAGCCATGCGAAATCGAACTTGCCTTCGGCGGGCTCCATCTTGACCCAGGCGAATTCCGCCAGGCGCACAAAGTTCATGCCGGCCGCCTGCATCATCTCCGCGTCCTTCGCCCACTGGCTTTCGTCCCAATGCTCGGGGTAGTAATCGGCGCCGTAAACGAACTTCCCGCCGTTCCATTCCACCAGGTTGAAACGTTTGGAGGGAGTCCTTTCCTGGGCGTAGACAGGAGAGCAGGTAACCATGGCGAACCACGCTACGGCGATCAGGCACTTCATTTTTGGATTCATGATTTCGAACTCCTCGGAGGAGGATTGACAACCCGCCTTGGGTTGGCCAGAGGGCAACGGGAGGCGCGCTCCGGCGGCTTGCCGCGCCCATTATTGGGGCGGGGGAGCCGTCTGTCAACCCGGAACCGCAACGCCGAAGCGATTGACCTCTGCTTCGGACTCCTGCTACAGTGTGGAGTTGACTTTGGCCCTGAAGTTCCTCCTCGCTGGCGCTCCGGGAGCAAGGCCGGGCGCGACAACGCAAATACTTCTACAAGTCATCATCCCAAAAGGAGAGAGAAACTAAATGGCAGACCAGTCAAAAGGCACGATCGGGATTCTTACCGGTGGCGGGGATTGCCCGGGCCTGAACGCCGTGATCCGGGCGGTGGTGCGCCGCGCCGACATGCTGGGCTACAAGGTGCTGGGCGTAAAGGACGGCTGGAGGGGCATGCTCAATGAACAGGCCGAGCCACTCTCGCTGCGCGAAGTTTCCGGCATTCTTCATCGCGGTGGCACGATTCTGGGCACGTCCCGCACCAACCCCCTGAAGAAGGAAGAGGACAAGAACAAAGTCAAAGCGAACATGAAGAAGATGGGGATTGACTATCTGATCGCCGTCGGCGGCGAGGATACGCTCGGCGTCGCGCGCTTCCTGGCGGGCGAAGGCCTGAAGGTGATTGGCGTTCCCAAAACCATCGACAATGACGTCGAGGGCACGGACCAGACGTTCGGATTTGACACTGCGGTTTCAATTGTGACCGAGGCGATCGATCGTCTGCATTCC
This sequence comes from Terriglobia bacterium, assembly GCA_049515175.1. Classification (GTDB taxonomy): domain Bacteria; phylum Acidobacteriota; class Terriglobia; order UBA7540; family UBA7540; genus JACQNR01. Next base: position 3,056 of record JBEKUI010000039.1, read on the forward strand.
ACGGCGGAATCTCACCATCGCGTGATGGTGGTGGAAGTCATGGGCCGGCACACCGGATGGATTGCCACGGTGGCGGGCCTGGCGGGTGGGGCGGACTGTATCCTGATTCCCGAGAAGCAGGTATCCATCGACTCGGTCTGCGATATCATTCGCAGCCGCCGCAGCCGCGGAAAGCTCTTTTCGATTATCGTGGTGTCGGAAGGCTTCCAGCTGGCCGGCTCGGACAAGGATTTGGTGACGAAGTCGGCCGCCCTCGACCAGTTCGGGCACGTGCAGTTGGGCGGCATCGGCGACATCGTCGCACGCGAAATCGAGCGTCGTACCGGTTTCGAAACTCGCGCCACGGTGCTCGGGCACATCCAGCGCGGCGGCACGCCGACTGCCTACGACCGCGTCCTGGGCACGCGCTACGGCGTCAAGGCCGTGGACCTCATCGAGGAGGGCAAGACGGGGATGATGGTCAGCCTGCAGGGCACGAAGATTACCGCCATGCCCATCTCCGAAGCGTTAACGAAGCTGAAGCTCGTCGATCCGGAACTGGTCGAGACGGCGGCGATCTTCTACGGATAGTCACCCTTCCAGGACCAGCCGGCATCGCCGTGTAAGATGTGAAGATCGGATCTCAGGCTCGGTCACTCCGTGATCGAGCCTTTCTTTTTGGTGCGTAGAGATGCTAGTGCCGTTCCAACTTAATTCGCCTATGTACTACACCTCGTTATGCACCCTGAGATCAAAGACTTGGGTTAACCTCACGGACCAGGATTAGCCCAGATAAGTTGGAACGGCACTAGGGGGCGACGTTTACCGTGGAACGGGCTCCCCGGCGGATCGTCGTCCGAACCTCGGAAGCCAGCGCGTCCAGCCGCGAAGTGGGCAGGCAAATGAGGAGGGTGCGGAAGGTGAGCAGGGTTTCCTTTGCGAGCAGATCCAGGTCATGGAAGTAGTGGTCCAACCCTTCCCAGAGCTCGGGAGGGCAATGCCCGGTGTGTTCGGCGCGGCGATACGCGCGAAGGAACTCGGCGCCGAGCGTTTTGCAGGCTTCCCGCAGCAGGCGCAGGTGGAGCTGAAAGCGCAGCCGGGAGCGGAAGACCAACTGGTTAAACAGTTCGTGAATTCGCACAAAGTCGCTCATCGTACGGGTCTTGAAACGGCTAGCAAGGACGGTGGGCGCGGGGACTGCCACCTGCGAACCACCCGCGTGCTTCGCCATCACTTGGATGATCGAGGACAGGACATGTGACAGACGATCCCATTCGGAGACTGCCAGGCACACGAGCCGCCAGGCCGTCTCAGTCTGGCCGGCAGCTTTTTCCTCGAGAGCTTCGTTCAGCGAAATCCCGAGGATGGCGGACTGGGTGACAATCTCTTGAGCGACGGGCCGGTAGATGTCCTCGCGGGCGGGTCCGAGTGGGGTTGACAGGCTCAGCTGGTGGGGGCGGCGCGAAGCACCTACCTTGAGAATCCAGCGAAGAAGAATTCCCAGAAATACCAAGACCACACTTGCGGCTACCCAGTGCATTGGCTTACTTTAAGCTAATTTGCTCGGTCAATCAAGTTGCATGTCTCGCTGATGCGTGAAACGGTGACTCCTTGCTGTTGATTGTAAATGTATTGGTCAATAGTGTGTTGGGAAATATGGCGTCGGCGGCATAAACAGGCATCTTGAAGTCAGCCCCTTTTCGACTCGATTTTGCCCGGTCCGCCTCTAGCTGGGTACGACCCTGCTCGTATTGTTTTGTCAAACGCCAGGATCCCGTGTTATCATCCAAGATGGAGAACAAAGGAAAAAGAGAAACGAGGAGATGGGTGGATGCCATTGACGCGGGATTCTAGAGCGACCTTGATTGAACGTTTCAAGGTCCATGCCAAGGACACCGGTTCGCCCGAGGTCCAGATTGCTCTCTTGAGTGAGCGCATCAACTACCTGACGGAACATTTCCGTTCGCACCGGAAGGACCATTCCTCCCGGCGGGGCTTGCTGGCCATGGTGGGCCGCAGGCGGCGCTTGCTCGAGTACCTAAAGCGGCAGAACCCGGATAGCTATCAGAAAGTCATCGGACAGTTGGGCATCCGCAAGTAGTCACGTTGTGACCCGAAACCCTGAAAGTCTGGGCTCTTACATCACAAAAACTCCCGCTGATTCCCTGGCGGTTCCGCGTGGGAACTTGCGCAGGGAAGTGCCGTCCCGCCCCGAGGCGTTCCGTCACTCAACATCCGCTTTTTCTTTGCGTTTCACTCCTTTTGTTGCTCCGTGTAATACACGCCGCACGACTGGTTCGTGAGGCGAAATCTTCGAGCGCGATGATTATCGCGCCGCGGCGGCCCAGGCGAAAAGACGCCCGTTCCGCCCGTTGTCTCTTGGAGGAGATACTTTGCCACAAATCAGCATTCCCCTGGGTGCAAGCACCCTGACCATTGAATACGGCAAGCTGGCCAAACAGGCTAATGGCTCTGCCTATGTACGTTACGGCGATACGGTGGTTCTGGCGACCGCCTGTTCATCAATCCCGCGGGAGGGGATCGATTTCTTCCCGCTCACCGTGGACTACCGCGAGTACAACTACGCCGCGGGCAAGATTCCCGGCGGTTTCTTCAAGCGTGAAGGCCGCCCCACTGAAAAGGAAATTCTCACCAGCCGCTTCATCGATCGCCCCATCCGCCCGATGTTTCCCGAAGGTTACAACGATGACACCCAAGTCATCGCCATGGTGCTCTCGGCGGATTCCGACAACAACCCGGACATCATCGGGCTGATCGCGGGCGGAGCGGCCCTCTACTTCTCCGACATCCCGTTCTACTCACCAGTAGCGGCGGTGCGCGTTGGACTCATCGACGGGCAGTTCATCACCAATCCCACCTACGAACAGGTTAAGACCGGCCTGCTGAACATCGTGGTGGCGGGAAGTGAAGACGCCATCGTCATGGTCGAAGCCGCAGCGAAGGAAGTCTCCGAGGAAACGATCATCGACGCCATCCAGTACGGACATGGCGAAATCCGCAAGATCGTGGCGGCGGAAAAAGAACTCTTCGCCCAGCTGGGAATCACGAAGCGCCAAGCCGTCGCGCCGGTTCGCGACGAGGCGCTTTACGAAGAGGTCCGGCAGAAGGGCGAAGCGGCGCTCGTCGAAGCGATGGACACTTCGAAATACATCAAGCAGGAGAGCCACCGCAAGATCGCCGCGCTGCGCAAGGAGCTCATCGAGAGCTACCCGGAGGAGGACGAGGAGAAACGCCTCAAGGTGGCTCACTACTACGACGCCCTGGAGGAGAAACTTTTCCGCGATGGCGTCCTCAACCAGCGCCAGCGGCCCGACAAGCGGGCGTTCGACCAGGTGCGGCAGATTACCTGCGAGGTGGGCCTGTTGCCGCGCACGCACGGCTCCGCGCTCTTCACGCGCGGTGAAACCCAGGCGCTGGTCACGGCCACGCTCGGCACCGCCCAGGACCAGCAACGCATGGACGTGCTGGAGGGCGAAACCTACAAGACCTTCATGCTCCACTACAATTTCCCTCCTTTCAGTGTTGGGGAAGTGAAGATGCTACGCGGCCCGGGACGGCGCGAAATCGGCCATGGCGCGCTGGCGGAGCGGGCGCTGATCTCGATCTTGCCCGATGCGGAGGTGTTCCCTTACACCATCCGCGTGGTCTCCGACATTCTGGAATCGAATGGCTCGTCGTCGATGGCCACCGTTTGCGGCGGATGTCTGGCTCTGATGGACGCGGGCGCGCCCATCAAGGCGCCCATCGCCGGCATCGCCATGGGCCTGGTCAAGGAAGGTGACAAGTACGCCATCCTCACCGACATTGCCGGCGCCGAAGACCACTACGGCGACATGGACTTCAAGGTGGCGGGGTCGAAGGACGGCATCACGGCGTTGCAGATGGACATCAAGATCACCGGCGTGACGCCGCAGATCATGGCGGAAGCGCTGGCCCAGGCCAAGGCGGGCCGCTTGCACGTGCTGGGCAAGATGCTGGAGACGCTCCCCGAAGCACGCACCAACATCTCCGCCTTCGCGCCACATATCTATACCCTGATGATCAATAAGCAGAAGATCGGCGAACTGATCGGGCCGGGTGGCAAGGTCATCCGCGGCATCGTCGAGCAGACGGGCGCCAAGATCGATGTCGACGACGATGGCAAGGTGAACGTCGCGGCCGTCGATGAAAGCGCCGCCAACAAGGCCTTGAAGATGATCAGGGACCTGATGGCGGAAGCGGAGCTCCACAAGACCTACCTGGGTAAGGTCGTGCGGCTGGTGGATTTCGGCGCCTTCGTCGAAATCTTTCCGGGCACCGACGGCCTGCTCCACATCAGTGAGGTTGCCGAGCATCGCATCCGCGATATCCGCGACGAGCTGAAAGAAGGCGACCAGCTTCTGGTCAAGGTCATTGCGATTGAGGGCAACAAAATCCGCCTCAGCCGCAAGGCCGTCCTGCGCGACCAGCGTCAGAAAGCCGGCGCCAAGCCGGAAGAACACGAAGCGAAGCCAGCCTAGTTTCTGTTAGATAGCGTGTCGGGGCAGGCCTCGTGCCTGCCCCTTTTTGTTTTTGGGGTGAGCTGCGGCATGAATCGGGTTTCCTGCCCACCGCGAATTGTCATTCTGAGCGAAGCTCTGCACCCGTCGGCTGACGGAAACGGGGCGAAGCGAGGAATCTGCTCCTTCTTCCTCATGGATGCGCAGCCCGCCGAAACATGTGGGTTCGTCTATATACGACATTCTGCTTGACATGCATTAGTGCAGGTGGAACACTCTCGTCATTCGAGAGAGCCATAGCAAGGCTTTATCTAAATTGGGAACGTCGTCAACACCTGAAGGCTTAGGGCTGTATGTTAATCGGGGCCCTCCCCACGACCCGCCGCGGCTTCAGAAACGAAAATTCGCCACTGCGAGGGAAGCCCTGTGGGATTCTCGCCCATCCTATGTTCTTAGCTGTGAAGGCGCGGGGTGAAGCTCCGCACAGCCAGGAGGCTGCCATGAATTCAAGCCGGATAATGACGAATACCCTGCGAAAGTGGATTGTGTTGCTGTTTTTGTTGATGGTGCCGGCGCTTGTGTGGGCCCAAACCACTGACGAGGACAAGAAAAAGAAGACGACGACTAAGCCCCCTCCGGCCAAGTCCGCGAGCAAACCCGCCGCGAAGCGTCCGCCTGCAAAAGCGGCACAGCAGCCTCAGAGGCAACAGCCGCGGGTCCAGCAGCAAACCGCACAGCCTCAAGTCCAGCAATCGAAGCGGGAGGCGCGGGTCAAACCGCAGAGGCAGGAGGGAGATCAGCGTCGGCAGGAACAACAGCAGCTGAAACTACAGCAGAGGCAGGCGAGAGACCAACGGAAGGAGCAGCAACAACAGGCAAAAGTACAGCAGCGGCAGGAGAAGGACCGGCTGACGCAGGAGAAACAACAACTGAAACTGCAGCAGAGGCAGGAAAAAGACAGGATGAAGCTGGAGAAGCAGCAGGCGAGAGAGCAGCAGCATGGGAAAGGGCAACAGAAAGAGGTACAACAACAGCAGCAGGCAAGGCCAGAACGGATGCAACAGGCCCAGCAGCAGAGGCAAGAACAGCGAAGAGTTCTGACGCCCGTGGAGTCCCGGCAACAGATCCAGGACTTGAACCGCAACCGGACGGCCTTGAGGGGAATCAACCGGAGACCCTTGCCGTCAGGCGAAGTGACGGTTCATCCCGACGGCAGACGGATCATTGCCGCTCCTGGAGGCCGGCAGTTGGATGTGCGTCGGGACGGAACGGTGGAACGAGTTTCATTCAGGGACGGCAGGACGGCGACCTTCCGGCCGGATGGCCGGGTCCGCTCGTACCATGCGAATGGGATGCAGGTTAACCACTGGCAGCGCGGGGGGCGAACCATCGTGACCGAGCGCCCCGACAGGACCGTGTTGGTGAGCACGGGAAGGAACCGAGGCTACGTGCAGCGCACCGTCATGGTGAGGAACCGCACCTACGTTCAGCGAACCTATATGGTCAACAACGTGACCTACGTACGCGTCTATCGACCGTACTATTTCCGCGGCGCGACGTATTATCGTTACGAGCCGGTCTACCGATATCACCCGGTGTTCTATGGCTGGGCCTACAATCCATGGCCGGGGCCGGTTCGTTACCGTTGGAGTTGGTACAACGATCCCTGGTACGGGTACTACGGGCCCTACTTCGCACCGTATCCTGTCTATCCCTCGGCGTCGTTTTGGCTGACGGACTTCCTGCTGTCTGAGACCCTCAGGCTCGCCTACCAAGCCCATCAGGAAGCCGCGGCCAATGAAGCCGCAGAACAGGAAAGATACGACTCTTCCGCAGGCCCGTCACCTGCGGGCGGAAGCGCCTACGCCACTCAACTCACGCCTGAGGTCAAGCAGGCCATCGCCGAGGAAGTCAAGCAGCAGCTCGACGCCGAAAAAGCCGCGGCGATGAATGCTCAGCCGGGTGATCAACCGACTGCTGCGGCAACAGCTCCGCCAGGCGCCGAGCCGATTGGCGCGACCCCCAGCGAGGTCCCGCCAGCCCTGAATCCGGCGCAGCGTGTTTTCATCGTGTCCAGAAATTTCGACGTCGACGACGGCGGTCAGGGATGCAGCCTAAGCCCGGGGGACGTGATCACCCGGCTTACGGATACCCCGGATGAAAACCAAAATGTCAAAGCGAGTGTCTTGAGCAGCCAGAAGGCCGATTGTGCCGCGGGCTCAACGGTGGGGGTTTCCGTCGAGGATTTGCAGGAGATGCACAACCAGTTCCATGAACGGATTGACTCCGGACTCAAACAGCTCGCCGAAAATCAAGGCCAGGGAGGGCTGCCGGCTGCTCCCGATACTCGCACTTCCTTCACCGAAGTCGCCGCCCCGCAACCAGATCCGAACGTGGCGGCCGACTTGCAGTCCCAGCAGCAGCAGGCCGACCTGACCGAGGCGCAAGTGCAGGAAGAGGCGTTCGTCCAGATGTAGGATCGATTCGCGGGTGGCGCGGACATCGTTTTGTGATTTCTGCGAATCGTGCTGAGCCCTGGGCATAGCCGTATTGGCATCAATGCCGCACCCTCAGTCTCTTTGGCTTATCGCAGACACGCAAACCACAGCATGTCTGCGCCACGCGGCGCGGCCGCGGCGCGGTTCGCCTGAATGCAGCCTCCATTTTCCCCGCTCGTTGAGAGGAGCAACCTGGGAAGATTTATGGTGCGGGCTTGGCCTGGGCTGCGAGCTCGACGCGGTTGCGCCCTTGGGCTTTGGCGCGGTAGAGCGCCTGATCAGCGGACACGAGCAGAGACTCCGCGTCGGACTCGCCGGCGCCCTCGCTGGAGGCCACGCCCAGGCTCAGCGATAGCCGGATGCTCACGCCATTCGAATCGATCGGCCGCTCACTGATTTCCGCCAGAATTCTCTCGGCAATCCCCGCGCCGCCGCTCGCGGAGCATTCCGGCAGAACGGTCAGGAATTCCTCGCCGCCGTAGCGGCCCACCCCATCGTAGCCGCGCAGGGCGGCTCGCATCCGGGCCGCCACCTCTCGCAAGACGGAATCTCCCGTCGCGTGCCCGTAGGTATCATTGATCCGCTTGAAGTGGTCGATATCCGCCATGATGACCGCAATCGGCGTCGCTTTCCGCTTCCCGCGCGCCAGTTCCCGGCTGAGCAGGTCGAGAATCGTTCCTCGGGTCCACAGCCCGGTGAGCGAGTCGTGGGTGGCCTGGTGCCGCAAGGATTCCTGCAACTTGAGGATGCGCTCGCCGGCGCGGAGGCGGGCTTCGAGTTCGCGGACGTCAAAAGGCTTGGTGAGATAATCGTCCGCGCCGGCGCCCATCCCTTCCACCACATCAGTTATTTGATCCTTTACGGTCAGCAGAAGAATATAAGTGTAGGGAAGGTCCGAACGTTTTCGGACCTCCAGGCAGATGGCGGGCCCGCTCATTTCCGGCATCAACCAGTCGAGGATCAGCAGAGGCGGCGCGTCCGCGCGCTGTAGAATCTCCCACGCTTCACGGCCGTCGCGTGCAGTGACAATTTCGTAGCCCCTTTCGTGAAGAAACTCGGTGAGAATATGAAGAGTGACGTTGTCATCATCGGCGATGAGAATTTTCATCCAGTGCCCTTAGCGAAAAGGTTCGAAAAGGCATCGTACAGGCGCGTTGTATTTTTTTCAACTTGATTGAGCGCTGGCGAGGGTTGCTGGAAGTCGGACCACCGCGCTGGAGCCGGGTAGCGCGGACATGTTCTCAAAGTCCGCGGCTTTTCTCCCGGAACACAACAAACTGCCGCAGAGTTCTCAAACAACGCGGCGCTACCTGCTGTTTGGCTCATCGCAGACATGCAAACCACAGCATGTCTGCGCCACCCGGCCAACGCTCGCCGATATCATAACCCGATATGTGCGCCACCCGCCGACGTTTATGCCACAGGCTCATCTGCGCCCCTTGAACTGGGAGCACCTCCATTATTTCCATTTGGAGCGCAGACTCAACTCGAGTCGACGGAGAAGTGTGGCCGCATCCTTTTCGTGATCCCGAAGTAGCTTCAAGAGATTAACGGCCTCCCTCCTCGGCGGCTTTCTTGGGCTCTCGTGAAGCCACACCTCGAATCCCTCCTTCCCGATACTCATCTCCGAGATGAGCGGCCCAGAACGCTGAGGGTGACTGATAGTGTCTCGCCATTGACGAAGCGCATTCCATCCGGCAACACTGTCAATGGGCGCTTTGCGACCGACAAGCAACCTCCAAAGATCTCCGATCGCGTCCTGCTGCATGTATGCAGCCTGGAGAACCCCGTAAAGATGCAAGTACTTCGCACCTATGCGGACTGGACTGGTGCGGTGTGAGTCGGGTATGCCACGGTGACAAAAATACGTGAGGGCAAACGTACTTGCCCGAAGCGTATCCAGTGCGGCGGCCACTTGGCTGTGCTTGGCCTGTGTGGCAGGCGGTACCAAATCGCGAAGCTGTCGGTCGTTATAATAGTCTCTGATCTTGCGCTCGAGTTCGGCGATCTGATCCAAGGCTCACCTTGTTACAAAGTATCCGCACCTCATCGGCACTTATGGCTCCCCACTTCCCACCGCTCGGCCCCCTAGCGCTTTCTGCCTGCTACCGGCTTTGGAAAGTCGGACGAGTCAGGCGCCACGCCGGACTACTCGTGCCAGGGAAGTCCGAGGCTGGTAGGGTCGGTGGGGCGAAGAACACCATCCAGGCAAATTTGTCGCAAGGACTTCTCGAGGCGGCGGAACAACTCGAAGATTCGCTTTACGTCGGCCGCCAGATCGACGCCAAGTCTGCGTGGCCTGCTTCGCGGCCTCACGCCCACGGGGTACTTCTCAGACTCGATGGCGTCGCGGAGGTCCTCCAAGAGCCGACTCTCTTCCGAACTAGTGCGCACACCTGCTACGCGAAAGAGCTCGGTAAGGCAATGATGGCGGAGGTCTTTATTGAGAGCGCCTGACCAGGTGGCGTCCTCTCCTCGGGCTACGAGGAGCCCCTTCACGAGGTTCTCAAGAGCATACCCGTAAAGAAGAAAGACGGGCATTAGCTGCAGATGTGTGGGGTCATCCGCTTCGAATGGACCTTTGGCTCCGCCGGCAGCGACGGCAAGTGCGCGCTCACGAAGCACATTGCCAGCAGACAGAAGACTTCGCGCTTGGACTTGCCAGAAGATTGGGGTCTGTCCCCTTCCCTCAAACTCATCCCGCCAGCGTTCTTGGTTGTTCTTAGTTCCCCTTGTCATTTGCCAAACTTCCAGTCATGTTCCCGCTTCCGCATAAGTATTGTTCATGCTGACCTGCGTTAGGCCCGTCCTGGTAAGCATGAGACGAAGCCGCCGCCGGGCGGGCCGCGGAGGCTCACGGTCGCCGCTCTCGTCGGCTGCAGCGGCTCGTTAGGCGCTTTCACTTGCTGATGCAATCCTCCCTTGCAGACTTTGAATCAGGTTCTTTGCGATGGCTTTCATATCGGACTGGGTAAGCAGGCTGCCCTTGGTGCTGTTGCAGAACCAGCAGCACTTCACGAGGTTGTCCAGCTCGTACCTCGACTGTTGTCGGTTCGGTCAAGAGTGAGCCAATTGATCGCGCGGTGCTTTGCGGATTTGAAAATGCGTTTGAACTTTAGAATCTCGCAGTCGGTTCCGCGGTAAGAGACAACAAAGTCTCTCAGGCGCTTGAACTCTTCCGTCGTGATCCCGCAATATGAGCACGTGTCAGGGGTCTGTTGCCACCACAGATCAAGCGACTCCGCAGTGAGTGTGAAAGCAATTCCTCGTGCTTTAGCCCCCTGCTGGAGAATTGGGATTGCGCCCCTGCCGAAGCGATAATAGCCAGCGGCCTGTTGGGTGTTGATCGCCCGCGCCAGGGCCGCTTTGCCTTTGGCAGTCTTGAAGTATCTTGTTTGGGCCTCCTTCCCTCTTCCCGTCTTGAAGTAAGCAGCAACACAGGCCCTGCACCAAGATCCCCGACCATCCTTGGTGGCCTTGTTCTTGGGGAAATCTTCCAGTGGTTTCTCGCATTGGCATTTGCTGCAGCGTTTCATCTACTAATCCAATCGAGCTTAGCCTCGATCTGGCGCCGGGTGGCGCACACATCGCGCTAGGTGCGATGTGGCGGTCCGCAGAGCCATGCCTTGTCTGTAGCCATGCCTAGTACCCGCGCCGCTTATCCACCACATTAAGCAGCGGCAGGCCGTTGACGTAGCGGCGGACGTTCTCCGTGAAGAGGGCCATCTGGCGCTCAGTGGTGCGCGGGGTCCCGCCGGACGTGTGGCAGGTGATGATGACGTTTCCGGCCGTCCAGAGCGGCTCGTCGGCGGGCAGCGGTTCCTTGTAGGCCACGTCGAGCCCGGCACCCGCGATCCAGCCCTCCTTGAGCGCGCGCACGAGCGCGGGAGTATCGACGAGCTTGCCGCGCGACATGTTGATAAAGATGGCGCTGGGCTTCATGGCGCGGAAGACGGCTTCGTTGAACATGCCTTCGCTTTCGCGTGTGTGCGGCGCGGAGGAAACCAGGAAGTCAACTTGCGGCACCATTGTGGGGAGCCAGTCCAGCGAGTGCAGCTCGGCGACGAAGTCCGGCTTGGGAATCGGCTTGGGATCGACGGCGAGGATCTTCATTCCAAATCCGAAGTGCGCGCGGCGGGCGATCCCCGTGCCGATGCCGCCCAGGCCGACGATGCCCGCGGTCATGCCGCTGATGTCGAACAAGCCGTCGAGCTGCTTCCAGGTGCGCTCGCGCGTCTGCACGGAGTAGCGGTTGATGCCATGGGCGAGCGCCAGCATGAAGCCGATGGCGGTCTCCGAGATGCACGGGGCGTAGACGCGCTGCATGTTGGTGAGCACGACGGGGCTCTCGACGAATTCCGGCCAGAGAATGTGCTCGACGCCCGCCGCCGTCCACTGGATCCAGCGCAGCTCGCGCGCGGTCTTCAAGTCGTCGCGGGAGAATTCCCCGTAGATGACCTGCGCGTCCGCGATCTCGCGACGGAGGTCGGCTTCCGTGCTGCAGAATTTGAGATCCATGTTCGGCGCATGGCTGCGCAGGATTTTCTGGTAGGGCTCATCGATTCGCTCCTGCGTCACGATCTTGAGTCGATCGACGCCGGAGGACTTGCCGGGCGCCGCAATTGGGTAGGATTCGACCGTTGCGGGGTAGGGCGCGTCGGGCGCTGCGGCAGGCAATACGGCCGGCGCGAGCGCCGTGGCCGTTGAACCCGCAGCGACGTTGCGAAGAAAGCTGCGGCGAGACAGGTCCTTGCTTGACATCACACACCTCCGGTTTGAAATGACCGGAGTCTAGCATGGGCTGGAGCGAGCGCCAACCCGTCATTCTCAGGAAGGGCGGGCCAAGGCATTTCCGCAGGGCAGCGCCATGGTTCCAAACCCTGGCGAAGCGTGCTAGGATGCAGACGCGTCAAACGGCCTGGGCGTGGCCGCGAGACGAAGCCCGATTGTAAAGGCATTCCACAAGGCGGTCATTGGCGATGGCACTCTACATGGTCGACAAGCTGGTTTCCGGCGTGATCGTACTCACCCTCCGGGGAAGAATCGTTCTGGGAGAGGAGAGCGAGGCGTTCCGCGAGCGCGTCAAGCGGCTGGTCGAGGAAGGGCGCACGCGGATTGTTCTCGACTTGGCGGAAGTGAGCTACCTCGACAGCGTGGGGCTTTCGTCGCTGGTCGCCAGCTACACTTCGGCGCGCAAGCAGGGCGGCGACCTGAAGCTTCTGCAGCTCACTAAGAAGATTAACAATCTACTACAAATCACTCGACTAAGTACCGTGTTTGAGATTTATAACACGCTCGACGATGCGGTGCGCTCTTTCGGTCCGCAGGAAAACCCGTGAGCTGGGCGCGATGGCAGGGTCTCGCTTTTCCCCGGTTTACCCTTTGACAATGCAGTGTCGTACTGCTAGAGTTCCGCCCATAGCGTAGGAGAGGTTTCTTTGCCGGCCGTCCTGTACGCTCCTTCGACCAGCCTGGAACTCACTCCCTTGTACGCGCGTTGAGGTTTTCTATGCAAGGCACAATCAAGCGGGTCATTCGGGATCGCGGATTTGGCTTTATCCGTTCTTCCGATGGGCAAGAGATCTTCTTTCACCGCAGCAGTCTCCAACAACTCAATTTTGATGGTTTGAAGGAAGGCGAAGCCGTCGAGTTCGACGTGGAGCGAGGTGAAAAGGGCCCGCGCGCCATCGCAGTCCGGCCCGGGAAGTAACTGTCAAGACGCGACACCCTGACCGACTTTGGGCATCAGGCCTTCTTCCCAAGGTGAGGTGTCGATGGCCGCCACCTGGCGGATCGCGTGCGAATGCCATTGCAGGCCAGCCCTCGCTTAACGGTTTCCTTTCATCACTCCCTGAATTCTAACCCCTGACGCGCAGTAGCCGATGCGCTTCCGCCAGGCGGCGTGGGACTTCGAGTTGCTGCGGACAATGGGGCAGGCAGTCACCGCAAGCGATGCACGAGTCGCCCTGCCGGTCGAGCATCGCATAGAGTGCCCGGGCGCGCAGGCCCTCGCCGTAATCCTGCGCGTAGCGCTCGTAGCGAAGAATGTCGGCGATGGGAATTCCCTGGCCGCAGTGGCTCGCGCATTCGTTGCAGAGCTGGCAGACTTCGCGATCGGCGTACGCCGTCATGTGCTCGATGGCCCGCGTATCGGCGGTCCGTAGAGGCTTGCCCGCTCCGGAGTAGGTATCCACGAACTGGCTCAGGCTGTTGATTTGGATGACGGCCGCATCAAGCTCGGTCGCAGTGGCGAGCCAGCGCGCCAGCGCATGGTGAGGCGAAGTGCCGGCAGGGAAGGTCTTCATGAATTCCCGGTCGTTCGCCATGCGTGCCGCGCCGCGCGTCGTCTTCATGGCGACGGTGCCGAAGCCCTTTCTGCGCGCCAGGGTCACCACGCTCGACATCGCCTCGTCGTCGCCGTAGGAAAAGAAAAACTGCCCGTGCTCATAGACGCCGTCATCCATGACCGCTGGCAGGATCTCGGCGGCGCTTTGACCGTCCTTGACCCGCCCGTTGCCGTTGTAATGGTGCTGGGAAAGACAGAGGTGGCGCACCAGGCCTTCCCCCTTCAGCCGTTCGAAGGCGCGCACGAAGGCACGGTTACGTTTCAACTCCGCCACACTGTGGTAGCCAAAGTGGAACTGCATGTCGTCGAAGTAGCGAAGCCCCGTTACCTGTAAGGCTTTCTTGACGAACTGGACGTGCGCTTCTTCGTCGATCTGACCACTCTCGTGATTTCCGCGGACGCGATCGACACAAACCTGACAGTGGTGCGCGTCACGGTTCTTTAGTATGGTCTGGGGGACGTTTCCGCGGTCCCACTCATCGGCCTTATGCCAGAAGTTGATTCCGCAGCGGATGCCGGCCTCCACAGCATCCGCCGACCACGTGGCCGAACCGACCAGCACCGTAACGTCTCGACCCGTGTTACCCAATTTCCGCCGCGGCAATCTGCCCACCTGGGCAGCCGCCCGCTCAATCTCCGCCGGGGTCGCCGCTCGGCAAGCAGAAGTTACCCCAGTGGCCAACATGCCCGCTGTCGTGGTCAGGAATTCTCGACGATGAATGCCGCGAGATTTCGACATGTTCAGTCACCTCCTGGGATTCTGTGAGCAATCGATCGTGAACAATGAAGAGAGAAAGATCCTCATCACTGGCGCGCAGGGCCCAGAGTCTAGCGCACGGCGCCCAGTTTCTTTTCGATTGCCTGGCCTAACGCGATGAGAGCTGTGCCGACTTCGGGTGCGTCCTGGTAAGCAATGATCCGGACGAGGTAGCGGTCTTTTCGGAACACGAGGCTCGTGGCGTAGAGGCGGGCGTCCTCGCCGAGATCCAACCGCTGCCCCTCGGAAGACCATTCGGCTTCGAGCATCTTCTTGGGCCCGTCGGGACTGTTCATGAGATGGATGTCCGCCACGGCATCAATCTTGTTCTGGAAACGAAAGTCGGAGGTCCGAGTGGTTGCGACGCCGGCCTGGATGTAACGCTCCGCGTCGCCATCGATATACTGCCAGAGGTCTGAGGCTGGGAAAGTTCGCGTCTCACTCGACTTCATCCAGCCGGCAACTTCACCCGTCCGCGGAAACGGTTCCTGGTGCTGGGCAGAGAATCGCTGGCGGCACGAGGGTAGGGAAATGGCCACAAGGATCACAGCCAGAACCGCGAGCCCCGAGTGGCGAGTCGCGAGTCCCGTTTTGCTCCTCATGCTGCCCTCTTCGGCTTTCGCAGGATGATCTGATTCGCCTTGGAGCGGCTCTCGCCGATGCTTGTGACGTAAACCGCCGGTCGGTCCTGCACGGGGCACGCAAATTCGCAGGCTCCGCAGCCGACGCAGCGCTCGGGATCGACGTAGGGCTGGCGGACTTGCTTGGGCTTGCCCTCGGCGTCGAAGACCTCCGCTGGGCGCAAGTATATCGCTTTGGGAGACGTTGGGCACCACTCTTCGCAGACGATGCATTCCGTGGCCATGGCCCAGGGTAAACAGCGGCCGCGGTCGTAGAAGGCCGTGCCGATGCGAACCGGCTTCGGGTTTTTGTCGGAGCCTGTGGCCCAGCCTTTTTCCGCGGAAGTGATCTCCCAGATGGCACCGGTGGGGCAGACCTGGCTGCACAGCACGCAACTCGGCTCGCAGTAGCCGATGCGCGGGACGAGTACCGGCGACCAGAACCCTTCCAGGCCCGCTTCGGCGAGCGTGGGGTGCAGCGCGTTGTTGGGGCAGACCTTCATGCACTCGCCGCAGCGGATGCAGCGATCGAGGAAATGCTTCTCGTCGAGCGACCCGGGAGGGCGGATGAGGCGTTCGTCGCGTGCCACGGCCAACCCGGGCGTCGCGCGGAGCAGGGGCAGCACTGCCGCGCCCACTGCAACGCTGGCCAGGGCCTTGCGCCGCTTCAGGTCGGGCGCTTCAATCGTTGTCGGCGTGGCAGGGAAGAATTTGAATTTGATGCCACTCTCGTCGCAGTCGCCGACGCAGTTGAAGCAGAGATGGCACTCGGCCTTGCGCCACTTCGCGCCCGGGATGGGATCGTCTCCGCCCTGGCAGTCGAGCAGACAGCGGTTGCAGTCGTCGCACTGGCTGGGATGCTTTTCCATTCCCAGAATTGACCAGCGCGAAAACACGCCCAGTAGCGCTCCCAGCGGGCACAAGGCGCGACACCAGAAGCGCGTCACGCGGAGATTCAGAACCAGGATGGCAAGGAAAATCAGGCCCAGCAAAAAGCCTTCCCGGAAGTAGGGTTGCTTGAAGCTCAGCAAGATCTGGCTGAAGAGGAGATGCAGCCCATCCGCGACCAGTCGCAGCGGGCCGATGCCCGTGCGATAGAGCAAGCCGAAGGAAGCCTCGAGCGCCAGATTAGCGCCCGGCAAGATCGAAAGCCCAAGAGAGCGCACCAGAAGCGAAATCGGATCGAGAATGCCGCCGAGGTTGCTGCCCAGCAGAGCCGCCACAAGCACGGCGATCAGGATGTAGTACTTCAGCGCCTGCCATGGCTTGTAGCGATTCCGTTCCAGCCGCTCGAGCCCGCGCTTGTGCTCGGACTTCCAACTGCTGAAGAAATGATTCAGCGTCCCAAGCGGGCAGATCCAGCCGCAGAAGAAACGGCCTAGGAAAAAGGTTGGGATCAGGATCGTGAGACTCCAAAGAAGTCCCGAATAGAGAGCGCGGCTGGAAAGGACATTCAGGATGGCGACCAACGGGTCCGATTGGAGGAAGATCGCGGGGTAGGGAATGGGAAGCCGCACCTCGCCTTCCGCGATTCGGAACGATCCCCGGAACTCCGTCCGGTAGAGGTGCAACCAGAACAGGCCCAGGAACACAATCTGGGAGATCCGCCGTAGTCTCGGGAGGTTCTGCTGGCTCATAGGCGTTTGCCAACTTGATGTCGGACTTGCACTTAAGTAGCCACGTGGGGGCGATGGGACATTTTGGCTCTAACGTGCTAAGTGCTTTATAATTAAGCAACTAGAAGGCATGCCTGATTTCTGACTATTAGGGAGTATCCTCGCCTGCGGTTTATGACACACGTCACTTTGTCGCTCTGCGCAGGAGTTGAGTAACTCGCGCCCCGGTTGGCTGTGGGGCAAAACGCTACACATTCTCGGGCAAATCGAGCTTGGCGATCTCGTGCTGGATGCCCGCGTAGGGGTAGATGGCGACCTCGGTGTCGCCCCGGTGTTCGCGCCTGAGCCGCTCCAGGACTTCGTCCCAGGAGCGCACGCCGACGGCTTCCGGCGGGAAGTTAGGGTGGTCGAGTTCGCGCGCCTGGAGGTACTGGGAATAGAGCAGGACCTGCCGCGCCTGCGGGAATCTTCGCTTGCGTGCGTTGCGCTGGGCAAAGTACGACCCCCCGTGATTGAATCCCGCCTCATCGAGGTAATGCCACGCGAATTCACCCATGGGGTTCTGGTTGATCACCACGATGCTTCCGCCGTCCTTCAACCCCTGCGTGCCCCAATGGAAGTGCTCGTGGAGCTGCGAGCCCTTGGGATAGGCGTTCACGACGACGATATCGGCCTGGCGCGCATATTCGGTCGCGAGATGATTGACGGCGTAGCGCGCCGCCTGGTGATGCGCCTCAACGATATCTCCGGCCACCACGTGCACGGGCCGCCGGTCCTGGTTGTAAACCGTCTGCACGCTGTAATCG
Organism: Terriglobia bacterium; assembly: GCA_049515175.1. Lineage (GTDB taxonomy): Bacteria > Acidobacteriota > Terriglobia > UBA7540 > UBA7540 > JACQNR01. The sequence continues at coordinate 20,177 of JBEKUI010000039.1, forward strand.
ACGCCCACCTTGCGCGCCGCCTCGATCATGTCCTGGCGCTGTTCGTTCTCCCACATGCGGAAGATGGGAATGCCGTCCGGCCCTTTGTCGGGCCGCGGGGCGCGTTTAATTTCCAGGTGCATGTAGCGGATGGTCTTCATGCCGGAGAGGCCGGGCAGGACGAGCTTGGGCCCGCCACCGTAACCGGGCGTGCCGTGAGCCTTGAGGCCGCTGAGCGTAATCTTCACGTCGGCCTTGTGGTAGTAGGTGTTCACCAGGATCTGATTCCTGGCGCGCGTCGTGCCCAGATCGGCGAGATTCTCCCAGATGTTGTGATTGATCCAGGGATGATGCCGGACGGCCTCCTCGCCCAATTTCTTCTCGACTTCCATGCCATTCATCTGGTAGTGCGCGCCGTATCCGGTGACGAAGAGGATGTTCTCGTCGCGAATGCCCGCCGCGCGCAGCTCGGCGACAACGTGCGGAACGATTTCGTAGGTGGGGGTGGGCCGCGTGAGATCGTCAAAGGCGATAGCGACGGTGGTCTTGCCGGCGGCAATCTCGCGCAGGGATTTCGTTCCGACGGGATGGAGAATGCTCTCGCGGATGGCGTCGGCATCGAGCGGCGGGGTGAGGTACCCCTTCATGTGTTGCACCGTAACGCGCCACTCCGCCGGGAAAAAGAACTCCTCAATCTTGTCGCCGAACCACTCATGCGTGCGCAGCGCCACGGTTTGAAAGGCCGAGCCCTGCGCCGGGCGCACGACCGCCCCCGCAGCCACAGTCCCCAGGAATTGTCGCCGTGAAATCATTTCACGCCCCCACTTGTAGCGGCGATCTGTGATCGCCGACCCTGTTTTCGGCGCTCTTAGAGCGCCGCGCCAGCGCGCGAGCCCCGATTGGCCAGAGTATACACCTCGTTGAAGCAGCTGTCAGTCGTCAGCTTTCAGCTCGGAGCCCGTGACGAGTGGGAAGTTGCTACCCGCTGTGAGCTGTCAGCTATCAGCTTGTTCTTCGAAAGTAAGGAATTTTCTGATAAAGTAGGGCGAGGGAGACGGTCATGCAAAAGCACGCACGGATCACCGGCAAGGGCCAGATCACGGTGCCCCGCGATATTCGGCGCGCCTTGGGGGTTTCTCCAGGCGACAGTCTGGTGTTCGAGAGCGACCGGCGGGGGATGCGGGTGCGTCCGGTGCGCGTCCAAGGCCGCTTTGGAAAATACCGCGGCATCGGGAACTTGGGGATTCCTTCCGGCAGAAAGGCCCTTCTTCGCTGGCTTCGGGGATTACGCGGAAAATGATCACGGCCATAGACACCAACGTCATCGTCGCCCTCTGGGACCAAGACGAGGCGATTAACTCCGTCGCGCAATCGGCACTCGACGCAGCGCTCCGTCGTGGCAGGCTGGTCATTCCCGCCCCTGTCTTTTCGGAGCTGGTGGCCTGTCCCGGTCGTACCGAGGGATTCCTCGATACATTCCTCAGAGAAACCGGCATCAGCGTGGATTGGGACCTCGACGAAGCGATTTGGCGGACCGCCGGCCGAGCCTTTCAAAGCTACGTCGCCCGGCGTAGAACACATCGTGACTTCGGCGCGCGTCGGATTCTCGTCGACTTCCTGATTGGCGCTTTTGCGCTGGAAAAAGGTTATCGCCTCCTCACCCTCGACCACCGCCTCTATCGCGCCAGCTTCCCCGGTCTGACCATCGTGAGAGTGTGACCGCTCGCGGGTGGCGCATACGCGTGTTCCTTGCGTGTGTGCGGCCCAAAGGGCGGGCGCAGACCCTTGGGAGGCTGTCTCAGAACTTCGCGCTAGGTGTCCTGAGACGGCTCGCCGTGGGGCCAATTGGCGCAGGAGCGAAAGTGGGCCGGGGGCTGAGGCTCAGGCCAGGACCAGTTCCCCCGCCGCCC
>JBEKUI010000040.1:0-21754 GCA_049515175.1 Terriglobia bacterium
AGGCCCAGGGCCAGGGCGGCAGTCTGGAGGACCGGACCGCTGCGCGCCAGCTTCAGCCCCGCTCCCGCCTCGGCGCGGGCCTGCGCAACATTTCCAAAGACCGCCTCCAGCAGGGCGTGGACGGTGCGGGACACGGCCGCGCTCTCATTCAAGTTGTGCTGCTGCGCCAGAGTGGTGGCACGGTTCTCCAATTCGCGAGCTTCCTTCAGCTTGCCGGAATAGGCCGCCGCCGAGCTGGCGATGTCGGTCATGAAGGCCTCTTCCGGCTTACCCTTGGCCGACGCGGCCTGGCGTTCCATGGCGGCGGCGTCACCCTGAACGAAGGCAACCAGGTAAAGCATGACGGGGAATTCGGAAGAGGCGAGTTTCTGGGCCTGGGCCTGCTCCGCCGTGGCCTTGGCTTCCTCGAAACGATTGAGCCCTAGGAATGCCTCTGTGATGTTTTGATAGGCGTAGAGGTCTTTGGGATCGATCTTCTGAGCCTCCTGGCAGATGGTGAGTTCCTTATCGTACTGACCGATCACGGCGTAGCGGAGTCCCTGGTTGTCATAAGGAGCGGTGTCCCGCGGATAAGTCTGCTTCCAGAGCGCGTAGGTTTCCATGGCTTTCCCGAGCTCTCCGGTTACAGTGTCGTAATAGTGGGCGGAAATGTAGAACTTCTCGCGTTCGCTGACGCGGTCCCGGAGTTCGAAAGCCTTCTTGATGTACTCGATCCCCGACTCGCTCTCTCCCTGGTTGTTGTAACCGACGCCCAGGGTGGCAAAGGCCATGGCGAAGTTGGGGTCGAGTTCGACGGCACGTTTGAGGAACGGAATGGCCTCGTCATCTTTCAACTGCTGGTGTAAGGCCTGCCCCAGACTGAACGCCTTGAGCGCTTCGAGCGACGAGGTCGTCGCCTGCTCGAGCGGCTTGTCGAACTTCTGGATGGAGCCGAGCGATTCACCCAGCTTGCCGCGCAACTGCGAGGCGGCCTCGCCCAGTGCCTTCAATACTTGTTCCTTGTCGGCGGCCTCGGATTGCGTATTGGCCAGCACGTCGCCGGTCTGGACGTTCACCGCTCGCAAGGTGACGACGTACTGGCTGCCCAGAGAGGCGATCGAACCGGTCAGCAGCGCTTTGATGCCCTCGCGCAGGCAGACTTCGCGCGCCACGTCGCTCGTCAGCCGCTCATCGGGGGAGCGGCCCATGAAGCGCAGAGCCTCACGGACCCGCTGCTCGGGGAAAATATTCAGGAAGGGGGACTGCCCGAGCTGCACGGCGAGCGCCTGCTTGAGCGTGCCGTCGAAGACCACGTCGCCGGTGGTGTTGGCGAAATCCGCGATCAGGATCGTGTCGCGCTCCGTCAGGGCCTTGGGGCGGTGAAGAAAGTAGAAACCAGCCCCCGCCGCAAAGAGAACGGCTAGTGCCGTCGCAATCAGGATGTTGCGCCGCGAGGTTACAAACGGCACTCGTGCAGCTTCTGCTGCTCCCCCACCCGGCTCTTCGCCCGGCCGACTGACGACCCGCCCTCTCCCCGAGGGCGAGGGCTGGGGTTCCGGGTAGGAGCGAGGCGTTGCCTCGCCCTGGCCGGCGGTCTTCGCCGCCGCTGCTGCTACTGCCATCGAGCGGCCCGAATCCGTGTCGCGCTTGAGGCGCTTCAAATCCGCGCGCAGGTCGGAAGCCGTCTGGTAGCGGAGTTCGCGATCCTTCTCGAGGAGCCGATTGATAATCCGCTCCAGCTCCTGGGGAATTTCGGGGTTCAGCCGCACGGGGGAGACTGGCGCCTTGTTGAGGATGGCGTCGAAGATGATGGCGGAAGTCGTGCCGCCGAAGGCCTGATGACCCGTAGCCATCTCGTAGAGCACGACGCCGAAGCTGAACAGATCGCTGCGCGCGTCCAGTTCCTCGCCACGCGCCTGTTCGGGCGACATGTAGGCGACCGTCCCCATCGCCACGCCGGGGCTGGTCAGGTTCTCGTCGGCAACCGTCGCCGCGCCCACCGTCACTCCCACCGTCTCCGCGATGCGGCGCGAAGCCACCTTGGCGAGGCCGAAGTCCATCACCTTGGCCTGGCCGCGCTGGGTGATGAAGATATTTGCCGGCTTGATGTCGCGATGGACGATGGCGCGGGAGTGCGCGGCGTCGAGGGCGTCGGAAATCTGGATGCCCAGCTCCAGGAGTTCTTCGATCTTGAAGGGCCGGGCGCTGATGCGGTGCTTGAGCGTCAGCCCCTCGAGCAGCTCCATGGCGATGAAGGGCTGGCCCTCGTGCTCGTCGATCTCATAGATGGTGCAGATGGACGGATGGTTGAGCGAGGATGCGGCGCGCGCCTCGCGCTGGAAGCGTTCCAGCGCCTGGTGGTCCTTTGCCAGTTCTCCCGGCAGGAACTTCAGTGCGACGCTGCGGCCGAGCTTGACGTCTTCCGCCTTGAAGACGACACCCATCCCTCCGCCGCCCAGCCGCTCCAGAACGCGATAATGAGATACCGTCTTCCCAACCACTTGTTAAGTCCTTCAGTCAATTGTGAGTTTGCCCGAACCTTCGATATCTTAGGCGTAAGTGGGGGGCAAATCAAGGAAGGTCTCGGGGAGGAGCGCATTTGGCCGTCGCGTCGGCCCGGGGTGGGCATTCCGGGGCGGCGCGACAGTCTAGAGTCCGTTGACGAACCCTTCCGCAAGGTGCACAATTCTAGTATCGGCTTATGAGGGGTTGAAGGGGCAAGGGAGGCGGCGGAGCACGGCGCTTCCAAGTCAGCGATGAAAAACAAGAAGTTGAAGTTCGGCATCGGCATCGGGATCATTCTGGCGGTGGTGGTCTGGGAAGCCGTTTCGGGTTTCCAGCAATCCAAGACCTATTACGTTACGGTCGGCGAACTCACCAGCGCCGGCAAGTCTCGCCAGCGGGTACGCGTGGGCGGAGACGTGACGGCGGGGTCGATCGAGCGGCGCGGGGGACAACTCACTTTCCGGCTGGCGCAGGACGCCAAGTCGATTCCAGTGGTCTATGTGGGGACAGATACGCTGCCCGATACCTTTGTGGACGGTGCCCAGGCGATCGTGGAAGGTAACTACACGGCCGGCGGCGAGTTTCGAGCCGAAAAGATTCAGGCAAAGTGCGCCTCGAAGTATCAGGCAAAACCCGGCGGGCCAGCGGACAAGAAAACGCCAGCACCCGGACAGGCGGCACTCGCCGGCGCACCCTAGCGCCATCCTCGCCGGGGGCGGGGACCCGGCCATTTCCATGCAATGCGGAGCTCTATGAATCAAGTTGGCACGGTGGGGCTGATTGCCGGACTGGCTTTTGCGATCTTTGGGGTGGTGGCGGGGGCGCTGGGAGGACGGCTGGGCAGCTCTCGAGTCCTCAAGAGCGCCGAGCGCGCCACGCTGGCCTTCGTGGCGATGATTACGCTGGCAGTGGTCGTGCTCGAGTGGCTCATCCTGAACGACGACTTCCACAACGCCTACGTCGCCGCGCACTCCAACCGTGATTTGCCCGTCTATTACAAGGTGGCGGTCCTGTGGGCGGGGCAGGAGGGCTCGCTGCTCTTCTGGACGTGGCTGCTGGCCCTCTACGGCGGCCTGGCCGTGCTGCTCAACCGCCGACAGAATCGCCAGATCATGCCCTATGTGATCTCCATCCTCATGGGGATAGGCGCGTTCTTTACCGCCATCACCTTCTTTGCCGCAAATCCGTTTGGCGAACTGTCGGTCATGACCGCGAACGGCGCCCAGCCCTTCGCCCCTGCGGATGGCAACGGCTTGAATCCGCTTCTGCAATATCACTCGATGGTCATTCACCCGCCGATGCTCTACCTCGGGTACGTGGGCTTTGCAGTGCCCTTCGCCTTCGCCATGGGCGCGCTGATCACCAAGCAACTCGGCGACAACTGGATTCGCGTCACTCGCCGGTGGACGATGGTGCCGTGGATGTTCCTGGGCACGGGGATTCTGCTGGGCGGGCGCTGGGCCTATTCCGTGCTCGGCTGGGGCGGCTACTGGGGCTGGGACCCAGTGGAGAACGCATCCCTCCTCCCCTGGCTTTCGGGCACGGCGTTCCTGCACTCGGTGATGATTCAGGAAAAGCGCGGGATGCTGAAAGTCTGGAACATCGTGCTGGTCATCACCACCTTCTTCCTATGCATCTTTGGAACGTTCCTCACCCGCAGCGGGATTGTGTCCTCCGTGCACGCTTTCGCGCAGTCGAGCATCGGGCCGTTCTTTGCGGCGTTTTTGGGCGTGGTGACATTCTTTTCGGTTTCGCTCCTGTTCATGCGCCTGGAATTTTTGAAGAGCGAGAACAAGCTCGATTCCATGGTCTCGCGCGAGAGCGGCTTCCTCTTCAACAACTGGATCCTGCTGGCGGCGGTTTTTGCGGTGCTGTGGGGGACGCTCTTCCCCGTGATTTCCAAGGCGATTCAGAATGAGACCGTGACCGTCGGCGCGCCATACTTCAACAAGGTGGCCATCCCCATCGGACTTCTCCTGCTGTTTCTGACCGGGGCGGGGCCGCTGCTCGCCTGGCGCAAGACCTCCTTCCAGAGCCTGAAGCGCAATTTCACCGTGCCGCTGGCGATGGCGGTGGTGGCGGGAGGAATCCTCTTCGCGGCGGGAGTGCGGCACTTTTACGCGTGGGTGAGCCTGTTCCTGGCGATCTTTGTGGGCGTCTGCACGCTGCAGGAGTTTTACAAAGGCGCGCGAACGCGCCAGCGCAGCGGCGGCGAGAACTTCTTCCAGGCCATCTACAACCTCACCATGATGAACACGCGGCGCTACGGCGGCTACGTCGTGCACCTCGGCATCGTGATGCTTTTCGTGGGCTTCGCCGGGCAGGCTTTTCAGGCGCAGAGCAAGGGCCTGATGACCGAAGGCGACGAGCTGCGCGTGAAGGACTACGTGCTGCGCGCCGGCAGCATCGTCTCCGGCGACACGCCGAATTATTCCTATCAGAAGATCACCCTCGCCATCACCAAAGCCGGGAAACCGCTCGGCACGCTGGAGCCGGACCGGCGCTTCTTCAAGGCCAGCCAGCAGCCCACCAGCCACGTGGCGATTCGGTCCGCCTTTTCCGAGGACCTCTACACCGTGCTCGCCGGACAGGACCCCGACTCCGGCAAGGCGGTGGTGGAAGTGTTTGTGAATCCACTGGTGCGCTGGGTTTGGATGGGCGGCTTCGTGATGTTCTTCGGCACGCTGTTGGCTCTCGTCCCCAGCCGCGCCGAGCGTCAGATGGCGGAGATCCGTCAGGCTCAGGAGGTGGCGGTTCGCGCCAGCGATGCGAGGTAGGGTTACATTCTTCATTCTCGCTGTGATGATGCTCGCGGCCGCCACGGGGCGCGCGCAGAATCCTCGCCCGACGGTCGAATCCGTCGGCAGCAAGGTGATGTGCCTGTGCGGCTGCGTGGCGATCCTCAACCAGTGCCCGCACCAGGGCTGCGCGACCCATGAAGAAGTCAAGGCGGTCATCGAGAAACTGATCGCCGAAGGCAAGGATGAGCCGGCGATCCTTCAGGAATTGACGGCGCGCTACGGGATGAAGATCCTGGCGGCGCCGCCCGCCCAGGGCTTCAATCTCGCCGCCTGGGCGTTGCCGGGGTTGGGTTTGCTATTCGGCCTCGTGGTGGTGTTCGTGGCGGTGCGCCGGCTGCGCAAGCCTGAGGCGTTGCCAGGGGCGGCCGCGGCCGAGCCCGCGAGCGTTGATCCCAAAGTGCTCGCGGCGATGGAAGAAGAAATGAAAACTTCGGGATTGGGGGTTAGGGATTAGAGATTCGGGGCTTGCAACCTGCGAAGTCGGATTCCCTCTTCCCGGGACCCGAACCCCGAAAAACGAATCCCGGTGAATCATGCTGCTCGGAATCGCATTGCTCATTTCGATTGGCCTGCTGATCTTCGTGGTGGTGCCGCTGCTCGCGCCCGAAACCACGGCGACGCCCTTGCCGGTCGATGTCACGCCGCAGGTGGATTTGAAGCGCCGTCGCTTGGTGCTCTACGAGAATCTCCAGGACCTGGAATTTGAATACAAGGCCGGCAAGCTCGCCCCCAACGATTATCAAGCGCTGCGCGTGGACTACACGGCGGAGGCTGCGCAGCTTATGGCCGCGTCGCAGGACTTGGAAGCCCAGAGCACCGAAGATACCCAGATCGAACGCGCCGTGGCGGCGCGGCGCGCTCGGCGCAAACCGGAAAGTGTCCCGGATTACACCTGCCCGAAATGTGCCTTCGAAAATCCCCTGCCTGTTAAGTTCTGCGGTGAGTGCGGCGCCCAGATTGCGCCGCGTGTCAGGAAGGCCTGAAGGAAATTGTTCCACGTGGAACAACGACCAATGAGACAACCCCAAATTCAGCGTTTCCGCGCGGATCATCAACAAACGACATGGACTCCTCGGCGTCGGGCTTTTCAGAGTGTGGCGTTTTGGGCCACTCTGCTGGCCGCAGCTTTGGGTCCGCCCCCGCTGGCCGCGCAATCGAAAGTTGAGGGGCAAGTCATTAACGGAACGACCCGCCAGCCGGTCGCCAATCAGTTGGTCCAACTCCTTGTGGTGGGCGCGGGAATGCGCGAGGTTTCGACCGCGAAGACCGATGCCTCCGGCCATTTCGCGCTGGCGCCGAGCGGCGCCGCGGCCGGCCCGCTTCTTCTGGTGCAGACCGTCTATCAAGGGGTGAATTACCGCGCCCGAGTCGCGGATCGAGGCGCCACCGAGATCACGGTCTACGACGCGACACGCACGGCTCCACCGTTGCAGATCCGGTCGGCGCGCATCGTCGTTCAGGCGCAGGGTCCAAAGGCGCGCGTGCAGGAATTCTTCGCCATCGAGAATTTGGCGCAGCCGCCGCGGACGTATTCGAACTCGGACGGGACGTTCCGTTTCCGTCTCGGCCAGGGCGCCGGCAATCCGACGGCGGCGGTTCTCGGGCAGATGAACATGCCCATCCCCCAGGCGGTCCAGGATGGCAAGTCGGCGGGCGAGTTTCTGATCAATCATGCCCTGCAGCCCGGCCTGACCGTCGTCATGGTGGACTACGACGCGGATTACTCGGCGGGCAGTCTGGCGCTCGCGGACAGCGCCGAATTTGCGATCGAGCGCGCCGAATTGCTCGTCGGCCCGAACAGCTTGTCCGTCGAGTCGAAGCTCTTCAAATCGGCCGGAACCGATTCCGGCACCGGCATGCAGAAGTTCGAGGCGGCAGTCCTGGCGGGAGGGACGCCGCTCGAGGCCCGCGTGAGCGGCGAGGCCGCCGCGGCGCCGCCCTCCGAGCCTGCGGGCGGCGAAGGGGAAATCCAGACCACTCCCAACTCCATGACGCGGGTGGGCGTCCTGCTCCTCCTCTGCCTGCTGCTCGTCCTCGTCTGGGCGCTGGGCGTGCGCGCGGCCAAGGAATGGGGCAAGGCGCAGGAGGTGGGACCGGAAAGCCCCGCTCAGAAGCAGCTTGAGGTGAAGGTCGATGCGCTGCTAAATTCTATGGCCGACCTCGACGAGCTGCACGAAAACGGCAAAGTCGCCGACAAGCCTTACTGGAAGGAGCGCCTGGAGCTGAAGGCCAAGGTGGTGGGAATCTTGAAGCAGGCTTCCCCCAACCTCCTCAAGTCCTATGCCAGCCGACGCAACCCACGCTGAGAGCAGTCTGGAAGTTCGGAATGTCTCCAAGTATTTCGGCGAGCTTTCGGCGCTGCGCGGCGTCAGCTTGCGAATTCAACCCGGTGAAGCGGTCTTCATTTACGGCCCCAATGGCGCCGGCAAGACCACTCTGCTGCGCATCCTGTCGACGCTGGCGCGGCCGACGGAGGGGCAGGCGCTCTTCAACGGCGAGGATCTTCACCGCAATGCCGCGGCTGCCAAGGCGCGCATCGGCTTCGTCTCTCACGCTACGTTTCTTTACGGCGAGCTCACCACGCGCGAAAACCTGAAGCTGGCGGGGACGCTCTTCGCTTTGCCCAACGTGGAGAGCTGCATCGAAGCCGTGCTGGAACTCTTTTCCTTACAGAGGCGCGCCGACGAGCCGGTGCGAAGGCTTTCGCGCGGACTGCAGCAACGGGCGACGCTGGCGCGCGCTCTTCTGCACAATCCCGAATTCGTCCTGCTCGATGAGCCCTTTACCGGCCTCGATGCCGCCTCGGCGGAGAAGCTCGAGGCTATCGTCCGCCGCCTGCCCCAGGAGGGCAAGGCCGTGGTGTTTTCCACGCACGGCTTTGCGCAGGGCGCGTCGCTGGCGCGCCGACTGGTAGCGATGGAAGCGGGACGTGTCAAATTTGACGGGCCGCTTGGCCTGGCGCCGCTCGATGCGCTAGGAATCGGGAGCGAGAAGCCAGAAGGCAGTCGGCAGTAGGCAGTGGAAGAGCGGGAAGGCAAAAGGCAAAGGGCAAACGGCAAAAGGCAATGGTGAAAAAGCACTCGGCCATTTTCGAATTTCCAATTTCCAGTTTCTTTCCGTATTACTGACGGCCGCTTGCTGAAAAGCGAAAGCTAAGATCGATCGATGCAAAATCTCAAGATCATCTGGGCCATCTTCGCCAAGGACCTGCGCCTGGAATGGCGGCACCGCGAGACGCTGGCCTCGATGTGCGTCTTCGGGCTGCTGGTGGTGTTCCTTTTCAACTTTGCCTTCGAGCCGGCGCGCGAAGAGACGCTGCGCCTGCTCCCCGGCCTGCTCTGGATTGCTTTCTCCTTCGCCGGCATTCTGGGGTTCAACCGCTCGTTTGCGGGGGAACGCGAAAACGCCAGCCTGGAAGGACTGACGCTCGCCCCCATCGATCCCGGGGCGATTTACCTGGGCAAGCTCCTCGCCAATCTCCTATTCCTGGGCATCGCCGAGGCGGTCATAGTCTTCGCAGCCTCGCTCTGGTATAACTTCTCTTTCCTGCCCGTGCTGGGGCGGTTTGTGCTGGTGGTGTTTCTCGGCACGCTGGGCTACTCCGCCGTGGGAACGGTTTTCGGCGCCGTGTCGGCGAACACGCACATGCGCGAGGTGATGCTGCCGGTGCTGCAGTTTCCCGTCGCGGTCCCGGTCTTCATCGGAGCGATTGAGGCCACCACAGGCGTGCTGCGCGGCGAGCCCCTCAGCGTCTACGCCAGCTGGTTGAACCTGCTGGCGGGCTACTGCGTGGTCTTTCTGGTTCTATCGTATCTGCTGTTTGAATATGTTTTGGAAGAGTGAACGGTAATCGCTTGGAACTTATGACAAAGGGATTTTCCCAGTCTCTCCTCCTCACCGTCACGACCGCCTGGCTTCTGGTCGCCACCTACCTGATCTTCCTTTACGCGCCGCAGGAGATGACGATGGGCGAGGTGCAGCGGATCTTCTACATTCACGTGCCGGCGGCGTGGACGGCCTTCCTGGCCTATTTCATTCTGTTCCTGGCGAGCGCCGCCTACCTCTGGAAGCGGTCGCCGGGCGCCGACGCTCTCGCGCAAGCGTGTGGCGAAGTGGGTTTTGTGTTTTGCACGGTGGTGCTGGTGACCGGGCCCCTGTGGGCCAAACCCGTCTGGGGCATCTGGTGGACGTGGGACGCGCGCCTGACCTCGACTTTTGTCCTCTGGCTGCTCTTCGTTTCTTATCTCATGCTGCGAAGCTACGTCCTCAACCCGGGGCGCGCCGCAACGCTCGCGGCGGTGGTGGCCATCATGGGGTTTGTGGACGTACCCATCGTTTACATGTCGATTCGCTGGTGGCGGACTCAGCATCCCCAGCCGGTGATCGGTGGCGGCGAAGGATCGGGGCTGGATGCCTCGATGTGGGTGACGCTGCTGGTGAGCTGGGGAGCATTCCTGTGCCTTTATGCTTTTCTGGTCCGCGAACGCCTGGCGCTGGCCGCCCTGCAGCGGGAGTTGAGCGCGCTGCGGCGGGAGTGGAGCGCCTCGGCGGCAAAGGAGGAGTGTGGTTAATCACTATCTGGTCGGCGCCTTCAGCCTGGCCTGGCTGCTTTTCGGTGCTTACGCCTGGAGCCTTTCCCGGCGGCGGGAACGGCTGAAGAAAGAACTCGACGAACTGAAGAAGAAACTGGAATCCTCCGCCACCGCGGCCTGAGCCGGCGGGAACTTGGCCGTGCCGGACACCTCCCGCGCCCGTCACCTTCCGGCATCATTCTTGTTACGCCCCCCTATTCCCGACCCTCGACTTGTGGTATATGTGACGGACTCAGCGCCGCAGACTTCACCAGGCGACTTGGGGGTGAGGGGGGAGTATCTTTCCTGCCCGACCTGACGCCCGGGGCGGTTTGTGGGAGGTTTGGGATCCCTAATGGACGTTCAATGCAGCAAGTGTGGGCACGTGTTTCAGGTGGGCCAGGAGACCCTCGGCCAAGAGGAGAGGGTGGACGTTCCGTGCCCCGCCTGCAAGACACCGAACTCCGTCCCCAATCCCAAGCTTGTCACCCTCAGCATTGACCGCACGGCTAAGAAGGTCCCCCAAGTTATTTCCCAGATCAGTCCGGAGGGACACCTGCTTCTGATCCCCGCCCAAATGGAACTCAGCTTGAAGGTCTTGCAGGGCGAAGAGAAAGGGACCACCTATCCGGTCAGCAAGCCGCGCTTCCTGATTGGACGGAGCAACGGCGACGTGAACCTGAACGACGGCATGATTTCGCGCGTGCACTGCGCGCTGGAGATCAGCGCCGACGGAATTGTGCTGAAGGATCTGGAGAGCACCAACGGAACGATGGTGGATGACCAGAAGATCACGACGGCGACTCTCACCGACGGCTCCACCTTCCGCGTGGGAGACCACGTCTTGCAGCTCGTCGTGACCACTCGAAAAGAATGAAAAAGTTCGGGCGGTACGAGGTCGTTGAGGAGCTCGGACGCGGCGCCATGGGGGTGGTGTACAAAGCCTCCGACCCGACCATCGGCCGCATGGTCGCCATCAAGGTGCTCTCCCTGGATGACCGGCCGGAAGAAGGCGGGCCCAGCTCGCGCGAGATCTTCATGCGCGAGGCGCGCGCCGCCGGCCGCCTCTCCCATCCCGGCATCGTCACCATTCACGACGCCCTCGAGGATGAAGCCACCAAAAGCAGCTATATCGTGATGGAGTACATCCCGGGCCAGACGCTGGAGAAGATACTCTTTTCGACCCCCCGGATCGGCGCCGAGAAGACGCTGGAGATCATCCGCCAGGTCGCCGAGGGGCTGGAGTACGCCCACCGTAATCAGATCATCCACCGCGACCTGAAACCCGCCAACATCATCCTGACCGAGGACGGCCGGGCCAAGATCACGGACTTTGGGATCGCTAAGATCGCCGCGCAAGGGGTGATGCGCACCGTAGCGGTCATGGGGACGCCGGCCTACATGTCCCCAGAGCAAGTGGCGGGGGGCGAGATCGACGCGCGAGCCGATATCTTCTCCATGGGCATCCTGCTCTACCTGATGCTGGTGGGGGAAAAGCCCTTCATGGGCGACACCGCGGCGGTCATGTTCAAGATCGTCTACGAGGATCCGGTGCTGCCGAGCAAGGTCAATCCCTTGCTCACCCCGGCGCTCGATTACCTGGTGCTGCGCTGCCTGGCGAAGGATCGCGTTAAACGTTACTCCTCGGCGCGCGAGTTTCTGGACGACCTCGACGACGTTCGCCAGGGACGCCCGTTGCGCTCACAGGCACGAGTCCCCGCCTCGGAGGTGCATACGGCGGAACGCACCATGGCAGCCTCGCTGCCGTTAATTTCCATGGTCTCGGGGTCTGTTTCCACTCCCGCTACCACTCCACCCACCGCACCGGGTCCAGAGCCAGTGCCTGCCCCGGTCGCGCCCGTGACAATGCCGCCGGCGCCCGTCGCGGCGGCGCCAGCAACTCCCCCCCATCTGGCGGCGGTGCCCGCCGCTCCCAGTCCGGCGCTCGCTTCCGCAGAGGTTGCTGCGGCCGCTCCCGTCACCGCGGCGCCTCTCGAGAAGAAGAAATCCGCGACGCCGGTGGTCGTTATCGCCGGTGTGGTGCTGGCTGCGGTACTGGTCGCGGGCGGCATTTGGATCAAGCGCGGCACCGAGGCGCCACCTCAGACCGAAACATCCAAGGCGACGCCTGCGCCCGCGAAGACGTCCCCCAGCCGTCCGAAGACGTCGCCAAAGACGCAGGCGGCGAATCTCAAGGCGCCGCCCGCGGCGGAGTCCAAGGCGGCCTCAGCAGAGAAAACGCCTGCCGCGGCTCCGGCCGCGCCAGGACGGTCCGTCACTCTCTACTGCAAATACGATTTTCAAGAAGCGACGCTCCAGGTGCAGAGTGTGGGCGGCACAATCTTTCTGGGAAGCCTGACCGGAAAAAAGAAGAAAAAGATTCTGGGCCTGGCCGGCGGGGGTTACGGTGGAGAACTTTTGCAGGTCCTGACCATCCCGGCCGATGCGAAGGAATTGACCGTCCGTGTTTACAACGCGGACAGTTCCATCAACGTCCTCAACAAGATTTCCGCCACCCCGCCGTCGGACCAAGCCAGCGTTCTGAAGGTCACACCCAGCCGCGACCACCTGAATCTGGAATGGAGCAAGCCAAAGACGCCGGGGCGGTAGAAAGTCGAAATCCTTCCCACCGCCCGACGGCAAATCAATTTCATTTCCGCATCGAAACGCTTACGGCGGAGGCCAGCTTGAAGTCCAGCTTGGCTTCCCGCGGCAGGACGATTTCCTTTTTGCCCGTGTAGGCCGCCACTCCCGTGCCGCCGCCTGCTCCAGCCACGCCGCCGATGGCCGCGCCCTTCTTGCCACCGGCCAGCGCGCCAATCAGCGCTCCCGCCGCCCCGCCGCCGCCGATCATCTCCAGGTTGCGCTTCTTGTGGGATTCGCCCTTGGAACTCCAGGCGTTGGTGGTAATCGGGACCTTCTCACCTCCTTTGACCGTGAGCGAGGTGAGAACCAGTGAGAGTTCCGCGGGGCGGTTCAGGCGGCCCGAGCTGACCACGCTCGTTACTTTGCCGGTGACCGTGCTGCCCACGGCCGCAACCTCGGTTTCGCCCGCCATTAGGGCATTGGCCAAAGTCCCTTCGAACTCCGCGCCAGCAGGCGTTGTCCCGGTGTTAATCTCGGCGCCCAGGCGCACGGCCAAGTCTGTCCCCGCCGGGACGGTGACGCGGACAGTCTCCGCAGTTCCGCTTCCGCCTTTCCTGGCGCTCTTGCCTCCGCTGGCGTCAGTCTCGCCACCGGCTGCCTGATCCTGGTTCTCAGTCGACTGCGTGCCCGACTGGCAACCGATCAACATCGCCGCCAGCAGCAGCGCCAGCAGCAATCTCAAACTGGAACTCTTTAGCATGATGATCCTCCCTCAGTTAATCCGCGCTCCGCGCATCCTCAAGACGCCGGCGACGGGGCGCGCGCTGGACCTTCGTCGAGTCCTCTTATCTTGTGACTTCCGAGTAACACCCGATAGAACCGAAAGTAGACGATTGCCGCGGCGAGGTCAAGCGGTCGATGCGGAGGGAAACGAGTCGACGAAGGCGGAGCGGGCGTGCTACCATTTCTCTGGGTCGAGGCCCAAGCTCAGCAGAAAGAAGCGCTCTTTTGAATGTGTCAGACTTCGGGCTCTGTGCGACGGATGCTCGCGAACCCCGCCAGGTCCGGAAGGAAGCAACGGTAACGAGCCTCTCCGTGTGCCGCAGATCACCCGAAGTCTGGCGCCCAATTTCGAAACTGGAAATTGGAAACTCGAAACTTGGGTGCCGTTGAAAAAGCGAGTTTCCATTTTCTAGTTTCCAGTTTCGCTTCGTTATTCCCGCCATGTCTTATCAGGTCATCGCCCGCAAATACCGGCCGCAGCTTTTTGATGACGTGGTGGGGCAGCGCCTGGCCACCGAAACCCTCAAGAACGCCATCCGAACGGACCGCGTCGCGCACGGCTACATCTTCTCGGGCGGGCGCGGCGTCGGCAAGACGTCCACGGCGCGCATCCTCGCCAAAGCGCTCAATTGTGTGAAAGGGCCGACGGTCACTCCCTGCGGGGAGTGCCCGTCCTGCCAGGAAATTGCCGCCGGAAATTCCGTGGATGTTTTTGAAATCGACGCGGCCTCCAACCGCGGCATCGACGAAATCCGCGAACTGCGCGAAAACGTCCGCTATCTTCCGGCGCGCGACCGCTACAAGGTCTTCATCATTGATGAAGTCCACATGCTCACCACCGAGGCTTTCAACGCCCTGCTGAAGACCCTGGAGGAGCCGCCGCCGCGCGCTCTCTTCATCCTGGCCACCACCGAGCCGCACAAGCTTCCCGCCACGATTCAATCGCGCTGCCAGCACTTCGCCTTTCGCCTGCTGGACTACAACGAGATCTTTTCCCGCCTCGAAGAGGTCTGTAAGGCGGAGCAGATCCAGGCCGATGAAGGCTCCTTGAGCGTCCTCGCCCAGGCCGCCGAAGGCAGCCTGCGCGACGCGCTTTCGCTCCTCGACCAGGTGATCGCCGCCTGTGGCGCTCAGCTCGAAGAGACACACGTCCGCCAGATGCTGGGCGTGGTTCCCTCCCGCCTGCTCAAGGATATGACGGAAGCGATCCACGCCGCGGACGGCCGCCGCGTGCTCGAGCAGGTGAGTCATCTGGCGGCGGAAGGTTACGAACTCGCGCATTTCTGCGGGGAGTTTGTGCGCTACGTGCGCAACCTGATGATCGCCAAAAGCTGCGGCGTCCAGAGTCCTTTGCTCCAGGTCCCCAGCGATGAGCGCCAGACGCTCGGCGAGCTCGCCGGGCTTTTCAGCGAAGAGGATTTGACGCGCTTCTTCCAGATTCTGCTCCGCACGGAAGGCGAGCTGCGCTATTCGCTCGAGCCGCGCTTTCATCTCGAGATGGGACTGCTCAAGCTGGCGCATGCGCGACGATTGACCTCGTTGGAAGCGCTGCTCTCCCGTCTGGGAAGCACCGGCCCGGCTGCCGCGCAGGCGCCGCCCGCCACGCCGCCGCGCAGCGCGCCCGGCCCGGGAGCACCTCCATCGAATCTCGCTCCTGCCAGGACGCAATCCGCGCCGGTGAAGGCGGAGCCCACTGCGCCGCCGCGCGCGCTTCCACAACGCCCCGCCGCCCCGCCGCCTGTGCCCAACTCGGCCTCCGGCACCGTGGCGACGGTGACGAGCGCCGCTCCAGCTTCCGCGCCTCCCGACGACGCGCAGCTTCTCTCCATCAAGACCGCGCTCTTCGAATCCAAGAAACTTCTGGGCACCTGCCTCGATCACATCTCGGGCTGGCGCTTTGAAAACGGCGAAGTCCGCTTCCTGTTCCCCCGCAGCGCCTCTTTTTTTGCCGACCTGTTCAAGAGCCGCGAGCAGATCGAAACCCTGCGCTCCGTGTGCAGCCAGGTGCTCGGCCAGCCTGTGAAAATTTGTGTTACACTCGAAGGGTCGGAGGAGAAACCGGTCGCGGCACGGCCCGGCGCGCGGGAGCGGGCGGAACGGAACCCCACGGTCGAGGCTTTTCGCAAGCGATTTGACTGCACCTTGGTGGATGTCAAAGACCTGAGCCAGGAGTAGCCAATGAAAAATCTGCAGCAGATCCAACAGATCATGAAGCAGGTTCAGCAGATGCAGGAGCAGATCCAGAAGCAGCTGGACGATCTGCTGGTGGAAGCCTCAGCGGGCGGGGGCATGGTTACCGTCAGGATGAATGGCCAGAAACAGCTCCAGGGCGTGACCATCGACCCGGAAGTCTTTGCCTCCCACGACGCCGAAATGTTGCAGGACCTGGTGAGGGCCGCCGTCAACGAAGCCACCCGCAGGGTCGACGAACAACTGGCCAGCCGCGTCGGCAACCTTGCCGGCGGATTGAACTTTCCCGGCCTGACCTAGAAACCGAAACTGGAAAATAGAAACTTGAAATTGGAAACTGGAAACTGGCAGGGCGGTGCGATCCTAGGTTAGCGAGTTCCCAGTTTCGAGTTTCCAATTTCCGATTTCCAGATGAAGGATTTTGCTGAGCCTCTGGCTCGCCTTATTGACGAACTGAAGCGCCTGCCCGGCATCGGGCAGAAGTCCGCGCAGCGCATCGCCTTCCACCTCGAACGCGCCCCCCGCGAAGACGTTGAGCGGTTCGCGACCGCCCTCCTCGACGCCAAGGACAAGATCAAGCTCTGCAGCCAGTGCAACAACTTCACCGACATTGACCCCTGCGGTTATTGCGCCGACCCAACACGAAATCCGGAAGTCATCTGCGTGGTCGAGACGCCCTACAACGTGGTCAACGTCGAGAAGACGCGCGAGTTCAGCGGCCGCTATCACGTCCTGCACGGCGCGCTCTCACCCCTGCAGGGGATCGGGCCGGAACAGCTCAAGCTGAAGAACCTCATCGAGCGCCTCAAGGGCGGGCAGGTGAAGGAAATCATCGTCGCCACCAACCCCAACGTGGAAGGCGAAGCCACGGCCATCTACCTCTCCAAGCTCATCAAACCGCTGGGCGTTAAGGTAACCCGCATCGCGATGGGCATCCCTGTCGGCTCGGAACTCGAGTTCGCCGACGAGGTCACCATGCTTAAGGCCCTGGAAGGCCGCCGGGAGCTGTAACCCCCACCCCCCAAGTCAGCCCCACAAAGTGACATATTGACTGAAGCGGTGTGGTACAATCCGCCCCTGGGGCATTCTGTCCGAAAACCTGCCGGGGCGAGGAAACCTTATGAGCGACGAGTCTGTAAAGTCGGGGAAAGCCTTCCCATTTCCTGGCATCCCCACTACCGCCGACGGCGCTGGAACGGTGGTCTGGGTTGAGACCCATATCACCCAGGGCGCCTGCGCCTATCCCATCACCTCCTCAACCACCATGGGGGGCGGCTACCAGGCGGAGGTGGCCAACAGCAAACGCAACCTCTGGGGCGAGTCGCTGGCCTTCATCGAGCCGGAATCCGAGCACAGCGCCGCTTCCAGTTGCGAAGGCTTTGCCGTAGCGGGGGGCCGGGTGACCAACTTCACCTCCGGCCAGGGCCTGGTCCTGATGAAGGAAGTGCTCTACACGATCTCCGGCAAGCGCCTGCCCATCGTCTTCCACATTGGCGCGCGGGCGCTGACCTCGCATTCGCTCAACGTCCATGCTGGCCACGACGACGTAATGGCGGTTGCCGACTGCGGTTGGGGGATCCTTTTCGGGAAAAATGCCCAAAACGCCGGCGACCTCGCCTTGATTGCCCGCCGCGCCGCCGAGGATTCGGCGACCCCCTTCTTGAACGTTCAGGACGGCTTCCTGACCACCCATACCATTGAAAACGTTAGACTTCCAGAGCCAGAGTTCATGAAGCAGTACATCGGTCCGGCGAGCGCCAAGCTGATTAACCTGATGGACCCGGACCGCCCGGTGATGAGCGGCGTGGTGCAGAACCAGGACAGCTACATGAAGGGCAAGATCGCCCAGCGTGCTTACTACGACCGCGTCCCTGCGGCGCTCGAGCGTGCCATGCAGGAGTTTTACGAAGCCACCGGCCGCCGCTACGGCCTGATCGAGCCCTATCGCCTCGAAGATGCCGAGTACGTCATCGTGGGCATGGGCGGCCTGGTCGAGACGGCGCAGGCGACGGTCGATTACCTGCGCAAGACTGAGGGCCTGCGCATCGGGGCGCTGCACGTGACGTCGTTCCGACCGTTCCACGGCGCGCAGATCGTCGAAGCGCTCAAAAACGCCCGCGCGATTTCGGTGATCGAGCGCATGGACAACCCATTGGCGGAATCGAACCCGCTGGTCTGCGAAATCAAGGCGGCGTTTGCCAGCGCCCTGACGGGGACTCCGCCCTACAAGAAGATCAACTCCATGCCGGAGTTCCTCTCCGGCTCCGGAGGTCTGGGGAGCCGCGACATTCGTCCCGGAGACTTCCTCGCCGTGGCGCGCAACATGGCTTTCGGCAACGGCTCGAAGCGCTATTACTTCACCGTCGGCATCAAGCACGAGCTGGGGCTCGAGCCGCCGACCGATCCTGACGTGCGGCCCGACGGCGCCTTCTCGATGCGCGGCCACTCGGTGGGCGGCTACGGTTCGGTGACGACCAACAAGGTCATCGCCACGATCGTGGGCGAGTCCTTCGGTCTTTACGTGCAGGCTTATCCCAAGTACGGCTCGGAGAAGAAGGGATTGCCAACGACCTACTACCTGACGGTCGCGCCGGAGCCGATCCTGACGCATTGCGAGCTGGAGCACGTGGATTTCGTTCCCCTGAATGACGTGAATGCTTTCAACCTGGGCAACCCGCTCGCCGGCATCATGCCCGGCGGCATGATCTTCATCCAAAGCGATAAGACCGAGCCGGCGGAAATCTGGGCGGGGATTCCCCACTACGCGAAGAAGAGCATCCGGCAGAAGCACCTGCGCGTCTATGTGCTCGACACGGTCAAGATCGCGCGCGAAGTGGCCACCAGCCCCGACCTTATCCAGCGCATGCAGGGCATCGTGCTGCTCGGCATCTTCCTGCGCGTGACGCCCTTCCGCGACTCGGGGGGCCTTTCCGACGAGCAGATCTTTGCCGGGGTGGAGAAATCGCTGCGCAAGTACTTCGGCAAGCGCGGCGAGCAGGTCGTGCAGGATAACCTCACCTGCGTGCGGCGCGGCTACACACAGGTCTTTGAGATTCCGCGCGAGTTGATGAACGGCGAAGGCGCCGCGGTCGCGGAAGCGGCCGCCACGGCGTAGAGACGCCCCGGTGGGGCGTCTCCTGAGACGTTCCATCGGAACGTCTCTACAAAGGAGCCAACCGATGGGCACTGCATTCGAACCGAGCAATGGGGCGTCGGCAGAGACTTTGCTTGATGTAGCGCGCTTCAACGACGAAGTCGTGGGCGACTACAACACCGGCACGGCGGAGAAAGGTTTGCCCGCCGACCTCGACTTGGCGCGCAGCCTGGTTCCAGCGGGCACCGGCGCCCTGCGCGACTTCAGCTACATCGCCCCGGACATTCCCGAGTTCATCGCCTCGAACTGCGTGGGCTGCATGGAGTGCGTCACCGAGTGCCCCGACACGGCGATTCTGGGCAAAGCGATTCCCCTCGAATCATTGGAGAAGAAGGCCGCGGAGATTACCGACGAAGCGGAGCGCAATCGCCTGCGCGCCATGTGGATCGAAACCACGAAGTACTACAAAGTTTACGAAAAGAAAGGCGAAGTGCCGGCGCTGTTCGGCATCTTCATCGACCCTACGAAGTGCAAGGGCTGCGCGGAGTGCGTGGCCGCCTGCGGCGATCACCAGGCCCTGAAGATGATCCGCAAGAACCCGGCCCCGCCATCGTCAATACCTACACCACCTGCCAGCCCGAGCACGGCGTCGCCGACGATCGCGCCATGGCGCAGGCCAGGCTCGCCGCCGAGTCGCGCGCCTTTCCGCTCTTCATCTATGATCCGCGCAAGGGCGAGCGCATCAAGGAGCGCCTGAGTTTGCAGGGCAACCCCGCCATGAAAGACGATTGGTACGTCATCCCCAAGACGGGCGAAGTCGTCAATTTCATCACCTTCGCGCGCACCGAAGGCCGCTTCGCCAAACACTTCGATAAAGAAGGTAAACCTTCCGACGTCCTCCTTGCCTCCCAGCCGGACCGCCTCGAAAACTGGCGGCAACTTCAGGAACTCGCGGGACTTCGGTAGGGGAGCGCTCCGCGCTTCCGTCGGCTGATACACGACCCCTGCCTTTTGGGTGTACACTCGCGGGTACACGAATTCCCAAAAAGAAATGGCGGCTCGTTTCTCTGGACTACACACTCTTAACTTGCCGCGAGGTGAAAGATGTTGACGAGGAACGACCTGATACCGTGGGTTATAGAGGCATTGAAGGGCCTCGGTGGAAGGGGCAGAATTGACAAGATCTGTGAGCACGTTTGGAACAATCACGAGCACGAGCTACGGGCCTCCGGCGGCCTCCTTTTCAAGTGGCAGTACGAGATTCGATGGGCAGCCAAAACGCTACGTGAGCGCAGAGTCCTAAAAGCAGCCGCCGTTTCACGAAAGGGCTACTGGGAACTAGCATGAGTGCCCCGTCACGAATTGGTAGCTGACCGGCACCCCAAGAAATACCGGAACGAGTGCGAAGTTCACGATGATATTTCCAATTGAGCTCGCTGCGGCACTTCATGAATTAGTCGGGAGAGGCTTGCTGTCCAGCTATGAACACTCCGAAATCCTCAAGAGACTGGGCCGCAATGAGGCCTTAGAGGTGACCGATGAGTTGCGCCGCCAAGGCAGGATTACGTTCAAACAGTTCGACGGGATCATGCGAGCAATCGACCGTGATCGAACGGCGCAAGCTAAGGCGAGAAGAAAAGAAGTCTTCCGATCCATTGACCAAAAACATAGTCATGGCGGCTCTCCTGTGGTGCAAGGCGGCCTCCCGAGTCTGGGCAAGCGGCGTCCCTAGCGCTCAGGATGACATGCCTCGACGCCCGTGCCAAACGCTCAGGATCTCCAGAAGGTTAACCCGGGCACGATAGGAAATGACGTAAGGCGGGATGATGAGATTCCGCGTCCCAGGCCTGCGCCCCGGTTTGCCCAGGTGCGGGAACTCCGCGAGATGTTCGACGCTGCTCACAAGGTGCGCCGCCACGCGCTCGGCGGCCTGGGGTTTGTCCTGCGCGATGTAGTCCTCGATTTCGGCAAGATCTGAAATCGCCTGCTCGGTCCAAACTATTTCCATACCGTTAAACACGCCGGTCATGGCCCGGCGCTACAAACCGAAATTGATTGCTCCGTCGAGACTCCTTGCATCGAGGTGGAGGCAGCTTGCGCTTGCTGCCCCAGGATTGGAGGTAGCGCTTGACCGCCTCGTGCGGGACGACGCGTCCGGCATCGGCGTCGCGAAGGCCCTGATCGATTCTCGCGAGTTGCTCTTCCTGCTCTTGGACGTAGCTCTCCAGGGCTTCGACCGCGAGGCGCGAACGGTTGCTGGCCGTCGTCTTGGCCAGACCCTCCAGCCGTTTTCTGAGTTTGACGGGAACCCGCACGCTGAGAATGGCCGTTCCGGCTTTGGTCGCTCGTTTGGTCTTCATGTACACATTTGTAGTACAACAATCAGGCGAAGTCAAGCGAGGCAGACGCGATCCTTTAGCGCAGGCCGCAGTGGCGATTCACGAATCGCCCCTACTCGCGGCCCAAGAACGTGCGCTTCTTGCGGGGTTTGGCGGGTTGGCCGGGATCGAGGGAGCGCGCGAGTTGGACGGATTCAAATCCGAAGCGCTCGCGCAGCTTGTCGGTGGTCTGCATGACGCGCTCGAGCTTCTGTTTTTGCGCGGCGTCGAGCAGGCGCGGCTGGAACGAACCGCGTTCGAGGTGCGAGGCGCGCACGCCGAGCAGGCGAATCTTCTGCTTGCGGTTCCAGGCGGCCTCGAAGAGCCGCAGCACGTTCTCGAAGATCACGGAATCGAGGTGGGTCGGCTCATCGAGCGTCACGTCGCGGGTCAGCGTACGGAAGCCGGAGTCGCGCAGCTTCAATCCAATGGTGCGCGCGAAGAGTTGGTGGTCGCGCAGCCGCCGCGCCACCAGCTGCGCCAGGTACGACAAGGTGCGCTCCAGCTCTTCCCCATCGTCAATATCCACGTCGAATGTCGTCTCGTGGCTGATGGACTTCGGCTCCTCACTGTATTGATACGCTTCGATGTCGCGGCCCTGCGACTTCGTGTAAAGCCACTCGCCGTAGGTTCCGAACCATTCCTTGAGCTTGCTCGCCCCGGCTTGGGCGAGATCTCCAATCGTCGTGATGCCGCGCGAGCGTAACTCGGGTTCCGTCACCTTGCCGATCCCTGGCATGCGGCGAATGGGCAGCGGCGCGAGAAACGATGCTTCGTAACCGGGGAATACGTGGAGCAGGCCATGGGGCTTCGCCTGGTCGGAAGCGATCTTGGAAACCAGATGCGATGTCGAAAGACCGACCGAAG
>JBEKUI010000041.1:0-21590 GCA_049515175.1 Terriglobia bacterium
TTCTAAGCTGGTACGAAAGTGATAATCCCGGAACGAAGACCAACATCGCCCGGCTGCTGAATAGCGGCCGACTGGCGGGGACCGGTAAGCTGGTGATTCTGCCCGTGGACCAGGGCTTCGAGCACGGCCCGGCGCGTAGCTTCGCCGTGAATCCGCCGGGCTATGACCCCAATTACCACTACGAGCTGGCGATTGAAGCCGGGTGCAACGCCTACGCGGCGCCGCTGGGATTCATCGAGAGCGCTGCCGCCCGGCATGCGGGCGAGATTCCGCTCATCCTGAAGCTGAACAATCACGACGTTCTGCACGACGAGAAGGACCCGCTCTCGGCCGTGACCGCGAGCGTCCACGACGCCCTCCGTCTCGGCTGCGCGGCGATTGGCTTTACGATTTATCCCGGCTCGTCGCAAGCCCGCGTGATGTACGAGCAGTTGCGCGGGCTCGCCGAGGAAGCGAAGAGTCACGGGCTGGCGGTGGTGGTGTGGTCCTATCCGCGCGGCTCATCGATTAGCAAGGACGGCGAGACGGCCATCGACGTCGTCGCCTACGCGGCGCAGATCGCGGCGCAATTGGGCGCGAACATCATCAAGGTGAAATTGCCCAGCGCCCACATCGAACAGGCAGAGGCGAAGAAAGTTTACGAGAAAACCGCCATCCCCATCGCCACCCAGGCCGAGCGCGTCCGGCACGTCATCCAGAGCGCCTTCAACGGGCGGCGGATTCTGATTTTCTCCGGCGGTGCCAAGAAAGACAACGATGAAGCCATTTTCGACGACGCTCGCGCCATCCGCGACGGCGGCGGCTTCGGCTCGATCATCGGGCGGAATTCCTTCCAGCGGCCTAAGGAACACGCCATCAAGTTCCTCGACACCGTCATGAAGATTTACGCTGGGCAGATAAAGTAGCGCTGGAGTCGTTTTTCAGTCCTGTGGATTTTGCTGCCACGTGTTGGGAAAGGGCGAGGCCATGCCTCGCCCTTTCTGTTTTATTGGAGCAGAGGGCTACGCGGGTGCGGGGACGTTCCGTTATTTCTTCTTGATCGGCTCGCCACCGCGCGGCGAGTATTTGGTGAGGGCGGCGGCAAGCGCTCCGCCGGCCCGGGGGACTCCAGCGCCGGCAAAAAGAATCTCCTTCGCCGTCAGCTTCTTCCCATACAGATTCTCATTGGCCGTGCCGTCATCCTTGATGACCTGTCCTTCCAGCGATAGGCCCGCAAACGCTCCGCGCGAGCGCGAATAGGTGAGGATCTCAGTCTGCATCAGCGCGCCCGTCGAACCTTCCGCCGTCCTTCCCACGGGCCCGCCTGCCACCGATGCGTCCGCGCCCAGCTTGGTGTGTCCCTTGACGAGTGTCTCCGCGCCCTTGGCGTTCAGGACGAGCAGCACAAAATCGGTCGCCTGGCCGCCGATCTGTAACCCGATGCTCGGCCCACCGATGGCGAACATCCACGGCGCGCCCCAGGCCCCGATGCCCCCACGCCGGCAGACCAGACATCCGCGGCCGTAGCTGGCCCCCAGGCCGAGAGCCAGCTTCTTCTGCGACGGGATGACGCCGACGCAAACCGACTTGTTCAGCAGATCCTTGGGAATACCTTTTTCCGGGGTTCCCATGACCTCATTGATCACCTCCGCCGACTTCTGCAGCCGCTCGGCTTCCTTGCCTTGCTCGGCAGCCAGATCGGCCGCGCTCAAGCCCAACGCCAGCATCAAGGAAAGTAGAATTTTCATGCCCCACCCTCTCTTCGCGTCGCCGAATGAGCTTCGGGACGCGCGCGGAAGTGTTCAATCTTTCGACCCTTTCCCCACTGTCCCACAACCTTGGGCCGTCGGCGGAGAACTTTTGCAGCGCGCGGCGACTTCATCCCGTGCTTGTCATCTCCGCTGCCAGTTCGCTAGACTGAGCCCCATCATGCGCGCCATGGTGCTCAACAAGCAGGCTCCGGTGGAGGAGGGGCCACTGCAACTGCGGGACGTCCCTTTGCCTACTCCTGGCCGGGAGGAGGTGCGCGTTCGCGTACACGCGTGCGGCATCTGTCGTACCGACCTGCACACGGTGGAAGGCGATGTGCCCCTCCGTCGCTCGCCTCTCATTCCCGGCCATCAGATCGTGGGCGTGGTGGACGCGCTCGGCGCGGGAGTCAGGACTCTTCATGAGGGCGAGCGCGTGGGTGTCGCATGGGTCTACTCCACCTGCGGCGAGTGCGCGTACTGCAAAAAGGGCCTGGAGAATCTCTGCGACCGCGCGCGCTTCACCGGCTGGGACGCAGATGGCGGCTACGCCGAGGCGATGATCGTTCCGGAATCCTTCGCTTACCCGCTCCCCGGCGGATTCTCCGATTTGCAGGCGGCGCCGCTGCTCTGCGCGGGCATCGTCGGGTTCCGCTCCTTCCGCCTGAGCGGCGTGCGGCCTGGCGAGCGCGTGGGGCTCTACGGTTTCGGAGCGTCGGCGCACCTCATCCTCCAAGTGGCGCAGCACCTCGGCTGCGAAGTCTATGTCTTCACCCGAACCGAGGGGCATCAACAGCTGGCGCGGGCGATGGGGGCAGCATGGGTAGGGAGAGCTGAGGCCACGCCGCCCGCGCCGCTCGATGCCGCGGTGATCTTCGCGCCGATTGGGTCGCTGGTGCTAGAGGCGCTGCGGGTGCTGCGCAAAGGCGGGACCGTCTCACTCGCCGACCTCACGATGAGCCCCATTCCGCAGATTGATTACGATAAGCTGCTCTACCACGAACGCGTTATCCGCAGCGTCGCCAACGCGACGCGCGAGGACGCGCGGGAGTTCCTGCGCCTGGCGGCGGAGATCCCGATTCGCTCCGAGGTCGAGTCCTTTCGCCTCGAGGACGCCAACCTCGCCCTCCAGGCGCTCAAGCAGAGCAAGATTCGCGGCGCCGGCGTACTCACGATCTCGTAGGGGCGACCCGGCGGGCCACCCAATCCACGGGCGAGGCGCCGCCTTGCGCCAACAAATGGATGCAGCCATGAAAAACCTTTCACGCCGAAAACTATTGCAGGGCCTGGCGGCCGCCGGCGCCTCGGCGGCGATGGTCCCGATCTTGTCGGACGCTTCCCAATTCGGATTGGCGGAGAGGGCTGCCGAATTCGGGACTGCAGTAATTCCACTGGGTGGACAATGGATGTTTCAGCTCGACCCGCAAGGCGTTGGGGAATCCGATCACTGGTATCGCCCACTCACCGCCCTACGAAAATCGATTCGAGTGACCATTCCACACACCTGGCAGGTTTCCGAAGAAACGGCCGGTTACCACGGAGTCGCATGGTATGTTACGGGCTTCGACGCTCCGGCGCACTGGGCTGACAAGACCGTTCGCATCGAATTCGAGGCCGTCAACCACAGCGCAACGGTTTGGCTAAATGGCAACCTGGTCGGGAAGCACCTTCGTCGCAGCTACACAGGGTTTACGTTCGACATCTCCTCGGGTCTGCGGATCGACGGCCCCAACCTCCTCGCAGTCAAGGTCGACAACTCCTTTGACGAAGGAATGCTCCCGCGCGGCAGGTCCTTTGATTGGACCGACGATGGAGGAATCACGCGGCCTGTGAAACTCCTGGTCACGCCGCAGGCTTACATCGAGCGTGTTCAGGTAGACGCGCAGCCGGACCTCAAAGCCCAGCGGACACACCTCCAGATCCATGCGGTCGTGCGCAACGCGGGCAAGAGCCCAATCCGACTTGGCCTCGATTATCGAGTTGCGGAAGAAGAAACGGGCTTCGGAGTGGTGGCTGCAGCCGGCGCTGGTCATGTGGACCTCGAGCCTGGAGCCGCTCAGTCCGTTCCGCTCCAATCTATCAACGAGCCGATGCGTCTTTGGGATTTTGATCACCCACACCTTTATCGAGTGGTAGTCCAGCTCTGGCAGGACAAGAAAACATTGCACAGCTATACGGAGACCTTCGGTGTGCGCAGGTTTGAAGTCAAAGACGGCGCATTCTATCTGAACGGCGAGCGCGTCCGGCTGATGGGCGTGGAGCGCATGGCAGGGAGCCATCCCGACTACGGCATGGCCGAGCCCGCGTCGTGGATCGAGCACGACCACAACGACCTCAAGGAGCTCAACTGTGTCCTCACACGCGTCCACTGGCAGCAGGACCGGCGCGTGCTCGATTACTGCGACCGGCACGGCATCCTGATGCAGGAGGAAATTCCCGCCTGGGGGCCGGACACCTTCCAGGGCATGGCCGATGAGCCCGCGCCCGCCATCCTCGAAAACGGCCTCGAGCAATTGCGCGAGATGATAGTGCGCGACCGCAATCACCCGAGCATCTTCGCGTGGGGATTGTGTAACGAGGTCAACGGGCAGAACCCGCCGGCGCAGAAATTCATCCGGAGCATGGCGAAGGAAGCGAGGAAGCTCGATCCGACGCGGTTGCTGACTTACGCCTCCAACTCGCTTCAGCAGACTCCCGAACGCGACGCCGCCGGGGAGCTCGACTTCATTTCGTGGAACGAGTACTACGAAAGCTGGTATGGCGGCGACGTCGATTCGGTGCGGCGCAAACTGGAGGCCATTCACCGCGCCTTCCCGGGAAAACCGATTGTGGTCTCCGAATACGGCTATTGCGAGTGCGCGCCCGACCGCACGGGGGGCGACGCGCGCCGCATCGAAATCCTGAAAACGCACACGAATGTCTATCGCGAATTCGATTTTGTGGCGGGGGCGATCTTCTTCGACTACAACGACTACCGGACGCACGTCGGCGACAAAGGAGCTTTCGTGCTCAAGCAGCGCGTGCACGGGGTGGTGAATTTGTACGGCGCCCGCAAACCTTCTTTCGAGGCGCTGCGCGACGAAGCGAGCCCGCTCGCCCAGCTCGACGTCTCCATCAACGGCCGGTGGATCACCGCGTCGGTGCTGGCGGGAATTACGCTCCCCTCCTACACCCTGGAAGGCTACGCCCTGCGCTGCATCGTCTACGGCTTCGGCGATCTGCCCATGGAACAGTACGCCGTGCCCCTGCCGAGAATGGCTCCGGGCGAGGGCTTCATCCAGGAAGTGCCGTTCGAGACCAAGAATCCGCAGCGTATTCGCGTCGATGTGATGCGCCCCACGGGATTCTCCGCCCGCACGACGTGGTGGAAGCCTTAATCTCGTGACCACAGCCCGGGAATGGGAGTATGATGCTGCTTCGATCTAACGTCATTTCCCTACGAGGTGAACTCGCCATGGTTCGATTCCGTGTCGCAATATTGACTCTTGTCTGCTCCCTGGCGTTCCTTGCCGCAACTGCCGCGCGCGCCGGTGAGAGCGTGGAAGTGAAGCATCAGGGCAGCCAGGTGGACGTGCTCATTGGCGGCAAACCGTTCACGACCTACTACTTCGACGCCAAGATTGCGAAGCCCTTTATGTATCCGCTGCGCAGCGCCGAAGGAATCGTCGTGACGCGCGGCTTCCCGATGGTCAAAAACATTCCGGGCGAGAGCAAGGACCATCCCCATCATCGCGGCCTCTACTACACGCACGGCGATATCAACGGAGTTGACTTCTGGGGCGAGGCGGAATTTGCGGAAAAGGCCCCCGTCCACGTGGCGGGCAAGACTTACCAGTCTTCCGAGCAACTGCCCTTCGGCCGCACCGTGCTTACCAAGCTGGAAGAGGCGCGCGGCGGCGCCGAGGCCGGATCCCTCCGCGCCCAGTTCAATCTGGTCGGCCCGGACGGAAAAGTCATGGGCGAAGAGACGCAGGCTTACACGTTCCGCGGCGACACCTCCGCCCGCACCATCGACTGCGAGTTCACCATCCACGCCCTGCAATCGCCGCTTAAGATGGGCGATACGAAAGAGGGCACGTTCGGCATTCGCGTCGTTAAGGCCATGCAAAAGCCCACGGTGCGCATGACCAATTCCGAGGGCGGGGTGGGCGAGGAGCAGATTTGGGGGAAACGCGCCAACTGGGTCGATTACTCCGCAAAGGTCGAGGGCAAGGAACTTGGCATCGCCATCTTCGACAATCCTTCCAATCCCAAGCACCCTACCTACTGGCACGCGCGCGATTACGGATTGTTTGCCGTGAATCCATTCGGCGAGCACGACTTCTACAACGACAAGTCGCGCGACGGCAGCATGACCATCAAACCCGGGGAGTCGCTGACCTTCCGCTACCGGGTCCTGATTCATGATGGCGATGCGAGCGCGGCCAAGGTCGCCGACGCCTACACGGCGTACGCCGGCGGGAAGTAGTTTCCTCCCTCTCGCGGCAATTCGCACCAAGATACGAAGGTGTTAACTCCCGGCTACGGAAAGATGCCGGGAGTGTTTTCGCGCAGCGTGAAATCGCCTCTTCCCTTGAATTCGGGACGAGTAACGGGAGTTCGGAACCCTCTGATGCAATCCGAACCGAAAAACTGGCAGCAGGAAATCACAACAGAGCTGGACCCTCATCTGTCGTGGGCTTCAGCAGACTCCCCCGACCGGGCAGTACACATTGACCGAGATTCTCAATCGCCGCGCACGTGTGGTCAAAATCCCTCCTGAGAAATCGCAAGACCTGTCCTGTCCAACTTGAACTCTTGCTATTGGCCAGCTTCTTGCACCTACACGGGTGGAAGTATGTGTCGCGCCGGGTCGGTCAATGTGTCGAGCCCGATGCGCGGCATGGGCCGGTTGGCACTAAGGATTGGCCCGTTAATTCTCTTCTGTTCGCCACAGAAAGAGGGGAGGCGAAGGGATGGCGCGTCCCACCTTTTTCCAGAGGGTTAAGTACGAAAAAGAACTGGAACGTGATCTAGCCGCCGAGGTCATCGCGACGCCCGGCGGTGAGAAGATCTTTTCCTGCCTGCAGTGCGGGACATGCGGCAGTGCCTGCCCGCTCTCCGTTTACATGGATTACACGCCTCGAAAACTAATTGGCATGGTCCGCGAGGGCTTCAAAGAGGAGGTCATCACCAGTTTCGCCATCTGGCTGTGCGCCTCCTGTTATGAGTGCACGGTGCGTTGCCCTTCCGGAATCGGCGTCACCGAGGTGATGTATGCGCTCAAGCGCATCGCCATCCGCGAGGGGATTTACCCGCGGCGCTTCCCGGTGCCCGTGCTGGCGAAGGAATTCATGAAAATGCTGAAGGGTTCGGGCCGCACCAACGAGTTCTGGCTGGTGCTGAGGGTGTTGCTTAAGACCGCTCCCCTGAAGCTGCTGACCTCCTGGCCGCTGGGATTGCGGCTGATGCTGCGCGGGCGGATGTGCCTGGGTTCGACCCGCATTCCCAAGGCGGCGAGCGCGGATCTGCGCCGAATGCTGGCGGCCATTGAATCCGGCTCCAGCGGTGCGACGAAGTCACCGCTGCCTGCGACCGTCGCCGGGCACGCGGACCGGAGCGGATTGAAGAAGGCGGCTTGAAAATCCGGGAGAGAGGGTCCCATGGCTTATACGTATTTCCCCGGCTGTTGCATGCATGGTTTCGCGCGGCATTGCCAGGACTCGCTTTATGCGGTGTTCGATGCCCTCGGTTTGGAACTGCGGGAATTGCCGGAATGGAATTGCTGCGGCGCCACCGCTTACATCGCGGTGGAAGAGTATCAGGCCTTTGCGCTCGGGGCGCGCAACCTCGCCCTGGCGGAAAAAGCAGGAAAAGAACTCGTGGCGCCTTGCACTGCCTGCTACATGATCCTGAAAAAGACCAAGGATCATCTGGCTCGCTACCCGGACCTGCGCGAGAAAATCGATAAGGCGCTGGCCGTCATTGGGCTTCGCTACAAAGGCAAAATTGAGATCCTGCATCCACTGGAGATCATCCTCCGCGACGTGGGCGTGAAAGGCCTGAAAGCCAAAGTCAAGAAGCCGCTCAAGGGCTTGAACGTCGCGCCTTATTACGGCTGCCTGATCGCACGGCCTTATCCCCTCAGCGATGGGTTCTCGCTCGAAGCCTTTGACGCGTTTATCCCGGCGATGGGCGCGAACCTGGTGGACTTTGAATTGAAATCCCGCTGCTGTGGCGGCTCGCTCACCGGCACCATTGACGAAGTCGGACATCGGCTGGTCTATATTCTGCTCAGCCATGCCAAGAAGGCCAAAGCGGACGCCTTGGTCACCGTCTGCCCGCTCTGCCAGCTCAACTTAGAAGCGCATCAGGGCAAGATAAATCGTCAATACGGCGAAGACATCACAATTCCGATCCCTTATTTCACGCAACTGATCGGCTTGGCCCTGGGTCTTCCGGAAAAGGCTCTGGGACTCGAGAAATTGCTCGTGCCTTTCCGGTGGGAGGTGGAGAACAAGGCTTTTGCGGCGCGTGAACCCGCGGCCGCCTGAGACAACCTGAGCGAACCGGTGAGTCAAGAAGGAGTTTCACCATGGGCGCACTTCAGGTACCTCCTATTCCAGAACTCCCGGGCCCCCTGTTTCCTGAGATTGCGAGCGCCGAAGAGAAGTTCCGCCGATGCATTCAGTGCGGGGTCTGCAGCGGTTCGTGCCCCATGGGCGAAGCGATGGATTACGCGCCGCGCAAAGCCGTCAAGATGCTCCTCGAAGGGCGGTTCAACGAAGTCGTGGAAAGCAACACACCTTGGCTGTGCGTTTCGTGCCACACCTGCGCGGTGCGTTGCCCGAGCCAGTTGCAGATTTCGGATGGCCTCTTTCCCGCCCTCCGTGCCGCCGTGGTCGCGGGAGGCAAGGCGCTCGACCAGGACCTGCAGAAGGCGCTGCAGAACACCTACCTTTACGGGAACCCCATGGGCATCTCGCCCAAGAAGCGCGCCGACTGGGCGAAGACCGCCGGCGTGCCCGTGCCCATCATCTCGCAGTTGAAGCGGCCGGTGGACGTGCTGTGGATTGTGGAATGTAACCCGTCGTTTGAACCGCGCGGGCAGGAAATCTCCAAACTGCTGGCGCGCATTCTGAACGCCCTGGGTGTGGACTTCGCCATCCTGGGCCACGAAGAACGCTGTCTGGGTGATTGCGAGTGGCTGGCGGGCGAGCGCGGCCTGTTCGAGATGCTCATCGAGCGGAACATCGAGATACTCAACAAGTACAAGTTCCGCGAAATCATCATGACCGACCCGCACTCCTACCGCACGCTGCGCAACATCTACCCGGCGCTGGGTGGACGATACAACGTCCAACCCGTCGTCGCGTTCCTGGCCGAGCGACTTGGTCAATTGAAACCGCTGCTCAAAAAGAAGCTCAACGCCACGGTGACCTATCACGACTCCTGCTGCCTGGGTCGCAAGACTTCACATTACGAAGAGCCGCGCATGCTGCTCCAGGCGATTCCCGGCATCAAGACGGTGGAAATGATCCAGAACCGCGAATCCGCCCTGTGCTGCGGTGGGGGCGGAAGCACCGTCTACCTCGACCGCTTTATCCAGGAGCGAGTGAAGGATCGTCTGGCCGACCGGCGCATTCTGCAAGCGGCGGCGACAGGCGCGGGGACGCTGGCCGTGGCCTGCCCCTTCGAGCCCTCGCGCTTTGAAGACGCGGTCAAGATCACAGGCCACGAAGGGAAGCTGGTCGTGCGCGACATCATCGAGTTGCTGGCCGAGTCTATGGAGCTCGCCTGAAGGAGGAAGGGACCATGAATATCGCCGTGCTCACCAAACAGGTCCCTGACCTGGTGGAAGGGGTGGAGATTGACGCCAGCGGCAAGGCCGTCGATTCCGATTCCATTCGCTACATCCTGAGTGAATCGGACGACCACGCCTTGGAAGAGGCATTGCTGATTAAGGAGCGCGTGCAGGCGCGCGTCGAAGTATTTTCGCTCGAAACCGGCGAGGTGCGCGACTCACTCTGCACGGCCCTGGCGAAGGGCGCGGACCGTGTGGTGATGATTCGAACCGGGCTCGATACGCCGCCCGTGAATCACACCGCCGCCAAGATCTTCGCCTCGGTGCTGGAGGGACTTTCGTTTGACCTCATCTTGACTGGAGTGCGCGCCATCGATGACTTGGACGGTTCGCTGGGCGGACTGCTTGCCGGCTATCTCAATCTTCCTTACGTGGGCCTGGTTCGCAAAGTCGAGATGACGAACGGCACCGCCCTGGCGGTCGTGCAGAAGGAATACCCGGGCGGATACGCGGCGGAATTGGAAGTGAAGCTCCCGGCCGTGCTGGGCGTCCAGGCCGCCGAGCACCCACCGCGCTACGTGCCCGTCAGCCGACTGCGCCAGGTGATGAAAACCGCGAGCGTCGAGGAGAAGGAAACCACGCCGCCCGAGGCGGAAATCGTAGATGTGGCGCGAATGTTCAAACCCGAGGAAGGCGCCGGAGCGTCCCTGCTCTCCGGCACGCCGGAAGAGGTCGTCCGCCAAATGGTTGACCTGTTCGCGGAACGACGCCTCGTGAGGTGAAGTATGACCAAAGACGTTTGGGTGGTCGCCGAGAAATTTCAGGGACGCTTGAACGACATCACGCTCGAGCTGATCGGGAAAGGCCGCGAGCTGGCCCAGGCCGGGGAGGCCAAGCTGGCGGTCGTCCTGCTGGGGTGCGAGGTGAAGGGGTTGGTCGGCGAACTCGCGGGGGCCGATGTCGTCTGGGTGGCGGACCGGCCGGAGCTGCGCGAGTTCACGTCGGAGGCTTACAGCACAGCGCTCGAAGCAGCGTTGAAAGACGCGGACCCCCGCATCGTCCTCATGGGCAGCACGTCGGCGGGGCTCGATCTGCTCAGCCTGATCTCCGCTCGCACGGGAAAACCCTGCCTCGATAACTGCACGAAGCTGGAAGTCCGCGATGACCGCCTCTTCGCCACCAGCCAAATCTATGGCGGCAAAATCTTCGCCGAAGTGGCCGTGCCGGAGGCGACGACGCTTGTCGCCGTCGTTCCCGGTTCCTTCCCCAAGCCGGAGACCGTGGCGGCAGGCCGGCCGGAGGTTCACGAAATCCCGCTGCCCGCGACCTTGCCAGAAGTTCGAACCAAGTTTCGCAAGTTGATCGAGCCGCCGCCCGGTGACGTGGACATCACCCAGTCCTCCGTCCTGGTCGCGGTGGGGCGCGGCATTCAAAACGCCGACAACCTGGCGATGGCGAAAGAACTCGCGGAGGCGATGGGTGGCGCAGTCTGCGCCTCGCGCCCGGTGATCGACCAGGGCTGGCTGCCGCTCACTCGCCAGGTGGGCAAGTCCGGCATGACCGTCAAACCGAAACTCTATCTGGCCTTTGGCATCAGCGGCGCCCCGGAGCACTGGGAAGGCATGAAAAACTCCGAGTTGATCGTCGCCGTCAACACCGACGCCAAGGCGCCGATTTTCGCGGGGGCGCATTACGGTGCGGTCGTTGATGCTCTCGACCTGATTCCCTTGCTGACCGAAGAGGTCCGCAAGGCAAACATGAAGAAGGCAGGCTGATGATTCCGGGTCCTCCCAAAATGGCGCTGACGGCAGATTGGGCAATCCTCTGGGCCCTGTTTCTCACCGCGTCCGGGCTGTTCGCCTGGCGGGTCAGCTATTTGATCCGTCTCCTCCGCCTGGGCCGCCCGGAAATGCGCTGGGACCGCATTCCGGAGCGCATCCAGAAAGTCCTGGTTTACGTCTTCGGTCAGCGCCGCATGCTCGATGAACCGCTGGTGGGCATCCCGCATCTCTTCATTTTCTACGGCTTTGTGGTTTTTCTGCTCGCCACGAGCGGCATGCTTCTCCAAGGGTTGCTGCCGGGGCTCCCCGTTCCCCGCCTGGAAGAAAACCGCTACGTCGCGCCCATCATCGATATCTTCGCGGCGCTCGTGCTGGCCGCACTGGCCATCACCTCCTTCCGCCGATTCATCCTCCGTCCCGAAGGCCTGCAACAGACCTGGGACGCGACGCTGGTCAACGCTCTGATTGCCGCGTTGAT
The DNA here is from genome assembly GCA_049515175.1 of Terriglobia bacterium. Classification (GTDB taxonomy): domain Bacteria; phylum Acidobacteriota; class Terriglobia; order UBA7540; family UBA7540; genus JACQNR01. The sequence continues at coordinate 11,770 of JBEKUI010000041.1, forward strand.
GGTGACTTATCTTGGCGCGTCGAGCTTCCATATCGTCGCCTCGCCTGCTGAAAGCAAGATTTGGACGCCCTTTGCGTGGGGGCTGGCCGATGGGTTCGGCCGCTCGGCGACACTGCGCGCCCATGCCGCAGCCACCCATCACGCTTTCTGGTGGGCGCACATTTCTATTGTCCTTTTCTTCCTGGCTTATCTGCCCTACTCGAAGCATCTGCACCTGCTCGCTTCGCCTTTCAGCGTGTTCTTCAGCCGGCTCGATCCGCCCGGCCGACTGGCCGCGCCGCCCGCTGAAAGCGCACGTCTCGGCGCCGAGCGGCTGGAGGAATTCACCTGGCGGCAGTTGCTCTCCGCCTTCGCCTGCGCCGAGTGCGGACGCTGCGAACGCGCCTGCCCGAGTCATACCTCTGGCGAGCCGTGCTCGCCCCGGCAGCTCGTTCATAACCTGAAGGTGCAATTGCTCCAATACGGCCCGACGCTGCTTGAGAAGGCCCGTGCCACCGCGGATGGCGGCGAGCCGGCGTTGATTGGCGGCCTGATCGCTCCCAAAGAGCTCTGGGCCTGTACCACATGCCTCTCCTGCGCCGAGCACTGCCCGGTGCTCAACGAGCACATGTCGATCATGGTGGACCTGCGACGGCGGCTCGTCGAGCGCGGCGAATTGGACGAGCGGCTGCAGGAGGCTTTCAGCAACCTGCAACGCTACGGCAACTCCTTTGGGCAGTCGGAGCGCAAGCGCGCCGTCTGGACGCAAGGCCTCGGCTTCAAGCCTAAGGACGCGCGCAAGGAGCCGGTCGAGTGGCTGTGGTACATGGGCGAGTACGCCTGCTACCACCCGGCGCTTCAGGAATCGACGCGGGCGCTGGCGCGAGTGCTGCACTCCGCCGAAGTGGACTTCGGCATTCTCTACGAGGCGGAGCGCAATACCGGCAACGACGCGCGCCGGGCCGGCGAAGAGGGCCTGTTCGAACTGCTGCGCGAGAAGAACACCGCCACGCTCCAGAAGGCGATGTTCAACAACATCTTTACGACCGACCCGCACGTCTACAACACGCTCAAGAACGAGTACCCGGAGCTGAATCACGGCCGGCATCCCGTCCATCACTATACGGAGCTGCTCGCTGCCCTGCTGGAACGCGGACGGCTGAAGGTCGCGAACCCGCTGCACGCGCACGTCACCTATCACGACCCGTGCTACCTGGGGCGCTACAACGGAGTGTACGAGGCGCCACGGCAAGTTCTGCGGGCGCTGGGGACGAAAGTGATCGAAATGCCGCGCTCGCGCCGCGACAGTTTCTGCTGCGGCGGAGGCGGCGGGCGCGTGTGGATGGAGGAGATCGGCGAGGCGCAATCGCGCCCCAGCGAAAACCGGGTGAAGGAAGCGGCGGCGCTCGCGGGCGTCGAGATGCTCGTCGTCGCCTGCCCGAAAGATTTTGTGATGTTCACCGACGCGGTGAAAACGGCTGGGTTGGAAGGCCGCCTCGTGATTCGCGACCTGACCGACCTGGTTGCAGAGGCGGTCTCTGGGAAAGAAGCGGCGGCCCTGCAGGCCAAGGCCGCGTGAGGTAGCGCCGCCATCTCGGCGGCCAGCAAAACACCTGCCGGCTAAAAGCCGGCGCTACACAGAGAGGACACAGCCATGAACGGCAACGGGAACCACAGCGTACGAATCGGAGTTTACGTTTGCCATTGCGGAACGAACATCGCGGGCAAGGTGGATGTGAATGCCCTCGCGGAGTTTGCCGGCAAGCTGCCGGGGTTTATCGTCTCGCGCGAGTACAAATACATGTGCTCAGACCCGGGACAGGATCTCATCGTCAAGGACGTCAAGGAACACCAGCTGAATCGCGTGGTCGTAGCCTCCTGTTCCCCGCACCTGCACGAGCTGACGTTTCGCAAGACCACGGAAAATGCCGGGCTGAATCCCTACCTGTTCCATCTGGTGAACATCCGCGAACACGTTTCGTGGGTGAGTGACGACGTGGCGGCGGCCACGGAGAAATCCAAAGCATTGGTCAAGGCCGCCGTGAGCCGCGCGTTCTGGCTTCAGGAACTGGAGCCGCGGCGCGTCCCGGTGAATCCCGCCGTGCTCATCGTGGGTGGCGGCATCGCCGGAATTCACGCCGCGCTGACGCTGGCGAACGGCAACAAGCAGGTCTATCTCGTCGAGCGCAAGCCCACCATCGGCGGACACATGGCGCAATTCGACAAGACATTTCCAACGCTCGACTGCGCGGCGTGCATCCTCACTCCCAAGATGACCGCCGTGAAGCAGCATCCCAACATCCACCTGATGACCTATTCCGAGGTCAGCCAGGTCAGCGGCTTCGTCGGCAATTTCAAGGTCAAGGTGAAGCGTTACCCGCGCTACGTGGACGAGGAAAAATGCGTCGGCTGCCTGAAGTGCATCGAGGAGTGCGTTTACAAGGAAGGCAAATACGCCAACGAATTCGACATGGGATTAGGCAAACGGAAACCGATTTACATGCCGTTCCCGCAGGCGGTGCCGCCCGTGCCGGTGATCGACCCCGAAACCTGCATTGAGTTCAAGTCGCACAAATGCCCCAAGGGTTGCATGGAGGTCTGCGGCGACCGCGACGCCATTGATTTCTCCCAGAAGGTGCAGGAAGTGGAACTGGATGTGGGCACGATCATCATGGCCACGGGCTTCAAGACCTTCGATCCTCATCGCGCCCCGCAATACGGCTACGGCAAGTTCCCCAACGTTTACACCAGCCTCGAAATCGAGCGGCTCGTCAACGCCTCGGGCCCGACGCTCGGGCAGGTGGTGATGCGCGACGGGAAGAAGCCGGAGTCCATCGGCGTCCTGCACTGCATCGGCTCGCGCGACGAGAACACCAACAAGTACTGCTCGCGCGTCTGCTGCATGTATTCGCTCAAGCTCGCGCACCTGCTCAAGGAGAAGACCGGCGCGCACCTCTACAACTTCTATATCGACATGCGCACGCCCGGCAAAGGCTTCGAGGAATTCTACAAGCGCGTGCTCGACGAGGGCGTCAGCTTCATCCGCGGCAAGGTGGCGGAAGTGAGTGGCTGGGCGCAGTCGCCCGCGGAAGAGGGCAAGCTCGTCCTGCGCGTGGAAGACACGCTGCTGGGGATCGTGCGGCGCATTCCGGTGGACATGGTGGTGCTCTCGGTCGCGATGGAACCCCAGGCCGATGTCGGAGAAGTGCGGCGGCTGTTCAACCTCGGCTGCTCGGCCGAGGGCTGGTTCCTGGAGCGCCATCCCAAGCTCGCGCCCGTCGATACCTTCACCGAGGGAATCTTCCTCGCGGGCTGCAACCAGGGTCCCAAGGATATTCCGGATACCGTGGCACAGGCGGGCGCCGCGGCGGCGCAGTGCATGGCGCTCATCGACAAGGGCTTCGTCGAGATGGAGCCCAACACGGCCTGGATCGATGAGAAGCTCTGCTCGGGCTGCCACGTCTGCGTCGGGATGTGTCCTTACACGGCGATTCATTTCGACAGCGAGAAGAAGGTTGCCGTGCTCAACGAAGCTCTCTGCAAGGGCTGTGGAACGTGTGTCGCCGCCTGCCCCTCGGGCGCCGCACAGCAGAACCTTTTCCGGGATGAGCAACTCTTCGCCGAAGTGGAAGGAGTGCTGGTATGAACACCGAATTCAGTCCGCGCATCGTCGGATTCTTCTGCAACTGGTGCACCTATCTCGCCGCCGATCTCGCGGGGACTTCGCGCATGAAGTACGCCCCCAACGTGCGCGTGGTGCGCACCATGTGCTCGGGGCGCGTCGATCCGCAGATGGTGCTGTGGGCCTTCCGCCACGGCGCCGACGGCGTGCTCATCGGCGGCTGCCACCCCGGAGATTGCCACTATCAGGAAGGGAACTACAAGGCGCTGCGGCGCGCCAAACTGCTGGGTAAGATGCTGCCGCAGTTTGGCATCGAGCCGGAACGACTGCGGCTGGAATGGATATCCGCCGCCGAAGGCGAGCGTCTGCGCGACGTGATGAATGATTTCACGGCGCAGATTCGCCGCCTCGGCCCGCTGCGCCAGAAAGAGGCAGCGGCTGGCGTCGCGATGGCGGCGTAAGGGAGGGCTCCGCCCTCCCGACTTTGCCTTACAGCCCTCTCCCTCGGGGAGAGGGTGGTCCGGCAAAGCCGGACCGGGTGAGGGAGTAAGAGAATCGACGGAACGAGTGGTTATAGGGAAGGAGCCAAGGACTATGGCGAAACCCAAAGTAGCTTTTTACTGGTGCGCAAGTTGTGGCGGCTGCGAAGAGGCGGTCGTCGATCTCGCCGAAGGCATCCTCAAGGTCGTCGAGGCCGTGGACATCGTCTTCTGGCCCGTGGCGCTCGACTTCAAGCGCTCGGACGTCGAGGCGATGGCGGACGGCGAAATCGCCGTGGCCTTCATCAACGGCGCCATTCGCACGAGCGAGCAGGAAGCGATGGCGAAGCTCCTGCGCAAGAAAGCGGGATTGGTCATCGCTTACGGCGCGTGCGCCTACGAGGGCGGAATCCCCGGGCTCGCCAACCTGACGGACAAGGAATCGATCCTCCAGTACGTCTATCACGATTCGCCCTCGACCACGGACGGCACCGGCACGCGCCCGCAGCCGCACTTGAAAGTTCCGGAAGGCGAATTGGAGCTGCCGGAACTCTACGAAAGCGTCAAGACGCTCGACCAGGTGATCGACGTTGATTACTACATCCCCGGCTGCCCGCCCACGGCGAAAATCACCTTCGCGGCGATCGAAGCCATTCTCGCCGGCAAGCTGCCCGAGAAGGGCTCGGTGCTCGCCGGTGATCGCGCGCTCTGCTACGAGTGCGACTTGAATTCCACCAAGCCCGAGAAATTGCTGATCAGCGAGCTCAAGCGCCCGCACCAGGTGCTCATCGACCGAGAGAAATGCCTGCTCGCTCAAGGTGTGCTGTGTCTCGGTCCCGTCACGCGTGGCGGCTGCGAGGCACTGTGCGTCAAGGGTGGAATGCCCTGCTCCGGCTGCTTCGGGCCGCTCGACCGCGTGCGCGACTTCGGCGGCAAGGCATTGTCGGCCGTTGCTTCCATCGTGGATTCGGGTGACGAGAAGGTGATCACTAAGGTTTTCGAGAGCGTCCCGGATCCCGCTGGAACGTTCTATCGTTACAGCGTGCCGGCGTCGCTGCTCACCGGCAAACGCAAAGCCGCATAGAGGTGTGTCATGGCACAAAGAATTACGATTGATCCCATCACCCGGCTCGAGGGCCACGGCAAGATCGAGATCTTTCTCGACGACAGCGGCAAAGTCAGCCGCGCGTATTTCATGGTGCCGGAGTTGCGCGGCTTCGAGCAATTCGTGGTGGGACGCCCCGCCGAGGAGATGCCGCAAATCACCTCGCGCATCTGCGGCGTTTGCCCCACGGCGCACCACATGGCGGCCACCAAGGCGCTCGACGACCTCTACAAGGTTGACCCGCCGCCGGTCGCCAAGAAGTTGCGCGAAATGATTTACAGCATCTTCACGCTGGAAGATCACGCGCTGCATTTCTATTTCCTGGGCGGGCCGGATTTCGTCGTTGGGCCAAAGGCCCCCAAGGCCGAACGCAACATTCTGGGCGTCATCGGCAAGGTGGGCGTGGAAGTGGGCAAGCGCGTCATCGGCATGCGCAAGGAGTTGCGCGACCTGATTTCCCTGCTGGGCGGCAAGGTGATTCATCCCGTGTTCGGCCTTCCCGGTGGCGTTTCGAAGCCCATGACGCCCGCCGACCAGCCGAAGTTCATTGAGGCGGCAAAACGCGGCGTGGATTTCGCGCTCTTCACCCTCAACGTCTTCACCGACGTCGTCCTGAAGAACAAGGAATACGTCGACGCCATCACCTCCGACATGTACACGCACAAGACCTACTACATGGGTCTGGTGGACGGCAAGAATCGCGTCAACTTCTATGACGGACGCGTCCGCGTCGTCGACCCCACGGGAAAAGAATTTGGCGTTTTCACAGCGCGCGAATATCTGGACTCGATCGCTGAGCACGTCGAGCCGTGGAGTTACATCAAGTTCCCGTATCTGAAAAAGGTCGGCTGGAAGGGCTTCGTGGATGGCGCGGATTCGGGCGTTTACGCCGTGGCGCCCCTCGCGCGCCTGAACGCCGCCGATGGCATGGCGACGCCGCGCGCCCAGGAGGCTTACGAGCAACTTTACGCGACGCTGGGCGGGAAGCCTGTGCATCACACCCTGGCGAACCACTGGGCACGCGTCATCGAGATGATCTTCGCCGCGGAGCGCTTCCTCGAACTCGCCAGCGACCCGGAGATTACGGATCCCAAGGTACGCACGCTGCCCACGGAAATCCCCACGGTCGGCATGGGCGTCGTGGAAGCGCCGCGCGGCACGCTCTTCCATCATTACGAGACGGACGAAGCCGGCCTGATTACCAAGGCCAACCTGATCGTCGCCACGCAGAATAACGCGGCGCGCATGGCGCTCTCCGTGGACAAGGTGGCGAAGGCACTCATCAATTCCGCCACGGCCAATGATGACGGCGCGCTCAATATGGTGGAGATGGCGTTCCGCGCCTACGATCCCTGTCACGGCTGCGGCACCCACTCACTGCCCGGCTCGATGCCGATCAGAATTCAGATTCGCGACTTGGCCGGCAATCTGATTCGTGAGTTTTCACGATGAAGTCGATGCTCATCCTCGGACTCGGCAACGATATGCTGAAAGATGACGCGGTGGGAATTCGCGTCGCCGAAAAGTTGCGAGGGAGTTTTCCGCCGGAAGTGGAAGTGCATTCAACCTCATGCTTCGGCCTGTCGCTGCTCGATGAGTTGATCGACCGTGAGAAGGTCCTGGTAATTGACAGCTACGTGCCGGAAGAGTTTGTCGGGTCGGAGATTCAGGAGTGCAACCTGGACGCTGTCGGCGAAGCCGGGAGCACCTCCCCGCATTTCGTCGGCCTGGGGGAAATTCGCGAGATCATGCGCAAGCTGGGTCTCGCCTTCCCTCACGAGGTGCACATCCTGGCCATCCCAGTCTCCGACCCGATAACCTTCTCCTACGAAATGAGCCCCGCCGTCGCCGCGCTCGTCGACGAAGCCGCCACCCGCGCCCGCCGCATCGTCGAAGCGTGGCTGCCCGTCGCCGCTCTCTAGTATAGAGTTCAGCCAAACGAACCCAACGGCCATTGCGCGCGCCGTGTTCGCGCCTTGGCGTGAGGCCCGCCTTTCATCGCCCCCAAAAGAGTCCCCGCAAGTTTGCGGCCCCAGAATAGAATGGTAATGATGAAGACGATCTCGCGTTTTCGGTCGCTGGGAATTTGTCTGGCGTTCGCAAGTCTCCTTCTTGCGGGCGGCAGCATCCAACCAGCGCCCGCCAGCGCCCAGGCGCCCGCGGCCTCGGGCGCGATGCATCGGAAACTGATCGCGCTAACTTTTGATGACGGGCCGAAGCCCTACGTGTTGATGGGCAGAAAATTACAGAACGGCGCTTCGTCGCCCGGTTTGTTGGACCTACTGGACCGCGAGGGAGTGAAGGCAACGTTTTTTGTGATGGGATTTCGTCTCGCCGATACTGCCAACGATTTCTGCCGGCAAACCGACGTTGGAATCAATTGCCGGCAGGCGGCCGAGGAAGAGCACCGCCGCGGGCACGAAATCGAAAATCATACTTACGGACACGGGCCATTCTCCAAGATGGCCAAACGATACGGGGAAAACTGGGTTCTGAACGACATCGACCGCGCCTCGCGAATCATTCAATCGGTCACGGGAGTGCGCCCGCGATACGTCCGCCCGCCCGATTGGGACGTCTGGGAGACGCTGCGGGAGAAGATCGAAGCGCGCGGATATCACCTCATGACCAAGTCGAAAGGCGATGTTTCGGAAGCCCCGGCCCTCGAGGACGTCGATTCGCAGGATTACATCTATGCGAAACTCAAATCGCCACTAGCCGCGGCGAAGACCGAGCATGACTACGTTGTACAGAGGATCGAGCAGCGCGAGCGGAAGGGCGTTTCCACGCACATTCTCGTCTTCCACGAACTGCCCATTTCGGTGGAGGTGCTTTCGACGCTGATTCCCGAACTGAAGAAGCGCGGCTATGAGTTTGTGCCGTTGCGGGATTACATGAAGACGCTCGGCGCTACGGCGAAATGAAGCCAGCGGTCGCGCCGCCTGTAGAGAATTCTGCCGTCCGTGCGGCAAGAGTTACAAGGGCGCAGCCCGTCGGCTGACGGGCGCCCCTACTCGGCGCTGGGCTCTTTCGGCTTGCGGCGCGACGCGGTTTTTCGCGTGCCGGCCTTTGCAGCCCGAGGCGCGCGGGGTTTGCGCGGTTTGCGGCCGGTGGCCGGAGCTTCAACCGGCGCGGCCTCTTCAGCGACCGGTAGGGGCGCAGCTTCGATCGCCACCACCGGCTCCTCAGCGATTTCCTCGACGGGCGCTGCTTCTTCCCAGCGCACATCGATCTCGGCGGGTTCAACGTCAACGGCGAGTTGCGGCTCCGCACTGACCACGGCCGGAGAATCGGCGACGGGCGCGGCCGTGACCGCGGTGGCCGCCAGCGGGAAGACACGCCAGGTGCCCTTGCGGTCGCGGTGGAGCCGCAACAGACCTTCGCGCTGTGCCTGATGGAGGAGATCGAGAATGCCGCGGAAGCCGTGCCGACGCGAGTCGAAGTCCTGCCCCGCGCCGCGCAGGGCCTGGCTGATCTGCCGCAGGTAGAGCGGCTTGCCCGGCGACTTCTGCCCGGCATCGGCGACGGTCTGCCGGAGTAGGTTCATGGCCTCGGGTGCAGCCGCGGCGGTGGCGGCTGATGCGGCCGCCGCTTCGACCGCTTCCGCTGGAGCAGATTCGCTCGCGGTCGCTTCCGCCGGCTCGGCGGCGGGAGCGGCAGGAACGCTCGCCGCTTCCGCTTCAACATTCGCCGCCTCGACAAGATAACCGCGATCGGTGCGGCGCAGGCGGACCAACCGGGCGCGCTCCATCTTCTGCATGAACTCCAGGAACGTTCCGGCACCATAGTCGCGCTCGCTGAAGGTCGGGTCGAGTTGCAGGAGCGTGCTCTTGAGCAGCCCCACCTGCGGCGAGACTTCGCGCTCTTCCAGAATCTTCAGCGCGCGCTGCACGTTCGAGAGCGCGCCGGAGAGCGGACGGCTGTCCGCCGCCGCCCGCGCCTGGCCACGCGAGGTGCGCGCCGGGCGCGAACTCTCCACGCCGCGCAGCAGGTTTTCGTAGCTGATGAACTCGTGGCAGTTGCGCTGCATGATGCCGCTGGTGAAGGCGCGACCGCCCACCACGAAGACCCGCTTGTCGTACTGCTTCAGTTTCTCCACCAGGGCGATGAAGTCGCTGTCGCCGCCCACGATGACGTAGGCGTTGATGTAGGGGCGATTGAACGCCATCTCCAGCGCGTCGAGGGCCAGGTTGATGTCCGCGCCGTTCTTGTCGCCGCGCGGGGTGACGTTGCGCTGCACCATGTGCACGGCGTGCTGGCTCATCTGGCGGCTGTATTCGCCCGCCTTGGGCCAGTCGCCGTAAGCCGTCTTGCTCATCACCTCGCCGCGCTCTTTGAGCGCCTCGAGCACCAGCGAGACGTCGAATTCTTTTCCCAGCGTCTCCTTGACGCCGATTTGAATGTTGTCAAAATCCACAAACACGGCCAGCTTCAGCCGTTCTTCCACCATATTTCCTTCTTCCTTCCGGGCCGCGAGGCCACGGTACTTTCATCCATTTCTGTTTCGGGACACCGGCCCCTTGAAACCATGATACTCCTTTCGGAGCGGAATTGTCGCGGCCGGTGCGTGCAGGTGAGAATGCGGGGTAGGAGCGCGGCCCTGCCGCGCGTGCCGGCGGCCTGCCCCTCGCCCCGT
>JBEKUI010000042.1:0-21516 GCA_049515175.1 Terriglobia bacterium
GCTGGAGAGGAGAATCGAACTGTCGGTTGACCTCACCGAGGAAGGAAACCTTACACGGATGGACCAAGCACCCAAGCTGATCCGGGCTGGGCTCGAACACCCCATCATTGGCAACGGATTCGGGAAGACTTTGCCCGACTTGATCCGCAGTTTGGATTATCCGTATGCTTATGAACTGCAGACGCTCGCGTTTTTCATGAAAATGGGGATAATCGGTTGTGCGGCGTGGGTTATCTTTCTTGCTTGGATTTGTCGCACCTTGATCGCGATGGGCAAGCGGCTTCCCTCTCGCGGGCATTCTATGATTCTTAGGGGTATGATAGGCGGGGTCGCCGCGTTGTTGTTTGTGGGGTCGATCAATCCCCACATTTCTTCACCGACGGGGATGGCCTACCTGGCTCTTACAGTAGTTGTGGCTGATCTCATGCGACGGCAACTACCCTCGAGGTCGGAAGTGAGGAGTACGGTACCGAGCGTTGCTCTTCCCCATGCCGTTACGTTCAGGCCGGGATATCGCCCCGGTGCGGTGGCCTGGAAGAGGGGCAAGCCCACGCCCTCCGGGCGTTGACCCAGCGTGAGATGAATCCATCAGAAAACACAGTCCCGGTGGGCAACCTTTGTGGCGGCATAGGGACGCGTCTCCGTGAGGAGACGGAATGCTGCCCCAAGCCGATGGTGGAGAACCGGACGGCCGATCCTGCATCAATGCTCGCTCGTCGAGGATTGGACGATCACTCTGAAGGAAGACGGCGAAGCAGTCTTCACCGGAGCTCGCATCAAGTGGGCTGGGCCCTGCGTGAATGCGGACATATTCATGCTGGCTTCTGGAGATGGCTTGGCCGATATCAATAGCGCCCTGCTCGTCCGGTTTGCGAGGGAGTACGAAAATGACACGAGGGAACTTCCGAATCCTGGCCGTCTTGTCTCTGAGTTTAATAGTCTCGAGCTCTCTCTTGGGTCAGCAACCGCAGACCTCGAATGCCGCCAACGGCGCAAATTCGAGCTACCTACAAGGCGCGGGAACCGGCTATTGGCCAACGGCTGGCGCAGGCTTGACTCTAAACTTGGCTTCTGGCACGGCATTCTGCGGAAGCCCCCAGAGTCTAGCGACTTACGCCGGCGGGACGCTCAGTATGGCCGGCAACACCACGAACTATGTTTACCTCGACCCGGGAGCGAGCTGCGCCCCGGCCAAAAACACCACCGGGTTTGCCTTCGGTCAGGTCCCTGTGGCAAAAGTCGTCACTTCGTCGGGTGCGATCAGTTCAATCACTGATGCTCGGAGCTGGTTTGTTCCGCACCCCATTGGGACCGATTCGGGCGGTAAGGCCGTTACGAAATACCTCAACAGCCTGCGCTTCGCCGACCAGTTCTCGGGGGTGACAGGGACAGCGAAACAGGACGCGTCTATCACGGATATAGGGTCTACATCGGGCCTTGTTCTAGTTCCTCCCGGGACGGGGACCGGCAACGCGACAACCTATCCTAACCATGTCGGTGTGCTCGATTTTCGGCAGACGGCTGACATCATCGGTGGCTCGACGACCGACCCGGACAGGACGCCTTTGATGCTGCTGGAAAACCATCTGGGCGAGCTGACTACCAAGCCGCTCACGGGGACCGTGACCCTGACCAGCGGTTCGACGGCTGTCGCGGGTTCCGGCACCAGCTTCACGACCGAACTCTCCGGCCATCTTGGCCGCTCCATCAAGCTCGATGCGCACGCTACGACTTGCTGGGCTGAGATAGCCTCTGTCGCGAATGATACAAGCGCCACGCTCAAGTCGAATTACCCATGTGCTACTGAAACTGGGCCAGCCTCGTACTTCATCACGCAGTTAGGATTCGCCATCAACCTAATAGCTACAGCCGGAACGCCCAACACGGCGGTCGGCGGCGAAGCGGTCGGTTTCACGGTTGTCGCAAAACGCCCAACAGGATGGCGTGGGCTATACGGGGCCAATATCAATGCAAGCTATAACACAACCCCGGAAGCTGCGCACGGTCAGGCGATGGGTCTTGAGATCGACTTGAGCAATTTCTCCTCAACTGATCAGGATGTGGCTGGAACGGGGGCAAATTTCTCCTCGGCTTTACACCTCATCAGCGCAGGGAGCAAGCGCCCCGGTTATGGTCTTTCCATCATCAGCACAGCTGGACCTGCAAACACCAACTCTTTCCAGCGGGGCATTTGGATTGGGAACTACAGCCAGCAAGGACTGCACATCGACGGCGCGTCTGATCACATTTACATGATTCCATACGCAGACAACTCGAATCCTATGGTTGTTGGGAGAAATGCCGTCGATGGTGCCGCGCGCTGGCGGATCAACAACGATGGCTCGGCGCGCTTTGACGGCCCAGTGGGCCTTGCGACCGACAGCCCGAACCCGACAACTCTGCTTCACGCCTACGTGGCGGCGGACGCACTCAAGATTCCCGTGCGCCTGGAGAACGACAACAACGGCACTGGGACCGTCGCATTGGGTCTGGGGGTAGCCAACTCCGGCATCGAGGGGTCGAATGTCAAGGCCGGAGTCGCCTTGACGCGGAATTTGTTCAACGGGCGCGGCGATGCTTGCCTATTCAACCGCCTGACCAACGACGCCCAGGACTTCACGACGAGTGACTGGTTCATATGCAGCCGCGGAGCCGGGAACACAGGGAGAACGGAGATTCAGGCCCAAGGTACGAATCAGGATGTCGTCTTGACCCCGTCGGGAGCAGGGAGAGTTACGACCTCTAAGCAGATCCAGACTACCATCGCCACGGGCACTCCTCCATTTTCTGTTTCCAGCACCACCCCGGTGGCCAATCTGACGACTGTGCCGCTGACTTACAGCGCTGCTGGGTCGCAGCAGACCGGTGTGCATCTGGTTTACGGCAATTGTAGGATCGGAACGGACTGTGGGGTGACCCTGGCAGGCTCGGCGGCATTCAGTGGCATCACCACTTATCGATGCACGGCAAGTGACAACACCGCAGCGAACGCGGTGAAGATCGCTCAGAACAGCGGATCAAGCTTTGCTATCACCGGAACGACCTCCCATGTTGTTAGCTATATTTGCGTGGGAAATTAGGGAGATAAGACCCTCAAGCGTCGGGCAAGGATGCGTCGAAAGCCAGATCGGAGATTTAGTTTAGAGGATAAGCGTCATGCTCAAGCCTTTGATGAGCGTCCCAAAGCGTCTTGGTGCGCTTGTAGGCCTAACTGGATACAACTACTACCTGCTGCGGATGCAAAAAAGGCCGGAGTGGATTTATCGAGGTTATGCGAGAATCCCCTTCCGCCAGCTTACTTTCTCGCCCCCTTGTGAGAACACGCCGTCCGATCTTGTGCTCTGTGAACGGCTTGTCACGGCGTATCGGAAGGCATTGCGAGATACGTCAGAATCACAAGACCTTAGTGCGATCTGGTCTGAGAACACCAGACACCACAATACGAAACTAGTTAGCGCGCTGAAACAAGGCGACCCGGCTCCTTTGGCAGGGTTACTAAGTGCCATGTTCAGGCAGAGTTTTCTGTACGGGATTGCGACGGGAAACTTGTACGTTGATGGTCGAACTCGCATTGGGTCAAGAGTATGGTCGCTGAAGTGCCTGGATGATCTCGTGTCGCTGGCTGAGAGTCTTGGAGTGGTGCGTACTGAATGCCCCGAACAGGGAGTCCTGGGGTACGCTTTCTGTGATGGTCTCGAAGCGTTGGTAGCCAAGATCGAGGCCGCTTTGGGCATGCGGATAGGATTCCCCGACGTTGGGGCGCCTTACGGGATTAAGATCGCGGACACGCTCATTACAGTGGAATCTTCCGAACATATTTACGCTGCGGTCCGGATCAACCAGGCGATAAGATGTCAACTGAAGCCCGAGCGTGCGGCAACGCCGAATATTGTAGAGATTGGCGGCGGATTTGGAGGAACGGGTTACTGGCTTATGACGCTGAGAAAAATGGCTGGTGGAAGCTATACGATGATCGATCTCCCCCTTGCGAATGTCCTGCAGGGCTATTTCCTGTCTAAGGTCCTCGGGGAATCGCAAGTCTCGCTTTATGGCGAGTCCAAAACGGGGGATGCTGTGCAAACAACAGTCAGGGTGTTGCCGACGACCGCTATTCATTCGCTCACCGATTGGTGCGCCGACGTCCTTATCAATCAGAACAGCATGCCGGAAATGCCGGAGCAGGCTGTTGCCGACTACCTCTGCTGGGCAAGGGACAACCTGCAAGGATTTTTCTACAGTTACAACCAGGAGGCATACTCGCCCGTGAATGGCATTCCCCAGGTTCTCGTTCCTGCGATCATCGCACGAGTGGGAGGCTTTAGGCTCTTGAGCAGGAATTGCTCCTGGCTGCGTCGTGGCTACGTTGAAGAAGTCTATGCGCGCGAGGAGGGTTTGACTAACCGAACAGGGCAGGGCTAGACGATCAAATCGCCTTGCCTGGTGACCGCACCTTCAACGAGGGTAAATTGGATTCTATCGGCCAAGAAATCCCAGTCGCAATCTTATGCGGTGGCATGGGCACTCGCCTTCGAGAGGAGACGGAATACCGCCCTAAGCCTATGGTCGAGATTGGAGGACGTCCGATCTTATGGCACATCATGAAGATTTATGCGCACTATGGATTCAAGCGCTTCATCCTCTGCCTGGGCTACAAAGGCCAGACCATCAAGCAGTACTTTCTCAATTATCAGACCCTGAATTGCGATTTCACCATCAAGCTGGGCGCGGAAGAACAACCTGTGGCGCATCAGTGCGGCCCTGGCGACGACTGGACAATCACCCTGGTGGACACCGGTGAGACAACGCTGACCGGGGCACGCATCAAGCGGATTGAACCGTTTGTGAAGTCCGACACCTTCATGCTGACTTACGGCGACGGGGTGGCCGACATCGACGTCGGGCGGCTGGTGAAATTCCACCGCTCACACGGCCGCATCGGCACGGTGACCGGCGTGCGGCCTTACTCGCGTTTTGGCGAACTCGTCATCCAGGATGGCCAAGTGCATCGGTTCAGTGAGAAGCCGCAAGTGGCCGACGGCATGGTGAATGGTGGGTTCTTTGTTTTCAACCGGAAGTTCTTTGATTATCTCTCCGCCGATGAATCCTGCGTCCTGGAGCACCAGCCCTTGGAGAGTCTTGCGCGTGACGGCCAGCTCATGGTTTACTTCCACGACGGATTCTGGCAGTGCATGGACACTTACCGGGATTTCCTGGCGCTCAATGAGATGTGGAGGAAGAGTCCTGCTTGGAAAGTCTGGAACCCATGACCCCTCCTGTAAGTTTCTGGAAGGGAAAACGCGTCCTGGTCACCGGCGCCACGGGCCTCGTGGGCTCCTGGGTGACGAAAGACTTGGTGGATCGCGGCGCCATGCTCGTCGCGCTGGTGATGGATGCCGACCCCTATTCTGAACTCTACCGCAGCGGTTACATCCAGCGCATCCATGTGATTAACGGCAGGCTCGAAGACTTTGGGACGGTGGAGCGCGCGATTGTTACTCACGAGTGCGATACGGTCATCCATCTGGGCGCGCAGGCTATCGTGACCGTGGCCCAGCGGGCACCACTTGCCACCTTTGAAGCCAACGTGCGCGGGACGTGGAACACCCTTGAGGCGTGCCGTCTTCATCCCGACTTGGTCCAACGCGTCGTGGTGGCTTCGAGCGACAAAGCCTATGGCGAACACCCCACGCTCCCTTATACGGAGGAGATGCCGCTTCAGGGACGCCAGCCCTATGAAGTCTCTAAGAGCTGCGCGGATCTCATTGCCCAGTCCTACTTTCACACTTACGGCTTGCCCGTCACAGTCGCCCGGTGCGGCAACATTTACGGTGGCGGGGATTTGAACTGGACAAGGATTGTGCCGGGAACTATCCGGTCACTTAATCGCGGCGAATCGCCCCTCATCCGCAGCGATGGCCGATACATTCGCGACTACATCTACGTGAAAGACGTTTCCTCCGCGTATCTTTCCCTCGCGGAGCATCTTCCATCACCTCAGGTTTGCGGCCAGAGCTTCAACTTCAGTCCGGAATCCCGTGTCACGGTGCTGGAGGTTGTGGAGAAGATCCGACGACTCATGAAGTGCGAAGACATTCAGCCCACCGTGCTCAACCAGGCTAAAGGCGAAATCCGGAACCAGTATCTATCATCCGCGAAGGCCCAAAAGGTTCTTCAATGGCGGCCGGCCTACGGGCTCGAGCGCGGTCTTGTGGAGACCATCGACTGGTACACAGCGTTCCTGGCGGAGGGGTTGAGTTGAGCGCCGTCGGGGGAATGTGTCGTTCCTGTGGGAGTTCCGACCTGGAAATGGTGCTCTCGCTTGGCCAGACTCCACTCGCCAACGCTCTGCTCACCGCTGAACAACTGGAGCAGCCCGAAGGGCGTTACCCGCTGGAGTTGGCCTTCTGCAAGAGCTGCTCGCTGGTCCAAATCCTGGAGACTGTCCCGCCGGAAACGCTCTTTCGGAACTATCTTTACTTTTCCTCGTTTTCCGACACCGTGTTGCGCCACGCCGAGCAGATTGCCTGCCGGATGATCCAAGCACGCAATCTCGGCAGAGCGAGTCTCGTCGTCGAGGTCGCGAGCAACGACGGCTACCTCCTTCAGTACTACCGCCAGAGGGGAATTCCGGTGCTTGGCATCGAGCCGGCCGAAAACATCGCCCGCCAGGCTGAAAGCGAGCGCGGCATCCGAACGCTCCGCGAGTTTTTCGGCAAGGAACTGGCCGCGCGGCTGCGGGAAGAGGGAAAGCGGGCCGACGTTCTGCACGCCAACAATGTGCTGGCGCACGTGGCGGACCTAGGCGGCGTAGTCGCCGGGATGCAACTCCTCCTCAAGGACAACGGTGTGGCCGTCATCGAGGTCCCCTACGTGAAGGAGATGCTCGACCGCTGCGAGTTCGACACCATCTACCACGAGCACCTGTGCTACTTCTCGCTGACGGCTCTCGACCGCCTGTTCTCTCGACATGGGTTGGTCATTGAAAGCGTCGAGCGGCTGCCGATTCACGGCGGTTCGTTGCGGATATTCGCCGTGCCTGAAGTTAGCGCTCGTCGTGTGCCTGCTGTCACCGCCATGTTGGAGGAAGAAGCAGGCTGGGGCGTGGATCAGCCGGAATCTTATCTAGGTTTCGGCCGTCGCGTGGAGAAGGTGAAGGCCGATTTGAGCCGGCTCCTCCGCGACCTCGCGTCACAGGGAATGCGCTTGGCCGCCTATGGCGCTGCCGCGAAGGGTGCGACGCTCTTGAACTACTGTGGCATCGGCCGCGACCTGTTGGAATTCGTGGTTGACCGCAGCACTTATAAACAGGGCCGATACATGCCGGGCGTCCGGCTGCCGATCTATCCGCCCTCCAAACTCTTGGAAGCAATGCCCGACTACGTTCTTTTGCTGACGTGGAATTTTGCCGACGAGATTCTGGAGCAGCAGGGCGAGTATCGCCGGCGGGGTGGCCGGTTCATCATTCCCATCCCGGAACCTCATGTGGTGTAGCGATGATTGACGGCGTTCAGGTCATTCCCTTGAGGCGCATCCCCGACGAGCGTGGGACCATCCTGCACATGCTCAAGTGCACGGATCCGCACTTCCAGCAGTTCGGCGAAATCTACTTCTCAACCGTCCACCCGGGCGTGATCAAGGGTTGGCACAAGCACCAGGAGATGACATTGAACTACGCTTGCGTCGAGGGCAGGATTAAGTTGGTCCTCTATGACGACCGCGAGAATTCTCCGACCAAGGGCGAGTTGATGGAGGTCTTCCTGGGTCCGGACAACTACTCGCTGGTGGTCATACCCCCGGACGTTTGGAACGGTTTCAAGGGGATGAGCGCTCCTCACGCAGTGGTCGCCAATTGCTGCACACACCCGCATGACCCTTCCCGTTCCTCGCGGATGGACCCGTTCGACAACTTCATCCCGTACAAGTGGGAGGTGAAACACCAATAGATGGAAACTCGACCGATGCGAGTCCTAATTACCGGAGCGGCCGGGTTTATTGGGTCGCACGTGACGCGCCAGATTGTCCAGGAAGGCCACGAAGTCTCGGGGGTCATTCTTCCCGGCGAGTCCACGGAGCGACTCACGGATGTTCTGAACAGCCTGTCTCTTGCATCACTTGACCTTCGCGAGTCCGCGGCCGTGAAGGATCTTCTGAGAAAAGCACGCCCCGAGTTGGTCATCCATCTGGCTTGGTATGCCGTCCCGGGCAAGTATTGGACTGCGGCGGAGAACCTCGACTGTGTGGCCATGACCCTGCGACTAGCGCAGGCCCTGGCCGATGTAGGTTGCAAGCGGCTTGTGGCGGCGGGGACATGCGCAGAGTACGACTGGGATTATGGATTCCTGTCCGAGGATGTCACACCTCTCAGACCCCGAACCTTGTATGGAACCTGCAAGAACGCCGCGCGCGAGATCCTGGAAGTGTTCTGCCGGCAAGAAGGGATAAGCTTTGCGTGGACGCGCTTTTTCTATCTATACGGTCCCGGCGAGGCTCGTGAGAGGCTTGTCCCCTCGGTAGTCACGGCTCTTTTGCAGGGAGAGACGGCGCGTTGCACCAGTGGCAGGCAAATTCGAGACTTCCTGCACGTCAAAGACGTGGCGTCGGGGGTGTGGGCCGTCGCCAAGAGCAATGTGACGGGTCCTGTCAACGTGGGGTCAGGGGAGCCCGTCCGCGTGCGGACTCTCGTGGAGACAATTGCGCGACTCCTCGAGGGAAATGGCACGATTGAATGGGGTGCCATTGCGGAAGACCCGCAGGAACCTCCTCTCATGGTTGCTGACGTGCGAAAGTTGATCCGCGAGACAGGATGGCGACAGGCGTTGAGCCTCGAAGAAGGCCTGCGCGACGCTATCGCATGGTGGCGAAATCGCGAGTGCGCTCCTGCGTAGGCAGACGCGATTCGAGTTCTTTCATTTATAAGGAAAGGGAAGACCTACTCGCCCGGACGGGTTCGGGCAAGCCCAGACCATGACCGTTTCGGTTTGTATCCCCACCTTTAATTCCGCCCAGTACCTGCGCGAATGTATCGAAAGTGTCCTCGGACAGACCTACCAGGACTTTGATCTCATCGTATCCGACAATGCCTCCACGGATGCGACGTGCGATATCGTGAAAAGCTTTTCGGACGCCAGAATCCGGCTGCATCGACTCGGGCAGAATATGGGCATGGCCTTCAATTTCAATCATGCAGCCAGTCTGGCTCGAGGGCAATACATCAAGTTCCTCTGCTCTGACGACCTTCTGGATCCCGCATGTCTCGCCAAGCAAGTTGCCGCGCTGGACCGAAACCCGCAGGCCGTCATGGTTACAACCGGGCTCCGCTTCGTGGACGCTTCGGGTCGGACGATACGCACCGTTTCCTGGCTTGCCAGTCAGCGCTTCCTCAGCTACGCTGAGGTGGTGGCAGGCAGCTTAATTTATGGCAACCTCGTGGGGCCACCGTCGACGGTCCTGATCCGCAAAATGGCCTTGCTCAAGGCGGGATCTTTTTCCGAGGACCTCCCGCAGTTCCTTGACGTGGACATGTGGTTGCGGCTTGCGGCTCTGGGACCGGTAGGTTATCTGCCCGAGCCACTCTGTGGGTTTCGTCTCCATCCGCAAACGATGACGATGCAATTGCGAAAAGCGGGACTCGCCCGCAATGATGTCCTGCGCGAAACCGAAGCCATGTTAAGCTCGGTGACTCCAAGTCCTTTGGCGCGTCGCGTGGCCTGGGGACGCGTGGCCGGCTCGTTCCTGAAGCAGGCGCTCGCCGGGTTCACGCACGGCTATGTGAAATGGCCGCTCGCGGCTGTCTGGGAGGCTTTGCGAATTGACCCGGGGTTTTTCTGGCTGGCGATATTTCTGGCACTCTTTCAGACTGGCCTTCTGGGACTCGAGGCCGACGAAGATCGTCGGGTCAGGGTCCGCCGCGGCAAAACGCTTCACAACCGAGAATGAGCGAACTGAGCGCTTCTGACCCGGCGATTGACGTAACCGTGTGCATCGTGAATTGGAACGGCGCACAGTGGCTGCCTGATTGCCTGCGCTCGTTGCGGGAAATTGACGGCCTGCGCCTGGAAGTGATCCTCGTGGACAACGCCTCCGAAGACAACAGCGTGGAGGTCGCGCGCACAGGATTTCCCGAGGTGCAGGTGATTGTCAATTCTGAGAACGTCGGCTTCGCGAGGGGGAACAATCAAGCCATCCGGCGAGGGCGGGGTCACCACTTTTTCATCCTGAACAACGACACGATCGTGGAGAAGGGTAGTCTCGAGCGGCTGGTCCGGTTTCTCGATGAGCGGCCGGCAGCCGGGATGGTCTCCGGCCACCTGGTGAATCCCGACGGATCAACGCAATTTCAGTACTATCCTGTGACGCTTCCCACGCTGGCCTCACTGTCAGCGGACCTGCTGTGGCTGAATCGAGTCTGGCCCCGCCACCAGCTCGGCCGTGGGCCTCTGGCCCGCAATTGGAATCCCGCCAGGCCCTATCAAATGGAGCAGATTCCCGGCGCCTGCATGCTAGTCCGCCGCGAAGCTTTCGAATGCTTCGGGCTTTTCGATGAGGACTACCGCTTCTGGTACGAGGACGTTGATCTTTGCGTGCGGTGCCTGCGGGCAGGCTGGGAGATTTGGTACGTGCCCGGTGCGCGAATCCTCCACTACGGGGGCGCGAGTTTCAAGCTGCTGAGTTTTTCGGTGCGGTCGTTGCTGCGGTTTCGCAACATGTTGCGCTTCGCAGAGCGTTACTTCAGCCGCGGCCAATTTCTAATGCTTAAACTGGTTGTCGCCCTGGTCCTGTTGTTGCGCCTGCCTCTTGTGGTTGGGGCCGGTCTTTGGCCAAGCGCCAAGATGAAACGGTGGTGGAGAGGAGGGTGGAAAGCTTACCTGCAACTTCTGAGGGAGCTCGTTCGCGTTCCCAGGACGCACTGATTGTAGTCGTGTTCTTTTCGCGTATGACCACGCAGATGAACCATAGGCTCAGGATCTTACACGTCAATAAGCTCTACTCCCCTTACATCGGAGGAGTCGAGACCGTCGTGCAGAACCTTGTTGAACAGATCGTGGACAGTTGCGATGTGGAAGTACTGGTTTGCCACCCGCGGGACAGCATGCCGCGGGAGGTCGCCAACGGCGTGAACGTGACACGCGCCGGCTTGTCTATCAGAACTCGATCCTGCCGTTCCTAATGAAGCGCCATTCCCTGGACCTGCTCCACTGCCTTGGGAACTACGGGCCTGTCTTCCCCCTGCTGCCTCTCGTGGTGACGGTGCACGATGTGACCTGGTTCTTTGACCGCGAATGCGATCCCGGCCGCGTTTCGAGCGGGCGAACCGCAGCGGTTGATTTTCTCCTGCCGGGGTTTGCTGACGCATGCCTTCTCTCGGGCGGTCTGCATTTTGGAACCGTAATCATCATTCGGCACGCTCTCAACCTAAACGCGACGGAAAGGCTGAAGGGTGCGCAAGTGAAACTTGGCTTGTACGCCTTGGAGTGGGAGCTTATGATGATAGGTCCGTGTGAGCTTGGAGAAGAATTCTGAGAATCTTCGCCGCGGGGCGTCTTGAGCAACTGATCTTGTCCGACGCTATGCGGTGGCGGGGAGACTGAGCACAGCGGATCAGCACGTCCGTGGGAGTCAGATCCAAGCGGGCCGGTGTGACGGCCGGCGGATCGAGCAGAGGTGGCCCTGGTTTGAGAATACTGGTTCTGGGTGGTGACGGTTATTTGGGCTGGCCGACGGCCATGTATTTGTCGGCACATGGCAACGACGTGGCCGTGATGGATAACTTCGCCAAGCGGCGCTGGGAAGTGGAATTGAACGTCGAGCCGCTGATTCCCATTCACACTCTGCACGACCGCGTGCAGGTTTGGAAAGAGGTTACGGGCCACGCCATCGAGCTTTTCGTCGGCGACCTGCGCGACTATGGCGCGGTGCGGAACGCCTTCGAATCCTTCCGGCCCCAGGCGGTCGTTCACTACGGCGAACAGCCCTCCGCGCCCTACTCGATGATCGACCACAACCGCGCGGTCTTCACCCAGGTCAACAACCTTACGGGGACGCTCAACGTTCTCTGGGTGATGCGCGAGTGCGCGTCGCAGTCCCATCTGGTGAAGCTCGGCACGATGGGGGAATACGGCACGCCCAACATCGACATCGAAGAGGGCTTCATCGAGATTGAATACAAGGGCCGCAAGGACGTGCTGCCCTACCCCAAGCAGCCGGGATCGTTCTATCACCTCTCCAAGGTCCACGACAGCCACAACATTCTCTTTGCCTGCCGCGCCTGGAAGCTGCGCTCCACCGACCTCAACCAAGGAGTCGTGTACGGAATCGAAACCGACGACACCCGCCTCGACGAGCGGCTCACCACTAGCTTCCACTATGACGAAGTATTTGGCACCGCCCTCAACCGCTTCTGCGTGCAGGCGGTGATTGGCATGCCGCTTACGGTTTACGGCCGGGGCGGGCAGACGCGCGGCTTCCTCAACATCCGCGATACGCTGCGCTGCGTCGAGCTGGCAATTCTGAATCCTCCTCAGGCCGGTGAGTTCCGCGTCTTCAACCAGTTCACTGAGACTTTCAACGTTCTCCAACTCGCCGAAATGGTGCAGCAGGAAGGGAACAAGCTGGGGTTTGACGTGCAGGTTCAGCACTTGCCGAACCCGCGCGTGGAAGCGGAACAGCACTACTACAATCCCACCCACCGCAAGCTGATCGACCTGGGTCTAACGCCTCATCTCCTCTCCGACGTCCTGCTGGACAGCATGTTGCGGGCGATTCGTGACTACGCGCCGCGCGTCAAGAAGGACATCATCATGCCGCGCGTGCGCTGGGACGGCAGGCGGGAGGAGGGGGAAGATCGCAAGCTCGCCTGGGCCGCGCCGCGCGTCAGCGGGGATTAGACCGGCGCGACCGCTGCGATCAGGTTACTGCCTTCAACTTTTCTTGTGCCACTTCCAGGCACTCTCCACGATTTCCGACAGGCCGGCATAGCGCGGCTTCCAGCCGAGCAGGCTCGCCGCTTGCGCCGGGTCGGCGACGAGCGCCGGAGGATCGCCCGCGCGGCGAGGCGCGTCACGCACTGGCACCGGCCCACCCGACACCTTCGACACAGCGGCAACGACTTCTCGCACCGTGTAGCCTTCTCCCGTCCCCAGATTGAGCGCCCTGCTCTCGCCGCCGCGCGCCAGGTACTGGAGCGCTTTCACGTGGGCGTCGGCGAGATCCACGATGTGAATGTAGTCGCGAATCGCTGTGCCATCCGGAGTGTCGTAATCGGTCCCGAAGACTTCCACGTAGGGAGTGCGGCCCAGCGCGGCGAGAATCACCAGCGGAATCAAGTGGCTTTCGGGATCGTGTTCCTCGCCGAGGTCACCGTCCGGGTCGGCTCCGGCGGCGTTGAAGTAGCGCAGCGCCGCCCACCGGATGCCGTATGCCGCGCCGTACCACTGTAGCGCGCGCTCCATCATGAGCTTCGTGTCGCCATAGGGATTCACCAGCCGCGTGGGATGCGCTTCGGGGATGGGAACTCTCTCCGGATTTCCATAAACCGCGGCCGAGGAAGAGAAGACGATGTGCGGGACGCCGGCCGCGAGCATGGCGTCGAGGAGACGTAGCGTGTTGACGACATTGTTCCAGAAGTACTTCTTGGGATCGCGGACTGATTCGCCCACTTGGATGCTCGCGGCGAAATGCAGGACGGCGTCGATGCCGTAAGTCTTGAGCGCTTGCGTGACGAGCGCCGCGTCGCCCAAATCGCCTTCGACGCAGGGCCCCCACTTCACCGCCCAGCGATGCCCGCCGCTGAAGTTGTCCAGCACGACGACCTCGTGCCCGGCCTGCGCCAGCGCCTTCGCCGTGTGGCTCCCGATGTATCCCGCTCCGCCTGTGACTAGGACTCGCATGCTTAGTTACTCCAACCCCGCGGGAACAGCTTCAAGGACTCGCCTGCGCCCTCACCCTGTGACTCCCAATATACTCCGCACCGCCTGCCACCAACACAAGCATGCTCAAACACTCTCGGATTGGAACGACCCACGGCGGGGAGTTCGTGGGATGCAGAGTCTATGCTTTGGGTTCCGCCAGCGAAGCACGGCCTCGTTCGCCGAACCCGTCCAGGCGCGCCAGGAAGGCTCCGTAAACATAGCCGATTTCCTCGACGGCCTCGACGCCGAGTTTGTCCGTAGGCTTGCGCGGGGTCACCCGAACATTGACCTTGTCGAAATAAATTCGCGTAAGGGTTGCTGCCGCAGCTTCCTTGCTCATGCGTCCTCCGAGAAAGGGGTTCGGTCGCCAAAGTGTAGCATGAAACTTCTTTGTGTCGCGTGGGTGGCGCGGACATGGATACACCGGCCTCGGGCGGTGGCCTTGTCATGAAGCCGGGTGGAAGAACTCAATGGCTAGGCGTGAATATCGCATCGAGCGTGGTCTTTGTTGCGCCGCTCCAGGGTGCGACCACGAATCTACCTTGTTGGGAGAGAAAGTCGAGCTGATAGACCTCTGCTGGCGGAGGCACGTAATCCGCGGCGCACACCCCGAAGTCTCCCGTAGATTCTTCCCTGGTCACTCCAACGAAGATTCGTACGTCCGGCGATCCGTCCTGATCTAGGTCGCGCAATTCGACTTTATCAATCGACCCTCGAATGGCCGTTGAGCGGCAGGCGCCCCAGTCGTCGGTGACGCCGAATAAGGCCTGACCAAGTGAACCGCCGTCGGCCAGGCGGAAGTCGTATACGGAGACCCACGTCCTGGCCTCATCCGAGTGACCTGTGAATTCCTGGCAGATCAGGATGTCCCGTCCTGTGGGCAAGCGATAGGCCTGGCACTTGGAGGTCTCAACGCGCTTGTAGCGGATCATTCGCCACCCTTTGGGGCCCTTCCGCAGGAGCACGCTGGCCTGGAAATTTGCGGTGTTGGCGTGGTCTTCGCACCCCCAGAAGTCGCCGACCACTTCCCGCACCGCAGGCGCCGTAAAACTGCCATAGATAACTGTTCGAAGGTCAAATGGTTCGGTGCGCGACCTCCGACGAAGTCCCCCGACGGTCGTGAAGGATGGGCACCGCTCGCACCCTAGATACGAACGGCCTGGCATGATTGTGTGGGTAGCAATGTTTGAAGGGCAGATCGCTCTCAGAAGTTCGCGGGCCTGTTGTTCGGTGGGAGGGTGCGACGCGTTTGCAGCGATTTGATCCGAGGGAAAACCCGTGCCCACGATAAGAAACCATGACAGGGCGAGAAAGGCGGAAGGCACAGTGGTCGTTTTCCGGGAGCCACGAACCTTCAGGGCAATATGACCGCGTAGAGGTCCGAAATCGGCGCTACACATCGATCCCACCTGGGCAGGCCGAGCCGGGCTAGGCGCTTATCGCGCTTGGAAGTGCAGGGTGAAGCTGGCCTCGGTCGAGTTGGGGCGGCCGTTGCACATGCCCGGCGTGAAGACCCATTGCTGAATCAGGCTGAGGGCTTCGCCGTTCAAGTCGGGCCGGTCGTAGCTCTGCACCACCGCGTCCGTGACACGGCCGTCTTCGCCGATAATGCCACGCACCACGATGTCGTAGTCGCCGCCGCCGTTGCCAGGCTTGGGTTGCAGCATCGTAACGCCCAGGGGGCGCCGGAAGGTACGGCACATCTCGCGAATCTGCGCGTTAGGAGGAGCGGCGAGGACGTGGGGAGTTACCTCCGTCAAGACTGTCATGACCTGAGATATTTCCAGCTTAGGAATACCGGCATACGAATAACTGATTCGGGCGGGAATCAGCGCTTCCGCGAACGGGAAGAAGTCGCTGTTCTCGATATAGTCCTCGCCCAGCTTCTCCGTGACCAGGGTCCCATTGGCGGCGTCCACGCAGAGTTCGTTGTGGTTGCTTTTCTGTCCCGTCACCGTGTCGAACTGGATGCAGCGCAGGGCACGGCCGCCCGCCTGGCGATCGGTGATGCCCTCGATCACGTCTTCATTGTCGAACCTGACCAGATCGATGGGGGTCAGCCGCAGAACGTCATGGATTTCTGCCGGTGGGACTTCCCGCGTCCGGCTGGTGGCGAGGTGGGGGCCCGTATAGACATCAATGACGTGAAAGTTGCCGAAAGTGATTTCATCGCGACGGCCGGTGCCCTGGACGACCACGCGCGTGAAGGTGCCTTCCTGGGCGCCGGTCGTCGAGTCCAGCACCCGGAAGGCCACCGAGCGCTCCAGGTTGGGGAGGTCTGGCGAGAGACTCGCCGCGTTGGCCCGCTCCAGCAGTCGAACCGCGTCCTGGCGCACGCGGACGTCTTCCGCGGGACACCAGGCCGCGACGCTCAGAAGAGTCACGAGCATCAGAGCCGATTTCACGGGCTCACCTCCGCCCCTGAGCGTCCGATTACCATTTCGGCATCCCAGGTTACTGACAATATACACCCTCCTGTCAAGGGATGGGAGGCCTTGCTGGGCGGAAAAAGCATGGCCTCCGAAGGCGCTGATTTGCGGGGGGGGGGACCGTGGCCGCTGCGACCGGAAGGACAATGAGGCGGGGGACAACCCCCTCGGCGCGGCTACGAGCCGGCGGCGCTGGCCTCGATGCGGGCTTTCAAGTCGAGGAACAGAAGATGCGCGAGGATGACGTGCGCGTCCTCGACCTGCTGCATGTGGTTCGAGCGGACGACGATGGCGCAGTCGAGCAGGTCTTTCATCTTTCCGCCGCCGCAGCCGCTGAGACCAATTGTCGTCGCGCCGGTGCGGTGCGCGAGTTCGAGGGCGCGAAGGACACTCGGCGAGTTACCGCTGCCGCTGATCGCAAACGCCACATCGCGCGCGCGGATTAGATTCTCCATCTGCCCCGCGAATACCTCCTCGTAGCTCAAATCGTTGCTCCAGGCGGTTATCAACGGGACGTTGTCGGTGAGGGAGATGGCTTTCAGCCGCCGCACATTCTTGAGCGACGCCGGCCCGGGAAAGTGTGTTCCTTTGGCGAGGTCGGTGGCCAGATGCGAGGCGAGCGCGGCGCTGCCGCCGTTCCCGAAGAGGATGACGGTGCGGTCGTTCTGATAGGCGTGGAAAATGATGTCGGCGGCGCGCTGCAAATCCCCAAGCGGCAGGTCGTCGAGGATGCCTTTCAATTCTGTCAGGTAACTCGCGAAGTTGTTTTCCGGGCTGCTCAATTCAGTTCTCCGGTGTTTCTATGACGAGGCGCCGGGGGACTGGGAATAGGCGTCGTGCAGAACCGCCGCCACCTCGGCGCGTGTGAATTCGGCCGGCAGTTGCCCGCCGTCGCGCAGCATGTTTCGCACCTGTGTCCCACTCAGAACGACGCGTGCCTCGGGGCTGTGCCCGCAGGTCTTGGGCGAGGCCATGCCCTGGCACTTCCGGCAATAGAAAGAATTCTCAAAGAACAGCGGCGTAATGCCGAGCTCTTGGGGATCGAACTCATCGAAGATCTTCTGGGCGTCGTAGGGTCCGTAGTAGTTGCCCACGCCAGCATGGTCGCGTCCGACGATGAAGTGCGTGCAGCCGAAATTCTTCCGTACCAGGGCGTGGAAGATAGCCTCGCGTGGCCCGGCGTAGCGCATCGAGGCCGGATTGAGCGCCAGCAGAACGCGGTCCTTCGGGTAATAATGCTCCAGCAGCACTTCGTAGCATTGCATCCGCACGTCCAGGCTGATGTCGTCGGACTTGGTTTCGCCGGCGATGGGGTGGAGCAGCAGGCCGTCCACGATTTCGAGCGCCGTTTTCTGAATATATTCGTGGGCGCGGTGAACGGGGTTGCGTGTCTGGAAACCCACCACCGTCTTCCAGCCACGTTCGGAGAAGATGCGGCGCGTGTCGGCCGGATCGAGACGGTGCTTGGAGTAATTCCCGTTCGCCGGCCGCCGGAATACTTCCACGGGGCCGCCAATCAGCCAGTCGCCGCGCGCGCGAACGTAGGCCACGCCGGGATGGGCCAGTTCGGTCGTACCGAA
This sequence comes from Terriglobia bacterium, assembly GCA_049515175.1. GTDB lineage: Bacteria > Acidobacteriota > Terriglobia > UBA7540 > UBA7540 > JACQNR01. The sequence continues at coordinate 17,917 of JBEKUI010000042.1, forward strand.
GACGAGGCGCGCCTCGACTTCGCGGTCGTAGGGGAAGATCTCCTTCACGGTGAGCACGGCGAGGCGCTGGCCCGTCGCGTCCGCCAGCGCCGCCCGGGTTTTTCCCTTCAGGCCGGCGGCAACGTCGGCGCTGACTGCGAGCGTGATCGGCAGCGACCACGGCAGTCCGCTTACCAGCCGCATCTGGCGCAGGACCGATTCGTAATCGTCCTTGGCCATGAACCCGTCGAGCGGGCTGAAGCCTCCGATGGCCAGCATCTCGAGGTCGGAAAGTTCAAAGGGATTGAGCGGCAGGACGGGCAGTCCACGGGCTTCTGCCTCCAGGGCTGCGGCCTCATCGCCATTGACCAGGCGGCTGACCAGCCATCCGCCATGCGGTTCGTTCATCGATTCTTCCCTCTGCACGTTCCTTCGGAGCGTACGCAAACCTGGGATTGCAGGGTATGACCTGCAACGCGCCTGCCGTCACGCTCTGCGGGGACATGCTGCGAATGGGCAGTTTATCACGAGGCGCTCACGGCTTCAATCACGGCGCTGCGACGTCGACGATCACTCTGGAGTTCTCCCCCATCTGGCCTGGATGGGGAGCCAGAGCAGAGCAAGAACCAACAGAACGACGCCCAAGCCCAGGGCGAGGTTGGGCGCGGGAATCCTCCAGACGTCCAGACCGGCACCCAGGATGTAGGTGGCAGCGGCGGCGACCAGCATGTTCACGCCGAGGTCGACGGCGAACACCCGGCCACGGAAGTGGTCTTCAGTGTGGATCTGAAGAAGCGTGGTGGAAACGACCCAGTTGTTGCTGCCGCCCATGTGGGCGAAGAAGACCGCCAGCATGGCCAGCGGCAGCACGGGGGCTCGGCTGAAGGCCACATACGACATCCCGGCAACAAGAAATCCCAGGCTCACACTCTTCCACATGCGGCGTTCGTTGCCTCCGGTGAGATGGTCCCCGAGGAGCGGGCCGACGCCCGCGCCCGCTCCCCGAGCCGCGTAGAGCAACCCCATTGCCAGCGCACCCTGACCTGCAATGGGAAAGACGCGTTCGCCAAAGAAGGTCAGTAGCAGTAGCGCGCCGCCCATGCAGCCCAGCCCCGCCTTGACCATGACCAGAGCCGCGATGCGGGGATTGCGGCCGAAGTACGCTGCTCCCTCTCTCAGGTTGGCAAGTCCCGCCCGCCCGCGAGAAGTTGGGGAATCTCTTCTTCCGGCGGTCCAATGCGATTCGGTCACCTGGATGCGCCAGACCAACAGTGCCGAAACGAAGAAGGAGAGAGAGTTCAGAACAAAGGCGAAATGGCGCCCGAGCAGCGCCGTCACGGCTCCTCCCAACGCTCCGCCCACCGTCAGGGCGAACGACCAGGTGGCGGAGGAGAGCGCATTCGCGGGGAGAATCTCCTCCGGGCGCGTGAGGTTGGGAAGCAAGGCGCTGCGAGCTGGCTCGAAGATGGAGGCGAAGACGACTTCTGCGCCCAACAACGCATAGACCAGCCCCACGTCGGCGGCGCTCCGCGCCAGGAGTAAGCCCAGAACTACACAACCACGAGCCACATCGGCCACGATCATGAGTTGGCGGCGGGGGAGGCGGTCGACGAGAAAACCCGCCAGCGGTGTCATCAGGAACCAGGGGAGCAGTTGGATGATGATGGCGTAGCTCACCGCCTGACCGCTCCCGGTGGTTTCCAGCAACAGGTCGTAGACGGCGAGGCTGTAGAACCAGTCGCCTATCTCGCTGATGAGCTGCGCCATCCAGAGTCGTCGGAATTCGCGGTGGCTGCGCAGCAGGCCGAAGTAGCGGAGATGAAGCGGTTCGCGCCCCTCGGAAGGCCGCTCGGAAACGGGGATGAGAGACGTCTCGGAATCCAAGGACGCGGGTGGTGGATTCTAGCACGGGGGGACAGCGCGGCGAACGTCGCGAGGATGCTGCGGGGCCGAGTGTGGCCGGCTGAAAAGGGAAAGACCCGTCCGGCTCAGGGCTTATAAGGCAGGATTGGGGTGTGTAAAAGGTCCCGGACGGGTCGGTGGGCTTGTGGGTAGTGGGTCTTGTTCGTGCGGCTTTACTGCCGTTTCACCTCCTGCCGAGCTCGCTCGGCATTCACTACCAAACTTGTTGAGGGAACTCTGCCGCCGGCCACGGGATCGCTCGTTTTATATGAGAGCACGGTGTCAGATCGCGCTATGCGCGATGAGGTGCCCGCCTCTCGCAATCCCTGGCTACTTTCCTGGAACACCAGGGGCCGACAGTTTCCTGTGTTCAACCTCGCTGGCGCCGATGCATGCCCTCTGCACGCATTCCGACAGAATCCCCTCAGAACCTCTCGGGGCCCCGCTCCTCTGACACCGCTTACATGCTACGTGGATTTACATATTTGTCAAGGAAACTCGAATGGGTGAGACATTTTATAACATATGTGTTAAGATCCATCCGGAAAGTCAAGTTCCGGAGGCGGTATGAGCATCGGAACGCGCATTCTGCAGGCACGAACCCAGAAGAACCTCAGCCAGACCCAATTGAGCCAGCGCACCGGCATGGCAGGTTCCTATCTCTCGCGCATTGAGAACCGGAAAATCGAGCCCGGCCCGCGAACCCTCAAGCGCATCGCCGACGCGCTGGGCATCCCGCTCAGCGAACTCTTCCGAGAAAGTACTGCCGCGCCGTCGCTTCACCAGTGTGTCGTCACCATGTCCGGCAACTGCATCATGGAAACGATGCGCAGCCGCAGGAACAAGCGTCGCCCGCTGCAACCCGGCGCCGAAAACTACACTTCTCGCCAACTGCAACTCCTCCGCATGGCGAACTACCTGATCCAGAACGGCAGCCCGCGCGTCCTCGATTCGCTCGATCTGCTTTTCAGCTCTCTGCTGTCCTCTTCCCGAGGCCGCAGGGAAGCGAGAGGTCTGGTTTCGCTCACCCCTCGACCGACAGCCGTCGGTTGATTCCCCCCTATCCATATGGGAGTCGGTTGCGCAGAGTGGGTCTGGAATCCGTCAGCCGACGGACGGCTCGGAGACGATTGCCGGTTTTCAAGCCGCGGAGTTAAGAGATAACTCCGCGGAAGCAGCTTCCTCCAGAGGACGGACTCAGGGTGACAATTCGATTCGCTCGCCCACGTTCCGGCCGCGCGATGGCCGCGCCACCGACCCGCTCGCGAGGAAGGAGAAACCATCTTCGCTGGGCCGAAGCAACTGCTTGATCGATGCGGCTCCATCCGTGAATTCCTGGCGCGGATTTGCCGTTGGCGCGGTGGGCTTTTTGCTAAGCTGCTGATAAATGGTTACTTGCCAGCTTTGAGTAATTATTACATTGAGCCTTTGTTTTCAATGAGATCGCAGCTTCGTTTTGTCCGTAAAATTGTAATTGCCTGATTCTAAATGACATGGCAGCTTTGTTTCGCTATATATATAAGGGGTGCCAGCCAGGTTTTTGGACAGGAACCCCCAGCCGGCGGGGATCGTCGCGCGGCTCTGCCCCGCGTCCTCTCGCCCGGATTTGAGGGGTCTCCTCATCGATTTATAGCCTAGTACACTTGCCACGATTTGTCAAGCGATTCGCAGACATCACTAAACGCTGTCTGCGCCATCCGCCATTTTTCAGCGACCTGC
>JBEKUI010000043.1:0-21379 GCA_049515175.1 Terriglobia bacterium
GCCCGCCCGCGCCGGTGGAGCGATAGGTCTCGATGCGAAGTTCGTCCGGCTTGATGTCGATCTGAATCGTGTCGTCGATTTCCGGGCTGACGAAGACGGAAGCGAAGGAGGTGTGGCGGCGCGCGGCGGAATCGAACGGCGAGATGCGCACCAGGCGATGCACGCCGATCTCGGAGCTGAGCAGGCCGTAGGCGTAGTCGCCCGCGGCGGTGAAGGTGGCGGACTTGAGGCCCGCCTCTTCGCCCGACTGGTACTCCATGAGGGTGAACTTGAAGCCGCGCCGCTCCGCCCAGCGCTTGTACATGCGCAGCAGCATGTCGGCCCAGTCCTGCGACTCAGTGCCGCCCGCACCGGGGTGGATGGTGACGATGGCGTTCAAGCGGTCGTTCTCGCCCGGCAGCAGCGTGGCGAACTCCAGCCGGTCGAGCTCCGCGCTGAGGGCGCGCAGTTCCGCCTGGATTTCCGACTCCACGTTCTCGCCCTCACGCCCGAGCTCGAAGTAGGCCTCGAGGTCGCCGAGCTTCTGCGCCAGGGCGGCGTCGGTCTCGATCTGTTCCGCCAGACGTTTGCGTTGGGTGAGAATCTGCTGTGAGGATTCGTTGTTCTGCCAGAAGTCGGGCTGGGCTATCTGCTTCTCGATTTCTTCGAGCGGGCGGCGGCGGGCGGGAGCGTCAAAGAAAACTCCGCAGTTCGGCGGTGCGCGTTTTCAGTGTATCAAATTCGCGTTGCAGTTCTTCGAGCATGGAAACTCCAGGAGTCAGGAGTCAGGAGTCAGAAGGAAGCAGCCAGGCTTCCTACCTTTGACTTTTGCCCTTTGCCATTTGCCTTTTGCCCTGCCCTTCCGTCCAAGCCGCCTGGGCAATCAGCGCCAGGGCAATCACGATGCATGCCCACGCGAAAACATCGCCGTGGCGCGAGTAGAACGTCCGCCCGGCAATGAAGTCGAAGCGCCCGGCAAGCACCGCGTCTTCATGCCGTGGCAAGCGCGCCACGATGCGGCCGAACGGGTCGATGACGCAAGTGATGCCGTCGTTCGTCGCGCGCAGCAGGTAACGATGATTCTCGATGGCCCGCAGCCGAGCCATCTCCAGGTGCTGCGCGGCGGCGGCCGTGTCGCCAAACCAGGCGTCGTTCGAGATGTTCACCAGCACGCCCGGCGCGTCGCTGACGAGGCGGCGCACCAACTGCGGAAAGATCGCCTCGTAACAGATGAACAGGCTCAGCGTTCCCTGCGGCGTTTCGGCGGCGCGGTAACTCGCGCCGGGAACGAAGTTCCCCGCCTCGTGGGTGATCTTCCCGACCAAATCGGGAAACGCCCACCAAGGCACATACTCGCCAAAAGGCACCAAATGAATTTTATCATAGGCGAGCAGCACGCGGCCTCCCGGATCAAGCGCCAGGGCACTGTTCTTGGGTTGCGTGAACTGCGGGTCGGCGAAGTTGACGCTGCCGAAGACGACGTAAGCCTTGGCCTCACGCGCCATGCGCTCGGTGGCGGCGCGGAAAACCGGGTCGCGCTCGAAGTAGAAGGGCGCGGGATTCTCCGGCCAGACGATGAGCGGCGCGCCACTGCCCGCGGGGGCGCGCTGGGCACTCGCGACGCTCGTGTCCACCAGGGCGTTCAGCCGCGTGGAGTCCTGCCAGGGGGACCATTTGACGATCTCCTCCACGTCCATGGGAATGTTCGGCTGCACCAGGAACGCGGCGCGCGGGCCCACCGGCAAGGGAGGTGGATTCAGAATGAGGTTGGCGACGATAAGTGCGAAGCACCAAGCGGCGAGCGTCAGGCGCGGCACAACCCTCCGCGGCTCGATCCAGACCCAGGCGAGCAGGGCGCTTGTTGCCGCTGCCAGAAACGACAATCCATAAACCGCCGCCACCGAAGCGACGCGCCGCAGCCCGTCCGCTTGCACCGCGTAGCCGAGCAGGTTCCAGGGCACACCGGTAATGAGGTAGGTGCGCGCGATCTCCATCGCCACCCAAAGAAACGGACCGAGCAGGAGGGCGCGACGCGGCGAAGATCTCGCCAACCACGCCGCGATCAGACCGAAGCCGCCGAAGAACACGGCGAACACAACCACGTAGAGCGCCAGGACTCCCCAGGCAAGAACGGGGGAGAGCCCGCCGTGCAGCTCCATGACGTCGGCAAACCAGTGACAGCATCCCGCGAGAAAGATTGCGCCCGCAAGGTAGCCCAGGAGAAATCCGCGTTTCAGACCGGGTTCGCCAGCCAGCGCCACGAGGAGGGGCGCAATCGCCACCCAAACAAGCAAGTTCCAGTCGATCACCGGGAAGCAGGCCACCAGAAAGAGGCCGCTCAACCCAGCAGCGGCCAGACGAAGCCGGAGGGAGGGCAACGGGGTCACATGGGGAGGCTGGTCGGTTGGTGAAGACAAAGAAGGGTTATCTGTTTTCAATTCTCAGTCGAGAGCAATCAGCGTTCCGCTGTCAGCTATCAGCTTGCGGCTGCCAGTTTCGAGTTTCCAGTTTCTACTTCAGCGCAATTTCAGATTTCAGATTGCAGACGTCAGACTCTAATGTTTGATAAAGGGCTTAAATCCTTCCTTGGCGATGCGGTCGCGGACCCGCACCGCCTCTTCGCGCGAGGCGAACGGTCCCACCTGCACGCGATACAGGTTGTCCTTGGCGTCGGAGTATTGCGGTGTCACCACAAACACGTCGACGCCGCGGGAGCGCAACTCTTTCACCAGTTTCTCGGCGTCCTGCTTGTCGCGCGATGCGGCCACTTGCACCGTGAACCCCACCCCGCCGGCGTCCGCGCCTCGCCGGGAAGCCCGGACAGGAGCCGAACGGGTACCGGTCCTGGCCGGGGCAGACGCTGGCTTCACCAGCGCCGCTTCTTTCTTCCGCGGCTTCGACGTCGGCTGCGGAGAAGCGATCTGTTCGGTGGGGAGTTCGTTCCTGGAGGCCGCCTCCTCCGGTTTGGAAACCGGCGGAGCCGATTCGAGCGGTGGATTAACGGCGGGCGGGACGACGCCGACCGGCGTCACCTGCTCTGTGGTGCTCACCGATTTCGATGGCCGCTCGTTGTATCCGACGAGAAAGCCGAGCGAGAAGAAGACCGCGCAAGCCGCCACACCCATCAAGAACACCAGGATCAGGTAGCGGGCGGAGAGCCCCTTCTCATCGTGCCTTTGGTCTATGCGGTCATCCATGGTTCCCGATTAATCCTCGGCAGGAGTCTCACCCTACTTATTCAGCGCGGCCGGGGGCGCTGAGGTACCGATCGCCTTCCCCAGCAATGTAGACATCAGCTCGATGGGCAGTGGGAAGATAATCGTGGTGTTCTTCTCCGAACCGATTTCGGTCAGCGTCTGGAGATAGCGGAGCGTAATCGCGACCGGTTCGCGGCTGATGTTGGAAGCCGCCATGGCGAGTTTCTCCGAGGCCTGGTATTCGCCGTCGGCGTGAATGATTTTGGCGCGCCGTTCGCGCTCCGCTTCGGCCTGCTTGGCGATGGCCCGCTGCATCTCCTGCGGCAGGTCCACCTGCTTGATCTGCACCTGCGTTACCTTGATGCCCCAGGCCTCGGTCTGCTCGTCGATGATCGTTTGCAGGCGCACGTTGAGCTTGTCCCTCTGTGAGAGCATGTCATCCAGCTCAACCTCGCCCAGCACCGACCGCAAGGCCGTGGAGGCAAGTTGTTCGACGGCGTAGCGGTAGTTCCTCAGCTCGATCAGCGCTTTTTGAGCGGTGATTACACGGTACCAGAGCACCGCGCTGACCTTCATCGAAACGTTGTCCCGCGAGATGACATCCTGTGGCGGCACGTCCCAGGTGTCGATCTGCAGCGAGACCCGAAACATGCGATCGATGGGCCAGAGGATCAGGATCAGCCCCGGCCCTTTGTCGGTCGCCAGCACGCGGCCCAGCCGCAGCACCACGCCTTTTTCCCATTCATTCAGGATGTTGATGCACTTAATGACCCAGACCAGGAAAATGAAAACTGCCACAAGGAATGCTGTGCCCATGATCCGCTCCTTTTCCAATTTGTCTTATGCACGGAAAACAACTCCGTGTCATCGAAGCAACCGGACCGATGCTGTGCATCGAGACGAACAGCCGGCGCGGCTAAGTTTATCGGGATTCGGCCGCAGACTCAACCACTAGCGTCAACCCGTCTATCTGCCGCACCCGGACGCGGGCGCCCGCCGGGATCTTTCCCGCTGCCCGCGCAGCCCAGATCTCGCCCCGGATGAGGACGGTGCCCGAGGCCGCGATATCGGTTTGGGCCACGCCCAGCGAATCGACCATGGCCGCTTCCCCCGTCACGGCCTTGCGCAGGCGGGCGGCGAGTGCCAGGCGCAGCAGCACGATGGTGATCACCGCCAGAGGCAGGGTAACCCCGACCGCTGTAGAGAGCCGGATACGCGCTCCGGGCCAGGGCGAATCGACCAGAATCAGCGCGCCGATGATCATCGCTGCGACCCCGCCCGCCGCCAGCACGCCGTGCGAAGCAACCTTGACCTCAAGACCGAAGAGCACCAGGGCCAGCAGAATCAGAACGACCCCCAGCGTGTTGATGGGAAGCATGTTGAAAGCATAAAGGGCCAGGACGACCGCCACCGTCCCCACGACTCCCGGCGCGATGAGCCCGGGATGAGTGAATTCGATGTAGAGGCATGCCACTCCCAGCGCGCCCAGCAGGAATGCGATGTTGGGATCCGCAATCCAGGCAAAGAGGCGTTCGCGCCTCGTCATCAGTTGCGGCTCGACGATGGCGTTGGCAAGATGCAGGGTAACGGTTGTATCGTTCACCCGCTTGACCGTCTTACCATCCAACACCGCCAGCGCCTCCTGGGGCGTCGGAGCCACCGCATCAATCAAGTGTCCCGTCAGCGCCTCCTTCTCGGTGTAAGAACGGCTCTCGCGGACGGCTGCCTCCGCGAGCTTCACATCGCGCCCGCGCTTTTCGGCGATGCTACGGATGTAGGAGGCCGCATCATTCTCAATCTTCGCCTCCATCGTCTTGCCAATCTCCACCCCGCCGATGATGACCGGATGTGCCGCGCCGCTCGTCGTGCCGGGCGCCATCACCGCCGCATCCCCCGCGAGCAAGATGAAGAATCCCGCCGAGGCCGCGCTGCCGCCACTCGGCCCGACGTAAGTGATCACGGGAATGCGCGAGTCGAAGATGGCCTGGATGATAGCACGCATGGAGTTCGACACACCGCCGGGCGTGTCCATTTCGAGAAGCACGGCGTCCGCCTGCGTGCTGTTGGCCTGGCGGATCCCCCGAATGATGTACTCCGCCGTGACCTGATTCACCATCTGGTCGAGGTTCAGCAGCACGACGCGCGGACGAGACTCCGCCGCCTGCGCGCCAACACATGGCAACAGGAACACCGAAATCACAAAAAGCAGAAAATGCAGGCTGCGCTTCATGGCTCCCTCCGCGCGGTGTGGGTGCTCCCGCAGGGATCAGGATTACGCCTCGCGACGGTGCGAGTCTGCGCACCGCGCCCACGATCCATGGTCTCGCGCCGCGCGCGGCGGGTCAAGCGAAAGCTGGACGCCAGTTCCCTGCCCCACGCCGGACGACAACAATCCTTGGAAAGCGTTCAAGCAGACTTTCACAGCTGGCCCTTCGGTCAGCGAATCACAACGCTTCCTTGAACCAGCCACTCCTAGTCCTTGATAGCTTTGGGCGGATGGGCACGCATTTCCTTGTAAGCAGGAAGGGCGCTGATTTTCTTGTAGTCATCGTCGCCATCCAGCAACTTGAAATCGTCGAACCCATCCTCGAAAGCATGGCGGAGGTAGCGTACAGCGTCGTCGACCCGGCCGAGGGAGGCAAAGACTTTGCCCATGTAAAAGAAGAACTTCGCGTCGGCCGAGCGAGCGCTGACCGTCGTGCCCACGTTGGAACGCTGAGTGAGAACGGCAGGATCGAGACTAAGTGCTGTCCGGTATTCTTCAATCGCCTCGGGGATCTTCTTTGTCGCGTAATAGGCGGTCCCCAGGTTAACGTGGAAGGAAGCGCCCTGAGGGTTCAGCTTGATCGCCTCTCGATAATACTTCAGGGATTTCTTCGCCTTCTTTTCCAGATAGTACGTCGTGCCGAGATTATTCCAGGGCTCCGGAAAGTCCTTCCGAATGCGAATGGCTTCCTTGTAGGCGCGCCGTGCTGCGTTCATGTTCTGCATCTGTTGGTAGGCGATCCCAAGCTTATTCCACAGCGCCTCGTTCCCACGGCCCCCCTCATTCAAGGCTCGCCGATAATGCTCGACGGCGTCAGCATAGTCCTTCCTCGCCATGAAGATGTCTGCCCGATTCTCAAGCGTGAGCACGCCGGGCTTTGTGGGAGGGGGGGAAGGAGTTTCAGGGGCAATTTGCAAAGGCGGCTGTTCGCCCACAGGGTTCGGGAGGTCCGGTTGCTGCGCACCCTGTGCGCCCCCTGGGGGAATCCCCATAAACACGGCAAGGATTAGGCCCAGAGGAATACACTGCTTTGGAATCCACATGATTAACCCCTCCATTCAGCGAGGGACCCAGATATTGATTATGACATACGTATTCTATTCCCCCTTTGTGTCAGATTTCTTGGGGGGCGGCGGTGGGCTCGGCGGCGGCCCCTCTTTCCGCTTGAAGATTGACAGGAACCGACGAACGACGCCGTCTTGCTTCTTAGCCGGCGGTGCTTCAGGCACAGCGCTGGCCGCGGGCGGAGCGCCAACGGAAGGCGGCGGAGCGCCCGCCGGTAGAGGGAGAGCCGGAGCAGCGGGCGGCGCGGCCGTTGTTTTATTGACCTGGAAGATCCGGCCCAGGATCCCTCCCAAGCCCCCGGCCTGGCTCGTCGGCAAAGGCTCGGTACCCTGAATGAACACCTCATCCCGTGTCGAGGGCGCGCCCGCATTGGCAACGAGATTGGTACGGGTGTCAAGCGTCGCCGTGCTCACCCCTTCGGGTGCCTCAAACGGCTTAACGTCCTGGTAGGAGGGAAATTCCACGGCGTGTTTCATGAATTCCGTCCACACCGGCAGCGCCGAATAGGCGCCGGAAAGCCTCAACTCCCGGTCGTCATCATACCCGACCCAGACCACCGCCAGCAGATTGGAGGTGAAGCCCGCAAACCAGCCGTCGTGCGACGTGCCCGTCTTCCCAGCCGCCGGTGCGGTAAACCCGCGGGTGCGAACTCCCGCCGCAGTCCCGTTATTGACGACGCTCTGCATCAGGCTCACCATCAGGTAACTGACCCGCGGATCGAGAACCGGGTTGGTATCCTGAGCGCTGCGCCAGAGGGTGTGCCCCGTGCTGTCCTTGACGGCGATGATGAAACGTGGCGCCATGTACTGGCCATGATTGGAAAAGATTGTGTAAGCCCCGGCGATTTCGAGCGGCGTCGCCTCGTAGGCCCCCAGCGCCAGCGCCGGAGTGGCCAGCAGATCCTTGTTGATGCCAGCGGCAACCGCGAGTTGCCGGACCTTATCGTAGCCCACCATCTCCGCCAGACGTACCGTGGCTACATTGAGAGACATGGAGAGCGCCTGGCGGAGCGTCACCACTCCGTAGTATTCCTTTTTGTAATTCTCCGGCTCGTAAGGCTGGTCACCGAACTGGAAGGTTGTCGGTTCATCGAGCAGGGCCGTGGCCGGGGTGACGAGCGGCTGCGACCCGTCCACGCCGGAACTGAGCGCCGCCGCATAAACAAAGGGCTTGAATGACGAGCCGGGCTGCCGCTTGGCGAGCGCGTGATTCAGCTGGCTGATGCCGTAGTTGCGGCCCCCCACAAGGGCTCGGATAGCCGCCGTCGCCGGATCGATCGCCACCAACGCCATCTGCGGCTGATTGGGATCGGGCGGAGGTTCATTCTTGGCACGCTTCTTCTTGCTCAGTTCCTTATCGACCTCGGCCATCCCCGTCCTGGCGGCGTCCGAAGCCGCCCGCTGCAAGTCCAAGTCCAGCGTCGTGTAAATCCGGTAGCTCTGCGAGATCAGATCGTGTTCTGAAAACTGCTCGAGCAACTGGTCTTTGACCATGTCCACGAAGAAGGGCGCCTGACTGGCCTCGACGTTCTGTTGTGCCATTCCCAAGGGGGTACCGGAAGCGTGTTCGGCCTCCTGCGAGGTAATGAACCCCACTTCCAGCATGCGGCGCAGGACGAAATTGCGCCTCTCCAGTGCCCGCGCCGGATACTTGTAGGGCGTGTCGCGATTGGGGCCATGAATCAGCCCTGCCAGCAGCGCCGCTTCCGGCAGCGTCAGGCTGCCCACATCCTTGTTGAAATAACTGTTCGCCGCTTCCCCCACGCCATAGATGGAGAAGCTGCCTCGCTGCCCGAGGTAGATCTCGTTGGCGTAAAGCTCAAAGATCTCTTCTTTCTTCAGACGCTGTTCCATGAGCAGGGCGATGAAGATCTCGCGCGCCTTGCGACTCAGGGAACGTTCGCGCGAAAGGAAGATGTCGCGCGCGAGCTGCATCGTCAGGGTGCTGGTGCCGCGAATGCGGTCTTCTCCGTGAATGCCTGCCAGCGTGGCGGCAATGATGCGGTAGATATTCACCCCGCGATGGGAAAAGAAGCGGTGATCTTCCGTCGCCAGGATGGCATTGACCAAGACCTTGGGAATGTCCTGATAGCGGACCAGCCGGCGCTTGCTGCGCGTCTGGTCGAACAGGGTCGTGATGATTTCGGGCTCAAGCTGGTAGCTCTCGAGGGGCCGGGCTTTGTCCAGGGCCGTAATGGAAGCAATGTGCCCGTTCCGGAACTGCAGTGCTGCCGGACCCTCAGGCGTTTCTTCGCTGGAGAAAAAGGAAGCTGGACCCGGGCGAATCTCCAGGCGGTCGCTGGCCGCCGTGTACGTGCCGACCTCGGACTTTCCCAGTCCTTCCGCATAGAGGGCCCGCCGCAGGTGTGCGGCGATGGCGGCGGGGTCGCCGGGCTGGCCGAGGCGCAATTCGGCGGGCGCGGAAAACACCATTGAAGCGCTGCTCAACACCTCGCCGCTCAGGCGGGCGTCGATCAGCCGCGAAAAGCGAACGTAGTAGTAAACGAAAACTCCGCTGGCCGTCAGGAAGACAAGCAGGCAGGCTGCCAGCAGCCCCTTCTCCCACCAGGCAAGGCTCCCCAGACGGCCCAACTTGGATTTCTTGCGGGGCGCGGCAGATTTGCGGGATGCGGGGGAAGGGCTGCCTGGCACGGGTTATAGCGGCCGATTGTCAGCCGAAGGGGTGAAGTGCAGGTTGAGTGTGTAGACCTTGAGGTCCACCGGAACGGTATAATCCAGGTTCACGGTGACTCTCCCGCCTGCAGAATCCACTTTCACTTGATCGGCGCTGACCGGCAGATCGAGATCTTTCGCTTTGGCGAGAATGATGTTACGCACGGTATCGGCCGCGGTGCGCTGCGTCATCCAGAACGGGTTCTGCTGCCGGATGAAGTCCTCGAGCTCGTAGCTGTTGACATAAACTGGGATGATTTTGATGCTCCCGTAAATCACCGCCACCAGAAACAGCAGAATTAGCAGGGCCTTGAATCTTCCCTCGCCTGAATCAGACCGTCGCATGGTGTCCCTCGTCAAACCCAAGTTAGTCTGGCGCTAACTGAGTCTTTCCTCCAGCAGAGACGGCACAACTGCGTCCAGCTTAACATCCTCAACCTTCTTTGTCGAGCGCTCGAAGATCTCCGCCAGCCCCCGCTCCACCTTCTTCTTGCCCACCGTGACGCGGTAGGGGACGCCAATCAGGTCAGCGTCCTTGAACTTCACGCCCGGACGCTCGGGACGGTCGTCGTAGAGCACGTCCAGCGATTTCACCTGCATCTCGGCGTACAACTTCTCCGCCGCGGTCCGGACGCTTTCATCATCCATGTTGGCGGCGGTCAAGACCACATCGAAGGGGGCGATCGAACGCGGCAGGAAGAGGCCGTCCGCGTCGTGATTCTGCTCCGCGGCGGCACTCAGGATGCGCTCCAGACCAATGCCATAGGAGCCCATTACAATTGGCACTGCTTTGCCATCTGCGTCGAGCACGCTCGCTCCCATGATCTGCGAATAGCGCCGGCCGAGCTTGAACACGTGTCCCAGTTCGATGCTCTTGGTCAGCAGGAGGGGCTTGCCGCAACGAATGCATCCGTCGCCCTGCGCCACGGCTCGGATATCCGCAAATTCCGCCGTGAAGTCCCGGCCCGGCGTGACGTTCTTCAAGTGGAAGTCATCGCGGTTCGCCCCGGTGATCATGTTCTTCCGCCCGGACAGGGCGCGGTCGGCGATGATCCGTGCGCCCTGGAGCCCCACCGGCCCGAGCGAGCCGATCCGCGCGCCGTGCAGCCGCAACGCTTCTTCGGGGGTGGCGGGACGGAAGGTCGCCGTCGCCAGCACCGAGGAAAGCTTGGTTTCGCTCAAAGAGTGATCGCCGCGCAACAGCAGCACCACCGGCTGGCTGTCCACGATGTAATCGAGCGTCTTGATGAGCCGAGCCGGACTCTCGCCGGTGAACTTGACGAGGTCGTCGATGGTCTTCTGTCCGGGCGTCGCAAAAGGTTCGGGCGCGCCCTCGCCAGACGGGTCGGGGCAAGCGGAGGGCACGGACTCGGCTTTCTCGAGGTTGGCTGCGTAGCCGCACGGACAGTTAGCGATCCAGTCCTCCCCGGAGTCCGCAGGAGCTGTGAACTCGCTCGACACCTTGCCGCCCATCATCCCCGAGTAGGCGTCCACATGCAGGAAGCGCAGCCCACAACGCTGGAAGATGCGGTGGTAAGCCACGACGTGCTTGTCGTAGCTCGCGTCCAGTCCGGCATCGTCCAGGTCAAACGAGTAGGAATCCTTCATGGTGAACTGACGCAGGCGCAGCAGGCCGGACTTGGGCCGGGGCTCGTCGCGGAACTTATCCTGGATCTGATACCAGATCTGCGGCAACTGCTTGTAGGAGCGCAGTTCACCGCGCGCGATGTTGGTCATTTCCTCTTCGTGCGTCATGCCCAGGCACATGTCGTGATTGTTGCGGTCCTTGAACTTGAACATCACGTCGACGGAATCCCAGCGTCCGGATTCCTGCCAGAGTTCCGCAGGATTTAGCGCCGGGAGGTAAAACTCCTGGCCGCCGATGCGGTTCATCTCCTCGCGGATGATCTGGGCGATCTTCAGAAACGATTTCCGCGCCAGAAGAAGGTGCGTGTACACACCCGCCGCCACTTGACGGATATAGCCCGCGCGTATCAGGAAGTGGTGGCTGGGCGCTTCAGCTTCCGCCGGCGCTTCACGCAGAGTGGGAATGAACGCTTGGCTCCAACGCATGAACGGTCCCTTTCACAACAAGTGTTTCGCCTCTTGAATACTTGCCGCAAGCCACCGCGAGGCCTGGAGATGTGCGGGTGCTACCGACGGGCCGCTGCCCGCCGAGGATAAACATCAGTCATTGTTCGTGAGAAGACTGCAGATTGTCAACAATTGCAGCCGCCGGCGAGGAACTCTCGCCGTTATCGCGAGGGAAATACATCGACTTTCACAGGCTGCAAACAGCGTGGTCAATGCGCCGCTTGCCCCACGAACTTCCGGTCTCCGTCCGAGGGGTATCGCGCCACTCGCCAACCGCCTAAGCTAATCTTCGGACGGCGGTGGAGGGATGAAAGCGCGATAGACTGCGGTCAGCCACTTGCCGTCTTTCTTCACCAGGACACTGGTCGCCACGACTTTCTGCGCGGGAAGCGGTTTGTCCAACTCGTCGCGCGCTCCGCTGATCTCCTGCGCCATGTTGACGACGGCGACGTCGGGCTTGAGGAAACGAATGCCGGTCACCTTCGCGGAAAGCTTGCTCGTGGCCCAGTCGCCTGTGTGGCTTTCCGCCAGATAATTCTCGACCGCCGCCCGCCCCTGGACGAGATTTCCATCCGGGCCCACCCAGTCGCCGTCCTCCGCCCAGAACATGGACATGGCCGTGGCGTCGTGCTGATTCCACGCCGCAGCAAACCCCTCTTGCACTTTCCGCAGAGCCTCTTCATCCTGTGGCGAACCGCCTTCCGGCCTGGCCACGGCCTGCCCAATGGCCAACGCGATGGCCAGCCCCAGAAGTCCCGTCGTGAATCCCAGCTTCCTCATATTCTCCTCCCTGGAATGAATCCCCGTCCAACGCTCCAGCGAGCAGGCAGCGTAAATCCGCCGACCCCACTCTGTCAACCAAGGCCATCCGGTCGTGCTGAATGGCCTGCCTCCCCGGGTTCACACAACTTGGAGTTTGTGGTTAAATGGACAATCGAGGTTTGCGGTTGCCAAACAAACTCAGATTCGTCCTGGGCGCTGACCACGCCGGGTTCGCGCTGAAAGAGAAGGTGCGCGACTACCTGGTCCGTGCCGGGCACGAGGTGGATGACCAGGGGCCGGCGACGCCCGACCCGGTGGACTATCCCGATTTCGCGGAGAAGGTCGCGACCCGCGTGGCCGCCCGGCAGGCGGATTTCGGAGTGGTCATCTGCGGCACGGGCCTAGGCGTGGCGATCGCCGCCAACAAGGTCCCTGGGATTCGGGCGGCGACATGCAATGACACCCTTTCCGCCTACTTTGCCCGCGCCCACAACGACGCCAACGTGCTCGCCCTGGGAGGCCGACTCGCCGACGAAGCGACTGCGCAGAAGATTGTGGACACCTGGATCGCTACGCCTTTCGAGGGCGGCCGCCACCAACGGCGCGTCGAGAAGATTGCAAACATCGACCAGAGACATCATTTGGAGAAATAGGATATGAGTTCCCCCCTTCCCTACCACCAGCGCCCACTCGCCGACGTTGACCCCGCAATCGCCGGCGCCATCGACAGTGAGGTGAACCGTCAGGCGCGCACGCTGGAATTGATTGCCAGCGAAAATTTCGTCAGCGAGGCGGTGCTTCAGGCGCTGGGCTCAGTGATGACCAACAAGTACGCCGAGGGTCTGCCCGGCAAGCGCTACTACGGCGGGTGCGAATTCGTGGACATCGCCGAATCGCTCGCCATCGAGCGCGCCAAGAAGCTTTTCAATGCCGAGCACGCGAACGTCCAGGCGCACTCCGGCAGCCAGGCTAACCAAGCGGTTTACGTCTCCGTCCTCAAGCCCGGCGACACGATGCTGGGCATGAGCCTCGCCCACGGCGGCCACTTGACCCACGGCCATCCGCTCAACTTCTCCGGCCGGATGTACAAAGTCGTGTCGTACGGCGTGCGGAAGGAAACCGAGACCATCGATTACGACGAAGTCGAGCGCCTGGCCGTAGAGCACCGGCCGAAGCTGATTGTCGCCGGCGCCAGCGCCTACCCGCGCACCCTCGACTTCCCGCGCTTCGCCGCCATCGCCCGCAAGGTTGAGGCGCTGCTCATGGTGGATATGGCTCACATTGCGGGCCTGGTCGCGGCAGGACTCCACCCGAGCCCCATCCCGCACGCCGATTTCGTCACTACCACCACCCACAAGACGCTGCGCGGACCGCGTGGCGGCGCCGTCTTCAGCAAGGCCCAATATGCCAAGGAAATCGACAAGAGCGTTTTCCCTTGCCTGCAGGGTGGACCGCTCATGCACGTCATCGCCGCCAAGGCCGTCTGCTTCCAGGAAGCGCTCCAGCCGGAATTCAAGGAGTACCAGGCGCAGATCATAGCGAACGCTCAGACGCTCGCTGCGGCGCTGGCGCGTGCCGGGTTCCGCATCGTCTCCGGCGGTACGGACACCCACCTGATGCTGGTGGACGTCTTCTCGCGCAAGGTGACCGGCAAGGACGCGCAGGAAGCCCTGGAGCGCGCCGGCATTACCGTCAACAAGAACGCCATCCCCTTCGATACCAACCCGCCCATGGTCGCCAGCGGCATCCGCGTCGGCACGCCCGCCGTCACCACCCGCGGCTTGCAGGAGCCGCAGATGGAACTTATCGCCCACTGGATTTCCGAGGTGCTCAACAACCTCGGGAATGACGCGGTCGTGAAGCGGGTGCGCGAGGAAGTCGAAGCACTAACCGAGAAGTTCCCCCTCTACGAAAACCGCCGGGCGGCGGTGGCCAAGACGGCGTGAGGAACAGGTTCTGGTCTCGACCTGCGGGACCGGATCTACGCCTCAAGGGGACGTTGGCCCGAAAGTAGTCCACGCCCAAATGATGATCCCGCCCGCCGCGCCCCCAGCCACCCAGCTAGCCCGGCACGAGGCCCCAAGCTCAAGCTGGCCGCCGAGACACCCTCCCTGTAAGCCTTGACACCAAAAAGCGGAAACGCTTAGAATGGCTTTTCAGGGCAATTCCACACAGCAAAAATTGAAGCGAGGTGACTACCATGTCACTACGTATCAATGACGAGGCCCCAGACTTTGTCGCCGAAACCACCCAAGGGACCATCAAGTTCCACGAATGGATCGGCAACGGCTGGGCCATCCTGTTTTCCCACCCGAAGGACTTTACTCCGGTGTGCACCACTGAACTCGGTTATATGGCGGGGCTCGAACCGGAATTCAAAAAGCGAAACTGCAAGATCATCGGGCTGAGCGTGGACCCGGTGACCAATCACAGCAAGTGGTCGGCGGATATCGAAGAGACGCAGGGCCACAAGGTGAAATATCCGATGATCGGTGACCCGGAACTGAAAATCGCCAAGCTCTACGGCATGTTACCGGCCGGAGCCGGGGAAGCCTCTGAGGGCCGCACAGCAGTGGACAATGCCACCGTGCGCACGGTATTCGTGGTTGGTCCGGACAAGAAGATCAAGCTGATGCTCATCTACCCGATGAGCACCGGCCGCAACTTCGACGAAGTGCTGCGCGTCCTCGATTCCATGCAGCTCACGGCCAAGCACAAGGTTGCTACACCCGTGAATTGGAAACCCGGCGGCGACGTCATCATCGCCCCGGCGGTAACGAACGAAGAAGCCCAGCAGAAATATCCCGGCGGGTGGAAGACGCTCAAGCCCTATCTTCGCGTCGTCCCGCAGCCCAAGTAGGTCCACCACTTAGTGTGGCGCATGTATTGCCGCTTCACCCGCGTGTCATATAACGGCATGGATGCGCCACTCGCGGAAGAAGCAAGACGAATACTCAAACGCCCGGTAGTGAGTCAATCGTCGCGTCCTTCGCCGTCGGCGGGCGGTTTTCCTTCGTCCAGCGGATGACACCAGTCTGGTCAGTGAAATAGCTGACCTGATCCTTTTGCCACTTGACGGGTCGAACGGTCAGAGTGTAAGCGGCGATTTTCCCGTCCTTCCCCTTGGCTCCCGGCTTGTAGCTGAAAAGGTAGTTCCCCCATTTGCCCTTCGCCAGTTCAATGGCCACCAAAGCGGCGTGGTCCGCCGAAGGCGCCGCGCCGGCAGGCCCTTCTCCCAGCGACAACAGATCGGGGCTGAACCCTTTTCCGTAGGTGGCGGCGTAGGTGACTTCCGCGGTATTGACCGTCCGCGTGGCGCCCAGAGCATTCCCTTCGTCCTCCGAGAGCGCGCTGGACTTCTGCTGTGCTGCGACACCGCCTGCCAGAAGAACGACGGCAAAGAATATGCCAAGCCTCACGAGGTGGTTAGTAGGATTCATAATCAACCCTCCTCAGATAAGTTCAATCCTTTCGCGAAATCTCTTGCGCGGCAGTGTAACCGCTCTGGACCGCGCCTTCAATCGTGGCGGGGAGGCCCGTGGCCGTCCAATCGCCCGCGAGGTAGAGACCGCGAACTGGACTCTTCGTTGGAGGCCGCAACTCGTCCACACCCACGCACGGCGAGAACGTTGCGAACCGCTCTTTGATGACGAGCGAGTGGAGAACTTCCGCTGCGCGGCTCTCCGGAAACAGCTCAGCGAGATCCTGCCTTGCCAGCGCAAGCAGTTCCTCTTTGGAACGCGTGATGTGCGCGTGCGCGCCGCTGAGCACAAGGGAATAGCAGTGATCTTCTCCGCCCGTAATCTTGCCGCGATTGAAGAGCCACTGGATCGTGGTTCCGCGTAAGCCCACGAAGTCCAATTCCGTGATAGCTCGTTCGAACCAAAAGGTGATCGAAATAATGGGTCCAGGGCGGAGTGACAAAATGTCCGTAAAGTACGCCTCCGCGCGCAATAACTCCCCAGGCACTATCGGGACAAATTCATACCACGGCACGGCGCTGATGACCGTTTCCGCCTCCACGGTGCTGCCATCGGCCAGGCGCACGCCCCGGCAAGCGCCGTCTGCGACGACCAGGCCCGCGACGCTGCGGCTGAACTCGACCCGCCCGCCACGCGCCGTGATGTAGTCGCGCGCCGCGTCGGTGTAGCAATCGCTCAAGCCCCTGCTCGGTACGGCGAGGCACGAATCGGCCGCCGAAGTGAAGAGCGCCAATCGCAGCACGCGCGCGAAGATTGCCGCCGAGGCGCGTCGCGGGTCTTCGTTGAGCGCCGCAATCGAGATCAAATCCCAGAAGCCGCGCCGGAGTCTTTCCGACTGCCCCAGCCGCGTGAGCCACTCTTCCACGGTCAGTTGCGCCAACCCGTCGCCTTCCGACGGCCCCTTCTCCACCGCGCGGCCCAGCCGCAGAATCTCCCGCTTCTCGCGCCAGCTGAAGCTGTCCGAGCGCGCCACGCCCACGAGCAAGTGCCAGGGTGAAGGCAGGTGGGGGCAATCGAGCGTGGTCAGCTTCCCGGGCGCCTCCAGGAATTGCATCTTCAGGCGCGGTTGCATCGCCAGGCGGTCCAGCGTGCCAATCTCCTTGAGGAAGCGCAGCGTCGCGTGGTAGCAGCCCATCAGCAGGTGCTGGCCGTTATCGACCACCGAACCCGTCGGCTCGTGAACGAACGAGCGCGCGCGCCCGCCCAGGTGCGGCTTCTGTTCCAGCAGACGCACACGCCGCCCCGCGCCCGCCAGCGCCACTCCCGCCGCCAGCCCCGCGAAACCGCCACCGATAATGAGAACTTCACCCATTTGGGATTTTCGATCTTGGATTTTGGATTTCAAATTTCAAATCTTCGTACTTGATATTGGATTTCAGATTGCCGATCTCAGATTGGCATTTTAGAGGTTCGATTGAGGAATTGAAATCTCAGATTTTCGATTTTGGATTGACCGGCAGCGCTACCCGCTCCATCCAGTCATTCCCGCGTAAGGTTGTCACCCCCGCGCAGGCGGCGGGAATCCACTGCATTCGGCGTCATCGCACACATTGCCAAGAGCGCGATGTATGCGCCACCTGCGGAACAGCGCTCATTCCGACCGCAGATCAGGTTTCTCGCGTATGGCGGGTAGCCACTTCCTCCGACATCTCCAAGAGCCTGGAATGGAACTCACCGGCCAGGAGCATCGTACATCAACGGTAGAGCCCCGCAAGGCAAAACCGGGAGGCGGATCGCGATGTCCTCATGATCAAGGCAACCACATTCAAACCGACGACGCACGGCACGCTGAGGTGGATCGCGGCCGTTGTGACTGGTGTGATGTTAATCACTGGACTGGCAGTAGGTCTTTCTGTCCGCTCGACCATCAAAGCTATTCCCCAGCTGTTCAAGCGCAATGCGGAACTGAAAGCGCGAGGCTACTACATGGGTGAGTTCGAGTTTAAGATGGTCGCTATCCAGTACTATCTCAACGAAGGCAGCTACACAAAGGCCTACATCACGCTCCGGCGCATCCGCAACGAGATGGAGACCACCCAGGGGCTCGCCAAGATGCCCGATGGGGCTTCCCCCGAGCAGCAGATGCGCTTCCTGCTGGAACGGCAGGATCCCGCCACAGGCGCATTCATGGATCCCCGCTACCCGTTCTTCACCTACTTTGCTCCTACCCAGAACGTGGTCAACGCCCTTCACGGACTGGCCCAGCAAACAGGCCAGCCCCTGAAGCTCAACTACCCCCTCCGCTTCCTGGATCAAATCCGAGAACCGGAGCGGCTTCGGGCGTACCTGGATTCGCTGCTCTACCTCAAGGAGCCCTGGGCGAGGATGGGGGGCGGCCCGGGACCCTACGGGCCGGGCGCTTCCGAGTTGGCGTATTTCGATGAGATGGAACGCCTTGGACTCTACCAGTTTTGCGACGAATGGAAGGACGCCCTTCGACAATGGTTCTCCGAGACGCAGGATCCGGCCACAGGCTTCTGGGGCTACCGCGTTGGCCACCCCGGCAACTGGCGGCAGAAAATGGACGTGAATTCCACTTACCACATCCTTCATCTCGTGCTGGATAAGCGGGGCGAGAACCAGAGCCAGAAGTATCCGCTCCATCACGCTGGAGCGCTGGCCCGGAACCTATTGAGGTTGCTGGACGACCCCCTGCCGAACGACGCGTCGAAGCAGCACGGCTGGAGCCTGGTCCAGGCGCAGGGTGCCCGGATGATGCCCCTCCTATGGGGCCATCTGTCCGAGTCCGAAAAAGAACAGGCCCGCAGGGCAATAGTGACCTATCTGACCTTGCGCTACCGACACTTCTTCCGCTCGGCGGAGGGCGGGTTCAGCCTTTACAGCGCCGCCACAGGCAGCGATTTGGACGGCACCGCCAACGCGTTGGGGTTGCTTCGGGGAACCGGATCCATGCCGGGCACCTGGGAGCGGGACCGGCTCTGGGGAAAGGCCCTCGCCGCGGTCCCTCCACTGGTTCGCAGGGAGGTACAGCGCTGGGAGCAGGCAGGCCCGCCGACTGCGACGGAAGCCAACTCGCTTAGGGTATACAAGGGCGCCCCTCCGACCGGGGACGCTTATGATGACGCCAACCTGGTACAGATCGTCTACACGGGGAATTCTCCTGTGCTGGATGTGATGGACCTGCGCCAGCACGTCGCAGGGTTTATCGATGCGAGCCAACAGGCATTCGGCAACTGGGTGTCAAAGGAGAGCCTACGGGAACAGCCGCTTGACCTTCGCCGGGAGGTCAGAGCCATCCCAGTCTCGCGCAATGGCTTGGACTTGGCGCGGATCGGCAGGGACCATCCTGGCGCCCGTAGGTTCTATGTGATTGGCTACGACGTTTTCCAGGTGCCCGTCTTCAGGGTGGAGTTTGTCTTGGCCAGAACCCTGTCGCCCATCCGCAAGTAATCCACATGGCCGCATTGTCGGCCACTCGGAAACTATCCCAGCGCCTTGCGGCTCTGTGAGGCCGGTGGCGCAGACATCGTTTGGTGATGTCTGCGATTCAGGCAGGCCGTTTGCGCCAGTGATGCTGCGCGTCCGCCACCTTGTACCGCAGAGTTGCGCTCTGCGTCAGCCCGGGATCAGAAATGGAACGCGATGCCGGCGGCCACGCGAACGTGCGTGTGATGATCTGGAGAGAGATTAGCGTGGAGATAATCCACCTGGATGGGGCGAACCCAAATGGGCCCGGCCAGCTTAAAGTCAACGCCTCCACCCGCTGCCGTGGCGAACGTGGTGCCGAAGTTAACCAGAGGCGGGGGGCAGCTGGTAAGGGAGCAAGGTATTCCCGAGAAAAACACACTATTAGTGCCGTGGACCGCGCCCACCAGGACGTGCGCAAAGGGGACCACGTGCTTGATTCCTGGCACGGAAATCTGCGGGCCGAACAGGACGGAAGTCTGGTTCTCCTTCACTCCCGACGGGGACCCGTACTGCTGGCTCACATCCGCCACCATGCCGAGCCAGGATGCGGGCTTCAACTCCACCGAAGCGTCCCAGCCATTAAGATTGAAACTCGCGCCGCCATTGGGTTGCTGGGCGCGCACCAGGGTATAGCCTCCAAATAGTGTGGCTTTGGGGATGATTTGCGCAGAGGCAGCCCATGGAAAACTCGCAATCACGATAAGAGCACACAACAGCTTGGTCATGTCACACCACCTTCTGCGAGTATGATGCTCCGCCGACAGAATAGGTTGGGAGGCACGGAACTTTGGGAGAAAGCAAGGTAGCGCAGAGTTGGTTTGTAATCCGTCAGCCGACGGACGGCTTTTGGTTCGCGGGTGGTGCATACATGGCGTGTTGTGCCATGTGTGCGGGGTTAAATCCAAAATCCGAAATCCAAAATCCAAAATCGCTACCGGTGCCATTCGCGGCCCAGATACACCGACAGCGCCGTCCAGAACTTGAGCGGCCGCGAGATGCGCACGCGCTCGCCGAAGACATTGTAGCGCCGCGCGCGGATGCGGCCGAGCACGCGCCAGTAGATCGCCCCCATGATTTCGGCGGAGATCATCGAGCGCCGATCTTCGGGCGCCAGGGCCGCCCGCGCCTGGTCGAAGAAGCTGCGCGCGCGATCGCACTCAAACTGCATCAGCTCGATGAAGGGATCGGAGTAACGGCCCTCCAGGATTTCCGCCGGCCGCACGCCGAAGCGCTGCAAATCCTCGTCCGGAAGATACAGTCGCCCACGCCGCGCGTCGCTTTCGAGGTCGCGCAGAATATTGACCATTTGCAGCGCCTTGCCCAGATTCACCGCGTAGTCGCGCGCGCTGGGATTCCGATAGCCGAAGATTTCAATCGAGATCAGCCCAATCGTCGAAGCCACGCGGTAGCAATAAAGCGAGAGTTCGTCGAAGGTCGCGTAGCGAGTCCCGGCCAAGTCCATCTCCAGGCCGAGAATCAGGTCTTCAAACGGCTGGCGGGGAATTTTGAAACGTTGAATGCTCTCCGCCAGCGCCGCGAGTTCCGGCGTCGCGCCGCGCCCCGCAAAGCACTCGTCGAGCGCGCCGCGATAATCCGCAATGGCCTTGGCGGCCTCTTCGCGCGTCAAATTCCCGTCAGTGATGTCATCGCCGCGCCGCGCGAAGTGATAGATGGCCTCAATCGCCCGGCGCTTTTCGGCCGGCAGAAACACGAACGAGTAATAGAAATTCGTGGCGGTGGAGGTTGTGAAGTGGCGATTTGGGGTTTGAATGCCCATACCGTCTTGCCCGCGGTGTTAGGGCGCGGTCCGCAAAGCTGTCATTTTGGGCCCATTCGCTACGCTCAGGGCGACATGGCAAATACATGTCATTCTGAGCGAAGCGCGCACTTTGCGCGGAGCGAAGAATCCCGGTATTTCACAAACTAACTACCGAGACCCTTCGCTGCGCTCAGGGTGACAGATTTCCTGACGGCTTCCTCGCTTTGAAATACAGCCGCACAAAATCCCATTTGCCGAGCTTCGGGCGGTGGCGGAAGACATCGTACTTCGCCGCTTCAATTTTCTTCAGGATCGTCGTCCCGCCCAGCCAAGTCAGGCGCAACTCGCGGCGCAACTCCGGGCGAACGCGCTCCGGCAGCGCTCTTCCCTTCTCGAACAGTTCCCAGGTCCGCGCCACTTCCAAAGCCATCAACTGCACAAAGCGCTCGTCCACGCGCTGGGCGCGCAAATCGTCGAGCGTGTAGCCGAACCGCGCCATATCGTCGAGGGGCAGATAAATCCGGTCGCGCGAGAGGTCAATCGCCACGTCCTGCCAGAAATTCGCCAGTTGCAGCGCCGTGCAAATTGAATCCGAAAGCGCGAAGAGTTCGTCATCGCGGTGGCCGAAGAGTTCGAGCACCAGCCGCCCCACGGGATTCGCCGAGCAGGTGCAG
>JBEKUI010000044.1:0-21296 GCA_049515175.1 Terriglobia bacterium
CAATCTCGTCACGGGAAAGACGCCGTCGGAGGGATCGGGCCAGGAACTCGGCAAGCTGGCCGTCTTCTCCGGTGTTTCGCAATTCCCCGTGCGCGTTAAGTGCGCGACGCTCGCCTGGCACACGCTGCGCAGCGCGCTCGCCGGAGGCCAGGAGCCGGTGTCGACGGAGTGAGGAGTTATTCGGCATGAGAGCGGTTGACGCCATACAGCTTCAGGACAGGATCATCAACGACGTATTGCGGAATACGTACGATCCTGAAATCCCTGTCAACATTTATGAGCTGGGACTGATCTACGAAGTCAAAGTGGATCCCGAGACTGAGGTTGCTTCCGTGAAGATGACGCTGACCTCCCCCGGCTGCCCGGCCGCCATCAGCTTGCCGGGTGAGGTCGAGGACAAGATTCGGCGCCTGGGAGTCGAGGAGATCAAGGACGTCAAACTGGAAGTCGTCTGGGAACCGCCTTGGGATCCGAGCAAGATGTCGGAGGCGGCCCGTCTGCAGCTGGGGATGTTCTGAGGCCGCGCCGGCCTTAGACCGGCGCTAGAAAAATGAAATTCAGCGCGCAAGAAGAATACGGTCTGCGCTGCCTGCTGCGCCTGGCGCGGGAAGGTGGCGAACTGGGCATGACGATCCCCGAGATCAGCCTGGCGGAGGGAATCTCACCGTCGTACGTCGGCAAGCTGATGCGTGTTTTGCGCCAGGCCGGACTGGTGAAGAGCTCGCGCGGGCAGATCGGCGGCTACAACCTGTCCCGGCATTCCAGCAAGATCATCGTCGGCGAGGCGCTGGCGGCTCTGGGCGGGCGCCTATTTGAGGATGAGTTCTGCCAGGACCACGCCGGTCTCGAATTGACCTGCTCACGCTCGGTCAATTGCTCGATTCGTTCCCTCTGGCAGGCCGTGCAGGACGTCGTGGACGGAGTGCTCAGCAAGACCACCCTCGCCGATCTGCTGCACAGCGAGCACGACACCAGCACGCTTGTCACGCCGCTTGTCCGAATCGCCGAAAACTCCGGGCACCGCGGAACCCTCCCCCACAAACCGCAAGAGTAACCTCGTCCCCGAACGAGTCTCCGAAAATCCACCCCTGAACTTATGCGTTGCAAGGGCCTGTCGTTGCGGTACTCTATACCGCCGCACGACCTTTCACTGGCCACAGCCTACCCGGAAAGCTCAAGAGGGCGGGAATTGGCCGTAAAACGCTCTGGACCTTGACATCTGTCTCGAGGAGGGCGCCCATGACCCGACGCAAGAAAGGATCGAACGCGAGTGTCAATCGCAGAGATTTCTTCAAGAGCGCGGGAGCGGGATTGCTTGCTTCGGGCCTTCCCGCCAACGCCTCATCCGCGAAGGGCGCGGCCGCGCCCGAAAGCCCGGTGCGCTTCGCGCCGCGCGGCGGCCTCACGCAAATCTCACCCAACCTTTATCTGCTGCGTGACACCTGTAACGTCTACGTGCTCAAGAACCGCGACCGCGCCGTGCTCATCGACTTCGGTTCCGGCCACGTGCTGAAGCTGCTGGGCGGGATCGGCGTCACCAAAGTCGAGGCCATCCTCCACACCCACCATCACCGCGACCAGTGCCAGGGCGACGCGCGCGCCGTAGCGGAGCGGATTCCCATCCACGTGCCGCAGCACGAGCGGCACCTTTTCGACGACGCCGAAAATTTCTGGCGCAATCGGCGCATCTTCCACCTCTACTACGTGCGCAATGATTTCTTCACTCTGACGCGCAACGTGCCGGTGGCGGGCATCCTGCGCGACTACGACAAGTTCCGATGGGGGCCGTTCGAATTCCTCATCCTGCCGACCCCTGGACACACCCTCGGCTCGATCACGCTGGTGGGAACGGTCGACGGAAAGAAAGTGGCGTTTTCGGGAGATCTGATTCAATCCCCCGGGAAAGTCGTGAACCTCTACGAGCTGCAATACCAGTACGGGAGTACCGACGGCGTGGACTTCGCCGTCTTCTCGCTCACCCGGTTGCGCGAGTTCGGCGCCGAGCTTCTCTACCCTTCGCACGGTGAGCCCTTTGCCCATCCCGAAACGGGAATCAACGATCTCGTCGCCAAGCTCAAGGGTTGGGTGGAATCTTATTCGCCGGGGACGACGCTAACCGTCGATAACAAACCCTTCGCAGTGACGCCGCACCTCGTCTGCGCGCACCAGACGACTTCCAGCTTCTACGCTCTCATCAGCGACAGTGGCAAAGCGCTCTTCGTCGATTACGGCGCGGCGAGCGGCAACTTCTTCAACGCCTTCAACACCGCTGCACCGGTCAACGATCGCATGCGCTTTGTGGAACACACGATTCCCGAGCTGAAGGCGCGCTACGGGCTGAAGTCGATCGACGTCGCCATGCCCAGCCACATGCACGACGACCACCTGAACGGCTTCCCGCACCTGATGCGTCATCACGGAGCGCGGATCTGGTGCTACGAGAACATGGTCGATGTGCTCCAGAAGCCGCGCGGCTACAACCTGGGCTGCATTCTCGCCGAGCACATCAAGGTCGAGCGCTCCTTCCGCAACGGCGAGAAATTCAAGTGGGAGGAGTTTGAATTCACCGTCGTCCATTCCCCCGGGCACACGGAATATCAAATGGCGATGTTCGCGGAGATCGACGGCGCGCGCGTGGCCTTCACCGGCGACGCGATGTTTCCCTCCAGCCCCGGCGCGCCCTACCAGCTTCGTCACAACCTCATCTTCCGCAACTGGGTCGAGAACGACAGCCACCTGAAATCGATGCGGGCGATCCTCGATTATCAGCCCACGCTCGTCGCGCCCGGCCATGGCAAGCCCTTCGTCAGCAACAAGGAAGACCTGGAGGATTTGAACCGCCGCCTGCAAAAGCAGCAGGAGTATTTCCATTCCGTCATCGCCGACTCCGACTGCGACTTTGGCATGAACCCCAGTTGGGCGCGGCTCTATCCCTATCAGCTCGAAGCGCGCGCCGGCTCGAGCGCGGCGGTGGAGCTGCGCGTGCGCAACTATCGCCCGAAGCCCATGGAGTTGGAAGCGGCGCTGGTGCTGCCGGCGGGGTGGAAAGCCGCGCCGGAAGTCGCCACGCTCACCATCCCGGCCAAGGGCGACGCGAGCGCCGGCTTCACGCTGAGCATCCCGGCGGATTGGGACCGCGCCCAGCCGCGCGTCGCCATCGTCGCCGACATCCAGGCCGACGGCCAGTATCTGGGCGAACTCGCGGAGGGTGTCGTCGATGTGAAAGTGTGACGCCCGCAAGCGGACGGGAAGCCAACACCGCAAGTTGTTGGCGCTGGTCACAGGCCCTGTTATTCTTGCAGTCCCCTGCACCCAGAATTCGACTACGGAGGAACAACGATGAAACCGCTGACCTTGCTTCTGCTCACGCTGCTCGCTGCCCTTCCGTCGCGCGCGCAGCTCGGGATGTTTTCCAAAGAGCAGCGCCTTGAACTGACGCGCCAATGGAAGGGCGAACGTTTCCCCGATGGCCGCCCGAAGGTTGCCGACGCCCTGGTGGCTCGGCTGAAGATGGTGAGCGCCGAGGAGGCCTGGTCGGTGTTGCGCGGCGCGGGCTTCCACCAGCAATTCGAGCCCGGATGGAAAGTCCTCAACCCCGGCGAGCGATTGGTTGGCCGCGTCGTGACCGCGGTCTTCATGCCGCTGCGGCCCGACCTGAACGACGCCATCAACGACGCCGGGAAGAAAGAAGCGCGCGTGGGCCACGGGCAGAATTCCTGGGTGATTGACACGCTCCTGCCCGGCGACGTGCTCGTGGTCGATCTGTTCGGCAAAATCAAGGACGGCACCTTCGCCGGCGACAATCTCTCCACCTCGATCTTCGCCAAGTCGGGCACGGGCCTGATCGTCAACGGTGCCGTCCGCGACACCACCGGCATCTCGGAAATTAAGGGTTTCCGCTGCTACGTGCGCGGCACCGATCCTTCCGCGATCGCCGACGTCACGCTCATGGGCATCAACGTTCCCATTCGCATCGGCGGCGTCACGGTGATGCCGGGCGACGTGGTGATAAGCGATCCGGAAGGTCTGACGTTCATTCCTCCACAACTGGCGGAAAAAGTTGCTGACTATTCGGAAATCACGCAGCTGCAAGACGCCTGGGGCCATCAGATGCTGCGCGAGGGCAAATACACTCCCGGCCAGATCGACCAGAAGTGGAGCAAGGAAATGATCGAGGAGTTCAATCGCTACGCCGAGAAGCAGGGCGCCAAGGTGCGAATGAAGACCGACGAGTAAGCCGCCCATCCCAACCCGCGGAGGAGCCAGACCATGAGCAGCCCATCGACAAGGCTGATGACCCGCCGCACGATCCTCAAGTCTTCTGCCGCGCTGGCTGCAACGGCTCTTGGGCCGCTTGCTGCCGCAGCGGAGACGACCCCGGCGCCCCCTGTGAACAAGCTCTCCAGCCCTTCCGACCTGAAGATCACCGACATGCGTGCCTGCACGGTGGCCGCAAACTATGACTATCCCATCATTCGCATCGACACCAACCAGG
Organism: Terriglobia bacterium; assembly: GCA_049515175.1. GTDB lineage: Bacteria > Acidobacteriota > Terriglobia > UBA7540 > UBA7540 > JACQNR01. Next base: position 4,496 of record JBEKUI010000044.1, read on the forward strand.
GCGTGTACGGCCTGGGCGAGGTGCGCGACGCCGGCGTGAAGGGCATCGCGCTGATCCTCAAGGCGCATCTGCTCGGCAAGAACCCGCTCCAGATCGATTCGATTCTTGGCGAGATTCGCCAGTTCGCCGGCCAGGGACGCATGGGCGGCGGTTACAGCGCCGTGGACATGGCGCTGCACGACATCGCCGGCAAGGTCTACGGTGTTCCCGCCTGGCGGCTGATCGGCAACAAGCTGCGCGATCGAATTCGCATTTACTGCGATACGACTGGCCATAAAGATCCCAAGATCTATGCCCAGCGCATGCTCGCCCGCCAGAAGCTGGGCTTCACGTTCTTCAAGATGGATCTTTACACCAGCCTGGTCGCCGACCACCCGGGCGCCGTGCACCAAAACGGCGCAGCCACCGAGAAAGGCCTGGGTTATCTCTGCGAGTACATCGCCGCGATTCGCGACGCCGTCGGCTGGGATGCGCCCCTCGCCGCGGACCACTTCGGAGACCTCTCGGTCAACGACGCCATCCGATACGCGCGCGCCTTCGAGCCCTATCAGCTCGCCTGGGCGGAAGACTTCATCAGTTACAAGGACTGGCGCGGACTGAAACAGATCTCGGATGCCACAACCACGCCGACGCTAACGGGGGAAGACGCTTTCGGACTGGAGGAGGGATTTCAAAACCTCATCGACCACCAGGCCGTGGACATCATCCAACCCGACCCCGAAACTTCGGGCGCGCTCATCGAAACCAAACGTATCGCCGACTATGCCGACCTGCACGGAATTCCCACCGTCCTGCATTTCGCCGGCTCGCCGGTGGGTTGCATGGCGAGCGTCCACCTGGCCGCGACGCTGCGCAACTTCATCGTCATGGAGAATCACGCGGTTGATATGCCGTGGTGGCAGGACCTCGTCACAGGCACGCCGAAACCCATCATCCAGGACGGCACCATCCGCGTCCCGGAGACGCCCGGCTTGGGCGTCGAGTTGAACCCGGAGGTCGTGAAAGAGCACCTTCGCTACCCGGGCTACTTCGAACCGACGCCGATGTTCGATGACTTTATCGTCTCCGACTATCGCCGCGTCGGTCCGTGGCCGCATTACGACGAAGACGGCCATTACGTGAACACGATAACCTATTGACTAAGGAGAGCCCTGCATGAAGCGTCGAAGTCTTCTGCAAACTGCCGCGGGGGCGCTGGGCGGCGCACTGATCGCGGAGGCCCCACTGGAAGCCTTTCCCAAGAACGTCAATACAAATTCGCGGCCCTCGGAGCTGAAGATCACCGATATGCGCATCGCCTGGGTGACGCGCGCGCCGATGGACTGTCCGATCATCCGCCTCGACACAAACCAGGGGATTTCCGGGTTGGGTGAAGTACGCGACGGCGCGAGTCCCACCTACGCGCTGATGCTCAAGAGCCGACTGGTGGGCGAGAACCCCTGCAGCGTCGACAAGGTCTTCCGCAAGATCAAGCAGTTTGGCGGACATGCGCGCCAGGGAGGCGGCGTCTCCGGCGTGGAGATGGCTCTGTGGGACCTGGCGGGCAAAGCCTACAACGTGCCGGTGTATCAGATGCTGGGCGGAAAGTTCCGCGACCGCATCCGCTGCTACTCCGACACCGACGAATCGCACGACCCCAAGATTTACGCGGAGCGGCTGAAGAAACGGATGGAGCAGGGCTTCACCTGGCTCAAGATGGACCTCGGCGTGGACCTGGTTTCCAGCCTTCCCGGCACCGTGACCGGCCCCGCGGACATGACCAAAGAAGAGCAGACCTGGACGCCTCACATGTTTACGGGGACCGAGATCACGGACAAGGGCATCGCGCTGATGGCCGATTACGTTGCCCAGGTGCGCGAGATCGTGGGCATGGAGATTCCGCTTGCCGCCGACCACTTCGGGCACATCGGAGTGAACTCCTGCATCCGGCTGGGAAACGCCCTGCAGAAATTCAACCTCGCGTGGCTTGAAGATATGATCCCCTGGCAATACATGGACCAGCTCAAGGAGATTGCGGACGCCATCAGCTTGCCCCTCCTCACCGGCGAAGACATCTATCTGAAGGAATCCTTCATCGAACTCTGCCGCCGCCACGCGGTGGACATCATTCATCCTGACCTCACCACCTCGGGCGGCATCCTGGAGACGAAGAAGATCGGCGACGCGGCGCAGGAGTTCGGCGTGCCGATGGCCATGCACTTCGCGGGGACGCCCGTCTCCTGCATGGCGAGCGTCCACTGCGCCGCCGCCACAGAGAATTTCCTGGTGCTCGAAAATCACTCCGTCGATGTGCCCTGGTGGAACGACCTCGTGGATGGCGTCGAGAAACCGATTGTCAATCATGGCACCATCACCGTGCCGGACAAGCCCGGCCTCGGTGTCACTTTGAATGACGAAGTGGTGAAGCAGCACCTGGAGTCGGGCACGGAGCTCTTCGCACCCACGACCGAGTGGGACAAAGAGCATTCCTGGGATCGCCTGTGGAGTTGACTGTCGTTCCACGCGATAACTGGCACTCATGCTGTAGCGCGGCTCCGTGAGCCGCCGCTCATAGAGCGGCGCTACAGTGCGGGCAAGGTTGTGGATCGAAGGGTGACCGATGATCGCAGCTCTAATCCTTGCGGCGAGCCTGCACACGAATTTTGAAGCGGGCAGCCTCGCCAAGATCGAGCCTGTTTCGCCCACGCACTTTCGCTGTTCGGTGAAGGGTGAGGTGGACCAAGACGGCCGCAACCGCCAGGCGAGCTGGTATTACTTTCGCCTCGACGATGCGACGGGAAAAGAAATCACCATCGAACTGGTTGACCTGGCGGGCGAATACAACTACCAACCGGGCGCCTTCTCCATCACGCGGGCGACTCGACCCGTATACAGTTATGACGGGAAAACCTGGAAGCACTTTCGCGGCCGGGAGGTTCAGTGGGATGATCACGTACCCAGCCTGCGCCTGCGGTTTACGCCTGTGCAGAATCGTATCTGGATCGCCCACGTCCCTCCCTACACGAACGCCGATCTAGCGGGCCTGCTGAAGAATTTCCGTGGCAACCCCTATTTGAAAGAAACCGTCATCGGGAGAACCGCCGGCGGCAGGGACCTCTTGCTGCTAACCATCACAAATCCCGCCGTGCCTGAAAAAAACAAGAAGGTCGTCTGGCTGATGGCCCGGCAGCACGCCTGGGAGGCGGGAACCTCCTGGGTGGGGGAGGGCGCTATCAGGTACCTACTCTCGGCGGATTCCGGCGCCGCGCGCCTCCGCGATGAGCTTATCTTCAAGATCTTTCCCATGGTGGATCCAGACGGCGTAGTGCGGGGCGGCGTGCGGTTCAACACCCGCGGCTACGACCTGAACCGCAATTGGGACACCGTCAAACCCCAGCTCATGCCCGAAATTGCCGCCCACCGCAAGGCCGTGCTGGATTGGATTGATGCGGGACAGCGAATCGATCTCTTCCTCACCCTTCACAACACCGAAAGCGAAGAGTACTTGGAAGGTCCGCTCACGGCAGGCGGCGCTCCGGTGCGAGAGTTGGCCGCGCGATTTTCGCAAATCCTGACGGAAACGACGAGCTACAATCCGACCCGGCCGCCGGGCGATTCGACCTCCGCGCCGCCAAAACCCGGCCGCATGACCGTGGACCAGGGGTTGTTCCGCGACCGCGCGATCCCCGCATTCTTGATGGAGCAGATGGTCAATTCTAATTCCAAGTTGGGACATCCGCCGGAGGTTGAAGATCGTTTGGAATTCGGAGCGGGCCTCGCCCGAGCCATGGGGGAGGCCGTAACAACCCGCTAAAGCGTCGCCGGGTTCGTAGGCCAGTTGGCGCGCAATCGTGGATAGTGACGCGCCTCATAGTCCGGCACTAAAATGCGGCGCGGGCGCGGCAAAGAATGGGATTGGGAATCAGGCGGACGGCGGGACGGCGGCCACCCTTAGGCTCGGTGACGACGAGGCCGACGGCGTTTGAGGGCGCGCTGAACCCCGGAAGGTACGACCACTCGCTGAATCTTTTCCCGCCTTCGTTGTGCAGGATGACGCTCGGCTCGAGCCGTTCGGCGTCCAGGCTGCCGTTGGCGAAGGCGAGGTCGGGCCAGCCGTCGCCATCGAAGTCGGCCACCGCCACCTGCATCGTCCCGTAGCAACGATCGAGTCCCACCGCTTTCGTCACATCCTCAAACGTCCCGTTGCCGCGATTGTGAAAGAGCAGCGGCGTGTGGCGGGCGAAGCGAAGGTGCGGCTCGAGCAGACAGCGCACGGCGTCCTCGTAGGGCGCGTGGGCGGTGAGGAGCACATCGAGCCAGCCGTCGCGGTCGTAATCGAAGAACAACGCGCTGTAGCGATCGCCTGCCGCCTCACCCAGCCCGCTCGCCGCGGTAACATCGGAGAAACGCCCCCCGCCGAGATTGCGGTAAAGTCTCGCGCCTTTTTTCCAGTAGAGCACCAGGAGGTCGGGTTTACCGTCGCGGTCGTAATCGCCGACCGCACAGTCCACGGCGGTTCCGTCGCCGGCGAGTCCCGCGTCCTCCGTGCGGTCCGCCCAGCCGTCGCCCGTTTTGTGAAAATAGCGAAGCGAGTCGCGGCCCTCGACGGCGGGATTTATCTCGATGCGTTCGGGCTGCCCGTCGGCGTCGAAATCCACCGCGACGCTCCGCTTTCCGCCCGGGGCTGCGGCGGAGTTGCCTCCTGATGGCGTAGCGGCAAAGCCCTCACTCCGACGCGCGGCAGCTGGCAGGGGTTGCAGATGAAACTCGGCAGCGATGCCCGCCGGGTGACCATCGGAGCGAACCGAAATCCAATAAAGCAACAGAATGGATTTGAGCGCGGCGCGCTCCAGTGCGGTGAGTGGCTTGCCGGGCGCGGGAATCAGGTCTCCTTCCGAGAGCACTCCCTTGCCGGTGATCTTCTTGCCGCGTCCATAGGCGTCGAGGATTTTGCGGAGGAACGGGATCGCGTCGTGGTCCTTCCCCTGCAGGAACAACGTATAGGCCATGAGATAGCCCGCCTCGGGCGCGCCGGAAGCAACGGCGAGGCGGAAGCGTGTGAGCGCCTCCGAGAGCTTTCCCTGATTCAAGTCGAGCGTCCCCAGGCGCAGGAACGGTCCCGCCTGCTCCTTGTTCACTTCGATGTTGCGCTGGTAGGCCTGACGCGCAGCCTCAAAATCCTGCGGCGCTCCCGGAGCAAGGGTTGAGAGAGTATTCGCCAACTGCGCCCAGCCGCGCCCGCTCTCCGGATTCGCTTCCGTCAGCTTGCGCAGTGCCGCAAGCGATTCGGCGTATTCGCCCTGTTCGTAGAGGCTGGTTCCGAGATAATAGAGCGAATCCTCGTGCCGGGGATTCAACTCCAGGCATTTGCGGTAGGCCTCGGCAGCCTCGCGAAACCTGCCCTGCGTACGCAGTGCACTCGCGGAGTTGAACACGGCCCAGAAATATTTAATTTTCTGCCGGGCGGGATCGACCGCGGCCCGCTCATCCGGCGCTTCCTCACGCGCCACCGGTAAACCGCGAGGAGCAAGAGGGCGGCCACGGCCAGACCCACAGCGATGGCAACTTTTCTCTTCATTCCGAAACAACCAGAATCTGATTGTCGGGGACATGCGCCTGTTCGCGCACCACACCGCTGGGGAATACCACCTTGAGGCTCTTCGCCTCGCCGGCGCTGCCCAGGCCGAAGTGCGCCTCCAAGGCGTTCCCGGAGAGATAGGAGGGCTGGCTGCCGATTTCCTGATACTGCCGGCCCGATTCGGTCTCAATGAAGACTTTCGTTCCGAATCCGCTGCGGTTGCTCTTGGTGCAGTGCAGGCGCACCTCCAGCCAGTGGTTCTTGTTGCCGCCCTCGTTGTGCAGCAACGACGGCCGCTCGCCGTGGTTCAGGATGAGCACATCGACGGCGCCGTCGTTATCATAATCGGCGAACGCCGCGCCGCGGCCGACATGAGGCTCGCTGAAGACCGACCCGCTCACCTTCCCGACCTCGAAGAATCCGTCGTCCGGGTTCTTCTGCCAGAAAAGGAGGTTTTTCATGGGCACCAGGCGGTTGGGGTCCTTCTCTTCCTGAAACGTGCTGCCCAGAACCGCCAGCAGATCGAGCTGGCCGTCGTTGTCGTAATCGAAGAAGGACGTGCCCCACCCGATGTAGCTCAAGGTAAGTTGTCCGCCGCCAACCATGTCCGCCACATCCTGAAAGCGCAGGCGCCCCGGCGCCGCAGCCCCCTTCGTGTAGCGCAGGTTGGAAAAGAGCGCAAACTGCTGCGCGATCCAGTGGGTGATGAAAATGTCGAGGTCGCCGTCGCGGTCCCAGTCGCCGATCGCCAGGCCCATCGAGCCGCGGTATTCATCCACCCAGGCGCTGTGCGAGACATCCTTGAAAGTGCCGTTGTGCTGATTGAGGAACATCTTGCTTTCCGAAATGACGAGAACGTATTTGATGATCAGTTTGCGCCGTCGGCTCAAAGGCTTCGGCAGAGTACGCGCTCGCCCCATTTACATCCCCGCCGTTCTCGCGCCCGCGCGCGCGATGATCTGAATAATCTTCGTCTCTTGCGCCATGTCGGTGACGGGAGCGGTCAGGCCTTTGTCCTTGCCGAACAGAAAATTCAGCAGATACTGGTCCACCTTGCGATAGCGCAACCGCGTGTTGATGGTCAGACTATGCACGGCGTCCCACGCATAACTGATCTTCACGCCCAGCGCCGATTGATAGGTGAGCACCAAGCCCGAGACAGCGCAGAGAATCACTGCCGCCGCTCCCAGATAACCCAGCAGCAGGATGTGGCTCATCGTGTTGCGCCAGTAGTGCAGGAAATGCCGGAGCAGATACCAGGCGACGGGAATCAGGAAGAGCAGGCCGAGGACAGTGTGGACAATCACCATCACCTGGTTGGGGATGCCGAAAGGCAGCAGCCAGACCGATTGGCCGCTCAGGGTTTCAAAGGCCAGCACGCCGGCCACGAGAATCGCCAGGCGCGAACGCCACTCGCGGGCGCGCTCGGCCCAGCGATCTTCGGCGGACCTGTTGGGGATGATTCCCGGCAATTGCGAGTTAGTGTCTCCCATCGGCCAACTCCTCACGCAGGGGCTCTGGACGAATCGTCTGATTTACTACTGGACCCGTGCAACTGTTGGTCATTTCGTCGCAACCTTGAGCCCTGCGTGTCAAACGTTAGATTCAATACTGACGATGGTCAATGATTGGTAGCAACTAAGGGCAGGATTTTGGTGTATGAGGTCAGCACGCGGCGATGACTTTTGTCACGGGGTCACAGGGACATTCGTCTCTTGACTCTCGACGCGAAGCCAACACTTGATTCTGTGCCGGACTCAGATGAGGCCGCGGCGCAGGGCATGCATCACCGACTCCAGCCGGTTATGCGTCCGCAGTTTGTGGTTGGTGCGATGGATATGATTGCGTATAGTCCGTGGCGTGATGCCCAGCTCTCGCGCCACTTCGCTGGGGCTCTTGCCTTTCGCAAGCAGCGTCAGAACGCGCCGTTCCTGCTCGCTGAGCGGCGAGACGGGATCCGGATGAACCTATTCGCCCGCCAAGCTCACCAGTTGCCGCGCCGCTTGCAGGGTTCTCGCCCGGATTGCTCCCCTGTTTATTGCGCCGTATAGCCGCCGTCCACCATCAGCGAAGCACCGGTAATATATGATGCTTCATCCGACACAAGGAACAAAACGGCGGCGGCCACTTCGCGTGTCGTCCCGATACGGCCCAGAAAGGTCTTGGCGCCCTCGTCGGCGTTGAACTGTTCGAGGGTGATGCCGACCTTGCTCATGTGCCGGTAGGAGGCGGAGGTCAGAATCGTCCCCGGGCAGACGGCGTTGACGCGAATCTTGTGGGGGCCCAAGTCCATCGCCATGTTGCGCGTCATCTGCACGAGCGCCGCCTTGGTGGCGCTGTAGGCGAAGAAGCCCGGCTGGGCCACGAAGCCGGAGATCGACCCCAGGATGACCACCGCGCCTCCGCCTGTCTTCTTCATCGCTTCGGCGGCGTACTTCGTGCAGAGCGCCGTGCCAATCACGTTCACGCCCAGCGAGCGCTGCAGTTCCTCGACGGTGGCGTCAAAGCCCTTGAGGACGAAGACGGCGGCATTGTTCACGAGGATATCGACCCGGCCGTAAGTTTTCATCGCCTCGTCGACGATCCTCCGGGCATCCGCCTCCTTGCTGATGTCGGCCTCGACGAAGTGCGCGACGCCGCTTTCGATCCGGATCTTGGCGGCCGTCTCTTTGCCGCCCCCCGCATCGATGTCCGCCACTACGACCTTGGCGCCTTCCGCAGCCAGCACTTCGGCGGTGGTCTGGCCGATTCCCGAAGCCGCGCCGGTAACAATCGCAACCTTGTCCTGGAGTCGCATAATCACCCCTGAATTTGAAATCCCGGCCGCGCACGCGCCGGACCTCCCGCCCCGCTATTCGATGACGGCAAACTTCTTCAGCGCTTCCTCGTTGATGGTCACGCCCAGCCCCGGTTTGTTTTCGTCGAGCTCGATGTAACCATCTTTGGGCAGCGGTTCACCCTCGAAAATGTACCAGAAAAGCTCGTTGCCCACCTCCACGTCCACGGGCGGGAAGAATTCCGCCATGGGCGAATTGAGGCTGGCCATCACCACATGGAAATTGTGCATCTGCCCGGCGTGCGGGATGACGGGGACTTCGAAAGCCTCCGCCATCGCGGTGATTTTGCGCGCCTGGGTGATCCCGCCCACGCGATTCGTGTCGAACTGAATGTAATCGACGGCCTTTGCTTCCAGCAGATCGCGGAAGCCGTACATCGTGAACTCGTGCTCGCCGCCCGAAATGGGGACGATGTTCATCGCCTTGAGCGCCGCGTAGCCGGCAATGTTGTCGGGAATCACCGGTTCCTCCACCCAGCGCAGGTTGAAGGGGGCGAGCAGGGGAATCATGCGCCGCGCGTAATCGAGCGTCCAGCCCATGTAGGCGTCGGCCATCACATCGATTTCATCGCCCACGACCCGCCTGACCGTGCGGACGAGCTCCACATTGCGCTGCATTCCGGCGGCGCCATCGGTGGGTCCCCAGCCGAAGCGCAGTTTCATGGCGCGATAGCCCTGATCCTTGTACTTCTGCGTCTCCTTCGCCAGATCGTCGAGCGGCTGACTGTAGAGCCGGCTGGCATAGACGGGAATCTTCTGCTTGGTCTTGCCTCCCAGCAGGCGGAATACTGGCTGCTTCGTCACCTTGCCGAGCAAATCCCAAATCGCGATGTCCACGGCGCTGATCGCCACCATGCCGATGCCCTTGCGCCCGAAGGCCATCGTGCGCCGGTACATGTTCTGCCACAGGTACTCACTGTCCCAGGGATTCTGGCCGAGGAGGATGGGAGCGAGGTACAGGTCGATAGCCTGCTTGGTGACGCGCGGCGCGAGCGCAGCGTTGCCGATGCCCACCTCGCCGCTGTCCGTAATCACCTCCACCACCAGCCAACTGTGGAATCGGAACGTGCCCATGGCGTCCACGGGCAGGTCGAGCAGATCCACCGGATTCGTGCAGAAATGCGGCTGCGGCGGGACTGTCTTGCCTCGCCACTCCACCACGCGCGTGCGAACTTCCTTGATCTTCATAGAATGATCCCCACAAAGAAGCGCTGCTCCGGATGCTCGGAGTCGGTCGTGAAAGCAAGGCAATAATGTACTCGCAGCGCCGCTCTTTTGCCAGACACAATCAGGCCGCGCAATCCGCGTGGCAGCCCTTCCGGGGATGTGTTATCTTCCGGCCTCCGGCTCGTGAGAGCCGGTTTTCCCAGTCACACTCCGACCTAGGGAGGGCCTGATGCGGTCTGCCAACGTGCAAGAACACAAACGCAAAACCGTCCGGACATTTTCCGCTCACCTCGCAGGGGCCGCGTGCCTCCGGGCGCGTGGCTTATGCATTGGAGTTGCAGGCCTATTCCTCGCGGCGGCGCCGTTCATCGCCTCTCCCCCGGCGGAGGAGAGTGAGCACCAGCGCCTCCTCGCTCCCGCCGCTTTGAAAGATTCTCAATCTCGGGCCGGCATCGAGGAGATTCGCCGCAACTTTCAGGATCCGCCCGCCGAATTCCGCACCGCGCCGCTCTGGGTCTGGAACGATGAAATGAATCCCGATCGAATCAAGGAGCAGTTGCGCCAGTTCAAGGAACAGGGAATGGGAGGAGTCTTCGTCCATCCCCGCCCCGGACTCATCACCGAGTACCTGGGAAGCGAGTGGTTCGAGCTGTGGAAGACCGCCCTTGACGAATCGAAGCGCCTGGGCCTGCTCTGCAATATCTATGACGAAAACAGCTACCCCTCGGGATTCGCCGGCGGCCACGTGCCCGCGCTCGCGCCCGACACGGTGGTGCAGTACGTGGAGGCGCGTTTTGCGGACGAGACGCCGGAGGACGACGGTCCGTCTCTGCTCGGGGTCTTTCGCGTCGAGCGCGATGAAAAAGGGCGCGTGACTCATGCCGCCAGAGTGCCGGCGAGAGAGAGCGAGAAAAAGCGCGGGTCCTTCGTGGTCTTTTCTCTGCGCCACGCCAGCGGCAGCCCGTGGACCGGCCAGTTCCCGTACGTTGATCTGACCAATCCCGAAACGGCGCGCCAATTCATTGCCACCACTTTCGAAGCTTACCGCCGACATTTCGGTGACGAGTACGGGAAGACCATCAAGTGGTCGTTCGATGATGAACCCTTGCTCGCCACTGCGGGCGCCTATGAGGAGGGTAATCTGGCGCTGCCCATCAGTTACTACACCCTGGCCGAATTCCAGAAGCGTCAGGGATACGATTTGCGCGAAGTTCTGCCTTCGCTCTTCTGGGACGTCGGTGACTGGCGCCAGGTGCGCTTCGACTACTGGCAAACCATGCATGACCTCTGGAAGGAGAACTATTTCCGCCCCCTCTTCGAATGGTGCGACCGAAACAACCTGCAGTTCACCGGCCACTTCATGGAGCACGAGTGGCCCTACCCGTGGATCTCGCCCGACGACGCCTCGATGTACGCCTACGAGCACGTGCCGGGAATCGACATGCTCGTGGGGGCGGAGCTGCGAACCAAGGGCGTCGATCCCCACATGCTCTTCACCATCCGCCAGGTGGCGAGCGTCTCCCACCAACTCGGCCGCCGCGCCTTCAGCGAAACCTATGGGGTGGCGGGCTGGGATAGCACCTTTGAACATTACAAGCGTATGGGTGACTGGCTGCTCGTGAATGGCGTCAACTTCATCAACCAGCACCTGGCCTATACGACCGTACGCGGGGCGCGCAAGCGCGACCACCCGCAATCCTTCACCGACATTTCCGCCTGGTGGCCGTACTACCGGTTGCACGCCGACCACACGGCGCGCCTCTCTTACGTGCTCTCCAACGCAGAGGCGCGCAATCGCGTCCTGGTTCTCGAGCCCACGACGAGCGGTTTCACCTGGGCGCGCCGCGGTGGGGAAACGCCGGAACTCGAGAAGCTGCGCGCCTCCTACGACCAGCTCAATCAGTTCCTCACCGATCATCAGGTCGATTTCGATCTCGCCGACGAGTACATGCTGGAATGGTTTGGCGGTGCCCACGACGGAAAACTCAGCATCGGCAAAGCCACCTACGATCTCGTCGTCTGGCCGCAGGGGATGACGAACCTCCGGCACGAGACCCTGCCGGTGCTCGAGAGCTACCTCGCCAGCGGCGGGGAGGTGCTGGCGCTCGATGAGCCCGCAGCGTTCATCGACGGCCGCCCGAACGACGCGGCGCAGAAACTCCGCCGCCGGTTTGAGGCGCGCTGGCAGCCGGTCGGTGACCTTGCACCATTGCTGGAGGCTATCCGAAGGCGATTGCCGCCCCGCGTCAGCTTCGATCGCGACCTTCCGCCGGGCGTCGGACACCAGATGATGGCCACGCACGACGGCGGCGTGTTTCACCTCTTCACCAACGCCACCGCGAAAGTCGTCGCCGCCCAGGCGCGAATCGAAGGCGCGAGCATCGAGGAGTGGGATACGACCACGGGAAAGATCGCCCCTGTCCCTTCCCGTGCCCTGGGCTCGAACAAGCTGGAATTCAGCGTGCTCGTCTATCCGGCCGGCTCGCGGCTTTTCTATGTTTCGCCGCAGACCTCCGGCCAGCCTGTGACCGCCACTGCACCTGGAAAGGCCAAGTTGCTGCCGATAGGCAGCCTGAAGATTTCGCGTCCCAGCCTGAACGTCCTTGTGCTCGATTATTGCGACCTCACGCTGGCGGGGAAGACTTTCGAGGGCATCAACACCTGGGATGCCAACTGGCGAGTCTGGCAGGCGCACGGCTTCGAGCGGCCCGCATGGGACAACGCCGTGCAGTTCAGACGGCGGATTCTGGACTTGCCACCCTTCCCGGAAGATTCGGGCTTTGAGGCGACGTTCCACTTCACCGTGGCCGATGCCGCAGGCCTCAAGGGCGCGCAGCTGGCGCTGGAATTGCCGGAACTCTTGCGCGTTACCGTGAACGGCACCGACGTGGACTTCTCGCGTGCCGAGCGCTGGCTCGACCCGCACCTGAGGAGTCTGGCCATCGAGCCGCTTCTCAAGGTGGGCGAGAACACCGTCCGCCTCACCTCCCGGCCGTTCAACGTTCGCGTGGAACTGGAGAACATTTACCTCCGCGGCGACTTCTCCGTCGAGCCCGGCGAGCTCGGGTTCGCACTGCGTGCGCCCAAACCGCTCGCGCTTGGCTCCTGGGCGAAGCAGGGACTGCCCTTCTACTACGACAACGTGCTTTACGAGGCAGCGGTGAACGTTCCCAGCGGCGCACGCGTGCTGCGCGTCAGCTTTCCCCACTGGCAAGGCAGCGTGGCGGAGGTGCTGCTCGATCAGAAGCCGGTCGAGAGCGTCGGCTGGCAGCCGTACGTCGTCGAGATCCCGGCGACTCCGGGCCCACACACGGTCGCGCTGCGCGTCGTCGCCACACCGCGGAACCTCTTTGGGCCCTTTCACAATCCGACGAAACCGCGCATGATTGCCTGGCCCGGCGCCTGGCGCGACTTCCCTGCCCGGCAACCGGCCGGGACCGATTACGACCAGCTCGACTACGGACTGATGGAACCGTTCCAGGTGGAGGCGGTCCGCTGAACAATGACAGGGCTGGTGCTGGCGCCGGCCCTTCCGAATGAAAGGGAGCAACAACCTTGCGCATCACCGAGATCAAAGTTCACGAAATCCCGATGAGTTCCTCCTGGCTCAGTGAGGGCCTGATCGCCAACCCCATGTCGATCTACCCCGCTTTCAGGGAGAAGCGCTCGAGCTGGTTCGGCGCGATGACCGCCGCCATCGTGGAAGTCGTGACCGACGCGGGCCTGCGCGGCCTCGGCACGGTCGGCGGAGGCAAGGGCAAGCTCGCCGCGCCGATCATCGAAGGCCAATTCCGGCAACTGCTGGTCGGGCAGAATCCTTTTGACATCGAACTTCTCTGGGAGCAGATGTTCCGCGCCTCGCAGTTCTACGGCCGCCGGGGCGCGGTGATCGAGGTGATGAGCGGCATCGACATCGCGTTGTGGGACCTCGTGGGCAAGGCCACCGGACAGCCCGTCTACAATCTGCTGGGCGGAAAAACCAAGGAGAGGATTCCCGCCTACGTCACCGGCAACCTCACCGAGCGCCACCTTGCCGAAGGTTTTCGTGACGTCAAGCTCGCCGTACCGCACGGCCCCGCCGACGGCCGCGAGGGCCTGCGGAAGAATGTCGAGCTGGTGGCGAAGACTCGCGCGCTGATTGGCCCGGGCGGCGACATCATGCTCGATTGCTACATGGGCCTCGATGTTCCCTACGCGATTCAACTCGCCAAAGCCGTGGCGGAGTTCAACGTGCTGTGGCTGGAAGAACCTGTCCCGCCCGACCAGATCGATTCCTACCGGCGGATCAAGGATGCTGTGCCGGATATCCTCATCACCGGCGGCGAGCACGAATACACGCGCTTTGGTTTTCGTGAGCTGATCGAAAAACGCGCCGTCGATATCGTCCAGCCCGACATCTACCGCGCTGGCGGAGTTTCAGAATTGAAAAAGATCGCGGCGATGGCGAGCGCCTACGGCTTGCCGATCATCCCGCACGGTGTGGGCGCCGCCACCTGCCATTTCGTCATGGCAACAAACAACGCCCCGCGCGCCGAGTTCGTCGATATCTTCGCGCAGGGCGGCCGGCCTGCGCTGCGGGGCGAACCCCAGCCGTCGAAAGGATTCATCGAACTCGATGCCCGTCCGGGTTTCGGCTACGAGCTCGACGAGGAGATCCTCGCCGGCAAAACCCCGGCCGCGCTCATCTGGTGAACACGCGAGGCGCATTCGTCGATGAGGATGTCAGTGTAACGTGCGTTGAAACCCCGGGCCGAAACAGGTTAGGCTACTCGGCCGGGGCAGTCTGGCGGCGGACGCAGTGTCCGAGACTGGCGAGACTCCGGGAGGGTATTTCATCGCGATTTCATCCAAAAGTGTTCCTTTTTGGAACACTGAATAAGAGGGGCAATCCTACTTATGAACCTAAAGGACCGAGTCGCAATCGTTACCGGATCGGGGCAAGGCATCGGCGAGGCCATCGCTCTGCGGCTGGCCGGAGCGGGCGCCGATGTGGCAGTGGTTGATCTCAATTTTCCTCTCGCTGAGCAGGTCGCGGGGCGCGTGCGCGGCCTGGGGCGGCGAGCGCTGGCCGTGCGGTGCGACGTGTCGCGTGCCGCGGACGTCGAGGCGATGCGCGACCGCGTCCTGGGCGAATTCGGGAAGATCGATATCCTGGTCAACAACGCCGGCATCGCCGGGAAGAACGCTCCGCTGCTGGAAATCGGCGAGGCTGACTGGGACCAGGTCATCAGCATCGACCTCAAGAGCGTTTATCTCTGCTGCCGGGCCGTGCTTCCCTCGATGCTGGTGCGGAAATACGGCAAGATCGTGAACGTCGCCTCGATCGCGGGCAAGGAAGGCAATCCGGGACTCGTCCCCTACTCGACCGCCAAAGCGGGTGTCATTGGGCTGACCAAGGCGCTGGCGAAGGAAGTGGTGACGCAGGGCGTCTATGTGAACGCCGTGGCTCCGGCAGTGATCGAGACGCCGATCCTGAAGCAGCTCACCGAGCAGCAGATCGCCTACATGGCCGCCAAGATTCCCATGGGCCGCGTGGGCAAGCCGGAAGAGGTCGCCGCCGTCGTGCACTTCCTGGCCTCGGACGATTCCAGCTTCGTCACCGGGCAGTGCTACGACGTGAGCGGCGGCCGCGCCACCTACTGAGCCGCCCTTTCGATTCGCATACATGGCATCATGCGCCATGTATGCGCCACCCGCGAGAGGCTGGTGTGGCGTGGCCCGGCAGCTGACGTCGGCGGTCTCGAGTGGGCGGTGACAGTTGGGCCGGTGACGAGTCGGCTCTGGCTCCCGAGGTTTTGAGGAATGCGAATAGCGAGGTGCCCTGTTTGCGCGCACGAAGTGCCAAGGGGGTTCATACGCCGAGGCACATTCCCCTGTCCGACGTGTAAGGAACCGCTCCGGATTCCGGGGATCAGCAGGCTGCAGGCCATCCCCATTTTGATTTGCGGTTGGTCGCTGGGTTTCCTGATACCCTTTCTGATGGGGGTACAAGGCAATAGGCTATTGGTTGCTACGATTATCCTGCTCACTCCTGCGGGGCTCGCTGCGTGCGCGCTTGCGGGTGCCCTGAGAGGCTATTTATTTCCAAAGTTGGAGAGGGACCCCGGGGACAACGGCGGGATTTTGCACATCACGCCACCGCGGGGTTCCTCGAAGGGACCGCTGTGATCGCGGGTGGCGCATACCCGCGGGCTGGCGCAGAGCCCGAAGTAGCGCCGCCATCCTGGCGGCTGGGCGGCGGGTCGCCGGAAGCCGGCCCTACTCGCTGTCCGGCTACTCCGCTGGCCGGTGGTAAAGCGCCGTTGACACATCGCTGAACCTTGGTTAGAATAGAGTTTTCTACTTAGCACAAGAGAGGCAACTGAATGTACGCAGTTTTCCGTACGGGTGGGAAGGAATACAAGGCGTCGCCGGGGGACGTGGTGCGCGTGGAAAAGCTGCCGGGCGAGGCGGGCGCGGGCGTGGAATTCAACCACGTGCTCGCCGTGCGCAAGCAGGCTCTGACCCTGGGCACGCCGCTCGTCGAAAACGCCAAAGTGACGGGTGTCATCGTGCGCAACGCGCGCGCGCCCAAGGTCCGTGTGCTGAAATACAAGCGCAAGAAGCAGTATCGCCGCACCATCGGACACCGTCAGGCGTTCAGCGAGGTCCTGATCAAGGAGATCGTGACCGCATAACGGCACTTCGCCCAAAGTTTAATCGATTCGAGGCAATTCCCTATGGCTCATAAGAAAGGGCTCGGCAGTTCGCGGAACGGGCGCGACTCCAACGCGCAGCGGCTGGGTGTGAAACGATTTGACGGTCAGATGGTGACCGGCGGGTCCATCCTGGTTCGCCAGCGCGGCACGCCGCTGAAACCCGGCGATAACGTCGGCCGCGGCAAGGACGACACCCTCTTTGCCAAGGTAGCGGGAGTGGTAAGGTTCGAGGACAAAGGCCGCCTCGGCCGCTTCATCCACATCCTGGTCCCCTCGGCAAGTTAACCTTCGCAGCGGCGAGGCTGAATGCGGCTTGACCCATTCGCCCGCCGCTCTTATTGTTTCTAGCCACATTCGTTCGGGGCTCGGGCCAAGCAAGAACCCGGCGCTTGCTGAATCCTGAATCCAGAATCCTGAATCCCGATGTTCATCGACGAAGCCAAGATCCACGTTGCGGGCGGTCACGGCGGAAGAGGATGCGTAGCCTTCCGGCGGGAGAAATTCGTCCCCCGCGGCGGGCCCAGCGGAGGCGACGGTGGGCGC
>JBEKUI010000045.1:0-21286 GCA_049515175.1 Terriglobia bacterium
CGCCGCTGGCAGGAGAGGAGCCTGTTCCACCGCCTCACCCGCGCTTGCCTCAGCACCAACACCATCACCTACAAAGACTTAGTGGCAGAACCGGAGCTAGCTTGATATTCACATCTCGAGGACCGAAGCCAGAATGTTATAGAAAACAAAGGGACTTCTCACATTGTGAGAAACGTACCGGCCGGTCAGTCAGCCGGCGAACAACGGGATGGACTACGGAAGTGGCCGAGCGACTACACACGCCACACCCTTGACGCTCGAAACTGAGTCAACTGCTTGAGCTTCTTTCCATGGTGTGGGAACCCACTGCATGGTCTCCTTTTTGGTCCAGAAGCGTTCCACTTCCAGCCGGAGTCCCCCTCCCTTCAACAGCGCCAAGAGGGCGGCATGGTCGTACACGCGATACCAGTCCGTGGCGCCGTGCTGTCCGAAGGGCACTGTCAACAGAAAGCGCCCGCCCGGTTTCAGGAGGCGATGGACTGCCTGGACCGCATGGAGGTCACCGTCGCGGTCTTTGGCCACATTGCCGTATGCGACCAGTCCAATATGCTCGAACGTGGAGAGACCGATAACAACGTCGAAAGATTGGGGCTCAAAGGCATATTGGGTGACGTCACCCTGGACGTAGTGGATGCCGGGGAACTCAACCGCCGGGGGGCGGATGTCGATCCCCCACGTCTCAAACCCCAGGCTACTCGCTTCAAAGACAATTTCACTTTCCCGGTAGCCCACATCCAGCAAGCGGCCCCGGAAAGAATGCGGGAGATAGTGATGCACAAAGGGAATCTCCACAATGCGCTCGGAACAGATCGTCACGACTGGCCGCCCGTCTTTGCTCCCAAACGCCAGCGGATGGTTCAGATCGAGCTGGCTGGGAGCAGGAGGGGGAGCTACCGTAGGTGGCGCGCTCTGCACCGGCTGATTTGTGCCAGCTTGGCAGCCCGCCAGCAAGGTAATCAGAACCGCCGCAAAAAGACCCCTAAACGGGATGCGTTGAGTCACTCATATCCTCCTGAACTGATCCGCCCTGAAGCGCAAGGATTCTACACCAGAAACTCGGTTTCCGGTCTTCTGGTACTCCTTGCCAAGGTTTGGCCGTGAATCGTGCCGGGTGTGGCGAGAGCGGCTCGTGGCGACATTCCCTAGGAATACTGCCCTGTTGTGGCGCCGCCGACGCGGTAGGCGAAAACAAAGGCCACAACCATCAGCGCGATGTATATCCAGTCCGCATCGAAGCGCAGCAGGTGGACGATGCACATTCCACCCAGCCCCAGGTTGGCAATCGCCAAGGCCGCCGCCGCGCCCCGTCCCATGCCCCGAACCTCGCGCCGCTTAGCCCCCACCCATCGCCAGATCACATTGGAGAGCAGAACGTTCACCAGCACGACGCCCACCACAATGAGAATTTCCTCGCGCGTCACGCTTTGGATCCTGGGGAACATGCTGGCCGCATCCTACCAAATCCCCTTGCCGCCACCAAGCGTCACGACGGCGACAACATTCGCGGCGTGCCAGTATTCCTTGCCACCTCCCGGCGCGAAGACCACCTGTTGATCCAACCCGCAAGGCGCCGCGCGTTGGGGCCAAAATGATGGAGTGCAAGGGTAGTCCAAGAAACACTCGTGCGTAAGAGACAATCGGCGTGTTTTCAGCGTTGTGGGAGAGGGTAAGTGGGCATCGTGCTATAATTTTCCAGTCGCGTGCTGACTGCACGGATTCACTCCGGCGCGGCGCGTGTGATTTAGCGGGGGGCGGACGGAGAAGCGATCATGTCAATCGACTATTACGAGCACGTCTGGCACAACGGCGAATTCATCGCCTGGAAGGACGCCACAATTCACGTGGCCTCGCATGTCGTAAGCTACGCCTCCTCGCTGTTTGAAGGCATCCGCTGTTACCAGACACCGCAGGGCCCTTCGATTTTCCGCCTGCGGGAGCACACCGACCGGCTGGTCAACTCCTGCAAGATTTATCGCATGGAGCTTGCCTACT
The DNA here is from genome assembly GCA_049515175.1 of Terriglobia bacterium. GTDB lineage: Bacteria > Acidobacteriota > Terriglobia > UBA7540 > UBA7540 > JACQNR01. Next base: position 1,993 of record JBEKUI010000045.1, read on the forward strand.
CGCGCGAGCAGCTGCGACAGGCGATGGTCGAGCTCGTGCGCACGAACCAGGCGCAGCATTGCTACATCCGCCCCATCATCTTCCGCGGCTACGGCGATGTGGGCGTGAACGCCATGAAGAACCCTATCGAGATTTACCTGCTGGCGTGGCGCTGGGGAAAGTACCTGGGCGCGGAAGCGCTCGCCAGTGGCGTAGACGTTTGCGTCAGCTCCTGGCATCGCATGGCGCCGAATACTATGCCGGCCATGGCCAAGGCGGCGTCGAATTACATGAACGCCCAGCTCATCAAGATGGAAGCTATCACCAACGGGTACGTCGAGGGCATCGCGCTCGACCACACCGGCCAGATCAGCGAGGGCAGCGGCGAGAATATCTTCGTGGTGAGAGACGGCAAGATCTATACGCCGGGGCTCGCCTCCTCCGTGCTGCCGGGGATCACTCGCGACTCCGTGATTACACTGGCGCGCGAAATGGGCTTCACGCTTACCGAGCAGGCGCTCGCCCGCGAAATCCTGTACATCGCCGACGAAGTTTTCTTCACCGGCACCGCGGCGGAAATCACTCCCATCCGCTCGGTGGATCGCATCGTGGTGGGCGCGGGTAAGCCCGGCCCCATCACCAAGAAGCTGCAGGAGCGCTTCCTCTCCATCGTCGAAGGCCGCGCCGAAGACAAGTACGGCTGGCTCACGCTCTGCAACCAGCCCGTCGCCGCGGGACGGTAAGGCGTCCGTTGTCAGTCGTCATTGGTCCGTGCGAATGGTCAACGGCCAGTCGGCATGCCAAGGTACATGGTATTCCTTCGGTTTACCCGGCCTGCTTGCCGTGAAGCTTCATCCATCAATTTCCCTGGCCAAGAAACTCATAGATGAGTGCAGCCTTTAGCCTGCCCAACTCGACGTTTAACGGTCAGTATTCCGCCTTCTCCTTTGACACCTCCGCGCCCGCTATGCTAGGTTGTGCAATACGTCAGGGAAGCGTCCCGCGAGGGTAGCCGATGAACATTGACGAGCTTTTACGTTCGGCCTGTGAAAGCAAGGCTTCGGACCTGCATCTGAAGGTGGGCAACTACCCCTACCTCCGCGTCGATGGCGACCTGCGCCCGATGCAGCAGTTCCAGCGCGTCTCCAGCGAAGACATGCTGAACATGGCCTTCAGCATCATGACCAACCGGCAGAAGCAGAAGTTCAAGGAGAACACCGAGCTCGACATGGCTTACGGCGTGGCGGGCCTGGGCCGCTTCCGCGTCAACGTCTTCCAGCAACGCGGAAACGTCGGCATGGTCCTGCGCGTGATCCCCACCAAGATTCGCACCCTCGACGAACTTTACATGCCGCAGGTGATTGACAAGATCTGCGAGGAGCAGCGCGGCATCGTGCTCGTGACCGGAACCACCGGCAGCGGCAAGTCCACCACGCTCGCCGCCATGATCGACCGCATCAACTCCACCCGGACCGACCACATCATCACTATCGAAGACCCCATCGAGTTTCTGCACCGCGACAAGAAGGGGTTCGTCAACCAGCGCGAAGTCGAGGTCGATACGCCCAGCTTCGGGTCAGCGCTGCGTTCTGCCCTACGCCAGGACCCGGACGTCATCCTGGTGGGCGAAATGCGCGACCTGGAGACCATTCAGACCGCGCTGCTCGCCGCCGAGACTGGCCACCTGGTGTTCTCCACCCTGCACACCCTCGACGCCACAGAGACGATTCAGCGTATCATCGCCGTCTTCCCGCCTCCCGAGCAGAAGCAGATCCGCCTGCAAATGGCGACGACGTTGCGTGCGGTCATCTCTCAACGGCTGGTACGGAAATCGGACGGCATCGGCCGCGTGCCCGCAGTGGAAATTCTCATCGCCACCGAATACATCCGCGACTGCATCATCAACCCGGAGAAAACGCGGCTGATCCACGACGCTATCAGCGCCGGCGTCTCGCAATACGGCATGCAGACCTTCGACCAGTCGCTCTACGACCTCTACACCCAGGGACTGGTCACGATCGAAGAAGCCCTGCTCAACTCCTCCAACCCCGACGAGTTCAAGCTGCGCATCCAGGGTATCCGCTCCACCACCGATGCGGCGCGCGAGGAGATGGAGCGCACCAGCCAGAGCGACCGCAGTGGCAGAAGATAAGCCCAAGGACCCGTACTCCGCGGCGCTGCGGATGCTTTCCCGCCGCGGCTATGCGGTAGCGGAATTGCGCCGCGCCCTGGAGAAGAAATTCCCCGCCGGGCCCGCCGTCGAAGACGCCTTGGCGCGCCTGCGCGTGCTCGGATACCTCAACGACAAGAAATTCGCCCAGCAGTACGCCTCCTCGCTTGTCCGCAACAAGGCCCTGGGGCGCTTCCGCGTCCGCCGGGAATTGAAAGCCAAGCTCGTCGATTACCGCCACATCGAACCCGCTATCGAACAGGCCTACGATGAAACTAACGAGCGACAACTGCTCGAACGCACCCTCGACCGGAAAATCCGCACGCTCAAGCTTCCCGTGACTCGCGCCAAACTGGGTTTGCTCTGCCAGAGTTTGCTACGCCGCGGCTTCGCCGCCGATGCTATTATGAAAGCGGTGCGCGCCCGGCCGGAATTGAAGCCGATTGCCGAGGGAGCAGAACTGGAAACTCCAGACGAGTAGTTGAATATTCGTTGTCCGTCGCGGCTGTTCGGTGTGAACCGCAATTGACTGTAGACAACTGACCACTGAAATCCTTATGACTTCAAGCGAAATTCGCAGTCGATTCCTGAAGTACTTCGAAGACCGCGGCCATCGCGTCGTGCGTTCGTCCTCGCTCGTCCCGGCCAACGACCCGACGCTGCTCTTTTCCAACGCCGGGATGAACCAGTTCAAGGACGTCTTCCTGGGGCGCGAGAAGCGCGACTACTCGCGCGCCTGCTCGTCGCAGAAGTGCGTGCGCGCCGGGGGCAAGCACAACGACCTCGAACAGGTCGGGCGCACCGCCCGCCACCACACCTTCTTCGAAATGCTCGGCAACTTCTCCTTCGGCGACTATTTCAAGAAAGATGCCATCGCCTGGGCATGGGAACTGGTGACCAAGGATTTCGGAATTCCCCCTGCCAGGCTTTATGCCACCGTCTTCCGCGAAGACGACGAAGCGGAAGAGCTCTGGGCGAAGATCGTCGCGCGCGACCGCGTCTTCCGGTTCGACGAGAAAGACAACTTCTGGCAGATGGGGGACACCGGCCCCTGTGGGCCGTGTTCGGAAATCCATTACGACCAGGGCCCCGCGGCGAGCTCGCTGGGTCATACGGACTGCAAGTTTCCCTGCCCCGACGACTGCGGGCGCTACGTTGAGCTATGGAATTTGGTCTTCATGCAGTACGACCGAGTCAGCATCCAGAGGCAGACGGATCCCAATGCAGATTTTGCTGCCGCAGATTTTACCGAGACTGGTGTCCGCCTCCTTCCACTGCCGAAGCCTTCGATCGATACGGGGGCGGGACTGGAGCGCTTCTGCACTGTCCTGCAAGGCAAGCTCTCGAATTTTGACACCGACCTCTTCCGGCCCCTCATTCAGGAAGCGGCCGAGTTGGCGAACGTCGAATACGGCGCGAATCACGACACCGACGTTTCGCTGCGCATCATCGCCGACCACGCGCGCGCGTCCACGTTCCTGATTTCCGATGGCGTCCTGCCCTCGAACGAAGGTCGTGGGTACGTGCTGCGCCTCATCATGCGCCGCGCGCTCTACCACGGCCAAACTCTCGGCCTGAACGAGCCTTTCCTCTACAAAATGGGCGGCCACGTCGTCCAGATGATGAAAGACGCATACCCCGAACTCCTAGAACATGAACACCACGTCGCTAAAGCTATCAAGAAAGAGGAGGAAGGATATGCGCACACGACGCGGGTCGGCGCGGAAGAGTTAAAGAAAGTTGAAGTCGCCGGCATTGGCGTCTCGGTCGGCGATTGGATGAAGATGGATGATTCGGTGAGAGTGGAGCTTTCTAATGCAAAGTCCAAGCCCCCGATTGCGGCTGAAGATGCTGACATTGAGCCTTCGAGAACTAGCTCCGGAATAGCCGCACGCCAGGCACTCGAGACGGCCGCTAACGCTAACAAGGCAGCGCAGTCCGTGCTTGGATATATTCGAGGCGACAAAGTGTTCCGACTCCATGACACTTTCGGCTTACGCCCCGACTTCGTTGAGGATTTGGTCAAGAACTATCGATTGTCGGTCGATCGCGCAGGATACGAAACCGAAATGAAGAAGCAGCGCGAGCGGGCGCGGGCATCGTGGAAGGGCGCGGAGAAGAAAACGGCTTCGCCGGTTTACCATCAAATTGTAGGAGAGCGGCCAAGCACCTTCGATGGCTACGCGCAGGTCCGCTCTGAAGGCTGCCAGGTCGTGGCTCTGATTCAGAAGGGCCAAATCGTCAACGACGTCAAACCCGGCGAGGAAGTGGAAATCGCCCTCGATCACACGCCGTTTTACGCAGAGGCGGGCGGGCAGATTGGGGACACGGGCCGATTCTACACGCCCCAGAGCGATCGCGAGGTCGCGCACGTGCTCGACACCTATCGTCCCGTGACGGGCTTGATCATCCATAAGACAGTGGCCCGGGACGCGATCCACTCGGGCGACATGGTGACCGCCGTGGTTGATACTGAGCGGCGGGATGCGATTCGGCGCAACCACACGGCGACGCATCTGCTTCACGCGGCGCTGCGCAAGACGCTGGGCACGCACGTGAAGCAGGCGGGGTCGCTCGTGGCGCCGGACCGGTTACGGTTTGACTTCACGCACTACGCGGCGGTGGATGAGCAGGATCTGCTCGACATCGAAGACTTGGTGAACGAGCACGTGCTCGCGAACGAAGAGGTGAACACCAACGTCATGGACCTCGACGCCGCCGTGAACACGGGCGCGATGGCGCTTTTCGGCGAGAAATACGGCGACCAGGTCCGCGTAGTCTCCATCGCCGATGGTAATTTCTCCAGAGAGCTCTGCGGCGGCACGCACGTTCGACGCACGGGCGATATCGGGCTCTTCAAGGTGGTCAGTGAAGGGAGCGTCGCAGCGGGAACCCGTCGCATCGAAGCGCTGACGGGCGCGGGTGTGCTGAAGCAGTTACGCGAGTCCAATGAGAAGCTGGCGCAGATCTCTCAAGCCCTGCGCGCCAAGCCGGACGAAATGCTGCAAGCAGTTGAGAAGCTGACCGAGTCCGAGAAAAAGCTTCGCAAGCAGCTTGAGTCGCAGCAGATGAAGCAAGCGGCATCGCAGGTGGATCGGCTGATCGAGGGACTAAGCAAGGGACCATCGGACTCGATGGCCGAGCCCTGGAAAGATAAAGCTCAATATGCCAAAGGCGTACACGTGAAGGTAAAGGGGGTGCAGGTCGTTGCCAACCCTGTCGAGGCGACCGACCGGGCGGCGATGCGGCAGATGGTGGACAATCTGCGGCCCAAGCTCGGTTCCGGTGTGATTGTGCTTGGCGCCGTTATAAACGGTGAGGTTGCGCTGGTGGTCGCGGTCTCGAAGGACCTGACGGGCAAGCTCGACGCCGGTAAGATCGTCCGCGAAGCCGCCAAGATCGTCGAAGGTTCCGGGGGCGGGCGCAAGGACCTCGCCGAGGCCGGCGGAAAGAATCCAGCGAAGCTCCAAGAGGCCCTCGAAGCGATTCCTTCCGCGGTGGAGACGATGCTCTGACCACCGCTGGCATCGAGTCGTAGCGGCCAGTTTACCTCGCCAATTTTCGCCGCGACGGCACTTGGCGCCGTCAAGCCGCCGCTACATTAAGCTGGCAGCGTGGAGCTGCACCACATTCCATCGAAAATGTTTGCAAGGATTCGGACATTGAAGCACCATCGAGCGTTTGGCATGGCAGGCCAAATGCTGTATATCGCCCAGGGAGGATGACTCAAGTGAGCAAGAAAGCAGCACATATAGAAGATCCCAAAGGAAAACTCGGCATTTTGATTCCCGGCATGGGGGCCGTGGCGACGACTTTTATTGCGGGCATTGAAGCCATTCGGCGGCGGCTCGCGAGCCCTATCGGCTCGCTGACCCAGATGGGCACCATCCGCCTCGGCAAGCGTACCGACAAGCACGCTCCGGCCATCAAGGATTTCGTTCCGCTCGCCCAGCTTGACGACATGGTTTTTGCAGGCTGGGATTTATTCAAGGACAATTGTTATGAAGCGGCGCTGAAAGCGGGCGTGCTGGAGCGCCCTCTACTCGACCAGGTTCGCGACTTCCTCACTGCGATCCGCCCAATGCCGGCCGTCTTTCAGCAGAAATTCGTCAAGAAGCTGCACGGCGAAAACGTTAAAAAGGGCAAGAGCAAGATGGACCTCGCCGAACAGCTCATGGACGACATCCGGGCATTCCAGAAAGCCAACAACATCTCGCGCACGGTGATGATCTGGTGCGGCTCGACGGAGATCTTCCTCAAGCCCAGCGCCGTCCACCAGTCCCTGAGCGCCTTCGAGACGGGCCTGCGCACCAACAGCCCGGAGATTGCGCCCAGCATGATCTACGCTTACGCGGCGCTCAAGATGGGCATTCCGCACGCCAACGGCGCGCCCAACCTGACCACCGACATCCCGGCCCTGCACGAGCTGGCGCTGAAGAACGAAGTTCCCGTCTGCGGCAAGGATTTCAAGACCGGGCAGACGCTCATCAAGACCATCCTCGCGCCCGGCATCAAGGCCAGGCTGATTGGTCTGAGCGGCTGGTTTTCGACCAACATCCTGGGCAATCGCGACGGCGAGGTGCTGGAAGACCCTGGCTCCTTCCGAACCAAAGAGGAAAGCAAGCTCTCCGTTCTCGAATACATCCTGCAGCCGGACCTCTATCCCGAGCTCTACAAGGGCTTCTGCCACAAAGTGCGGATCAACTACTATCCGCCGCGCGGGGACAACAAAGAAGGTTGGGATAACATCGACATCTTCGGCTGGCTCGGCTACCCCATGCAGCTCAAGATTGACTTCTTGTGCCGGGATTCGATCCTGGCTGCGCCACTCGCCCTCGACCTTGTGCTCTTCCTCGACCTGGCGCAGCGCTGCCCAACCATGGCCAAGAAGGGCATCCAGGAATGGCTGTCGTTCTATTTCAAGAGTCCCATGTGCGCGCCCAAGCTGTACCCCGAGCACGACCTATTCATTCAACTCATGAAGCTGAAGAACACGCTCCGTCATCTGCGCGGCGAAGAGTTGATCACGCACCTGGGGCTGGAATACTACGACTAGCAGGGGCCCGACACCCACTGAAGTCACTGCATGGAACTGCCGCCTTCACCCTGGACGGGACTAACCGAAAGCCTGGTCAAGCTTTCGGAGGGCTGGGGTATGCTGCCTTGGGGGGCGCCGGTGGAGGATAGGCCAGACTCGAAACGTACACACCTATGATGCTTCCTACGGCCATCAGTTCAGCCAAGTCGCGCTGAGTGAAATCGGGGCCGACGTGGGCGCCGCCAACTCCCTTGCGACTAACTTGAATGACGCCCGCAACTTTCCCTCCCACAAGCATTGGGGCGCACATGATCTTCTGAATGGGGGCGGCCTTGTCCTCCGTGGAAAGATCTACCGCTTCGAAAACCGTCGGATGCCTATAAACAGAAAAATTGTTCACGATATCCCCGCGCTTGTCGCGGATGCTCTTGGTTGCGAGGGAGTGCGCCGTGGTGAGGGGAATTTGCCCGATGGGCTGCAGTTTGACGGGATAGAGGAAACTCAGCATCAGCCCGTCGGGCGAGAGGCGAAGCACCGCAACTTCATCCTTCTTGGCTCCGAAGGCAGCTGCGATTTGATCCGCCAGCTTGGTGAGCGCCTCCCCTGAGGGGTAGCCGCCGGCCTTGCGCATCTCTTCCACGTGCTTTGCCACCGTGAGGCTGAGTTCCATGTCCGGCATTCGGGCTTCCTCCCTGAGATTCTCCTGGTCTGGGCGGATTATACTGAAACGCCCGCCCGCAAGCAAACATGCCGCGAGAGCACGAATGGTGGTCGCGACGGCCTTTCGCTGCCAACTGGCGGGATGAAATCGCCGATCCACCAATCTCCTGCTGCACTTTGCCGAAGAGAATCGAATTGACAAGATATTCTGCTGCTCCTGATAATCACTGATTCTGCTCTTGGGGAGCGAGGCTTCATGATTCGGACCCTTTACGTCTGCTGTCTTGCGGCGCTGTTGGTGGCCGTGCCCCGCCCTGGTCCCGCTGCCGAGCGGACGCCGGCCGAGGCCGAACAGGTTGCTGCGCGCGTGCTCGAGCGCGCCATCATTATCGATACACACGAAGACACACCGCAGATGATGCTGGATGAGAACTACGACTTGGCAAGCCCCCAAAGTCCTTACATGGTCAGCATCCCCAAAATGCGCCAGGGCCATATGAGCGGCGCGTTTTTCTCCATCTGGGTGGACGTCAAGTGGCCCCAGGCGACCGTGATCCAGCGCACGCTGGATCTGATCGACGCCGTCGATGAGCAGGTGGCACGCCATAGCCACACCCTCGGCCTCGCCACGACCGCGGAGGATATCGAACGCCTGCATCGTGAGGGTAAAATCGCCATCCTCATGGGCGTGGAAGGCGGGCACACGATCGCGAACGATCTTCGGGTGCTGGACACTTATTACCGTCTGGGCGCCCGCTACATGACCCTCACCCACACGGCCAACACCGACTGGGCGGATTCCTCGGCTGGCAAGCCGCAGGCGAACGGCCTGACGGAGTTCGGCCGCGCGGTCGTCGCGCGCATGAACCGGCTTGGGATGATGGTGGATCTTTCGCATGTTTCGGATCAGACGTTTTATGCCGCCCTCGCCGCTTCAAAGGCTCCAGTGATTGCCTCACACTCCTCCTGCCGCGCCCTCTGCAATGCCCCGCGCAACATGACCGATGAGATGATCCGGGCACTAGCAAGGAACGGCGGCGTCATCCAGATCAATTTCTTCTCCGCCTTTCTAGACCCGGATTACGCTTCTGCCCTGAAGAAAGTGCAGCCGCAAATCGACGCCGCGGTTGCGGCCGAGCGCGCGGCGTTCGCTCGGAAGGGCCGACAATTGCCGTGGACGGAAGAGCAGAAGATCGGCAGAAGGATCTCCGCCGGCATCCCCGCGCCGCCCCTGGAACGCGTTGCTGACCACATCGATCATGCCGTCCAAGTGGGGGGTGTGGACCACGTGGGCATAGGTTCCGATTTTGACGGGATCGAATCGGCGCCCGAGAGGTTGGAGGATGTTTCCAAGCTCCCCGCCCTGGTGAAGGAACTCGCCCGGCGGGGGTACAGCGAGGACGATTTGATCAAGATCCTGGGCGGAAATCTCCTGCGTGTGATGCGGCAGGTGGAAGACACCGCCGGTCGTATGCGGAATAACTGATGAGGAAGGATATGAAAAAAACGCTCTTGGGATTCGTTGCCATCGCGGTCGCGGCCGCGTCTCTTGCCGCGCAAACCACTGCCAAGAACCCGGCGGCTTCACCGCGCGCTGCAACGCCGACTGCCACGCAGGCGCGGAGCTCGGGTCCTGCCACGCCTCGCCCATCGCTGCTGAATCCCGCACTGCTCAAGGCCAAGGCGCCGGAGGTCTATAGAGTCAAAATCGCAACCACCAAGGGCGACTTCGTGGTGGAAGTGAAGCGCGCCTGGGCACCGCTCGGGGCAGACCGGTTCTACAATCTGGCCCGCAACGGGTTCTATGAAGGCGCCGCGTTCTTCCGCGTTCTCCCCGGTTTTGTCGCACAGTTCGGCATTCCCGCTCGCCCCGCGGTGGGAAGAGCCTGGGCGCGCGCGACGATTCCTGACGATCCCGTCACGCAGAGCAATCTGCGCGGCTCTTTGACACTTGCTACCGCCGGCCGCAATACCCGTACCACGCAGATCTTCATCAATCTGGCCGATAACCCCCGCCTCGACGGGATGGGCTTTGCCCCTTTCGGCCGAGTTGTCGAAGGAATGGACGTTGTGGACAAGCTATACAGCGATTACGGCGAGGGCGCGCCACAAGGCAACGGACCGGACCAGGGCCGCCTGACCAACGAAGGCAAGGCCTACCTCGATAAGGGTTTCCCCTTGCTCGACTCGATCAAGTCCGCTGCGATCTTGGGGTCAGCAGCGCCGGCGCCACCCACGGCTAAGAAAGCCCCAGCGACCAGAACCACGACGACCACCAAAACGGCAAAACCAGCCACCCCAACCAAGGAGACGAAATGAGCGATCAGCAACCCGGATTGTATGCGGTGTTTGAAACCAGCCTCGGCGAGATTACTTGCCGCTTGTTCCCCGACAAGGCTCCCAAAACTGTGGAGAATTTTGCGGGGCTCGCGCAAGGCACCAAGGAGTTCCGCGATCCCAAGACGCGCCAGAATGCCAAGCGGCCTTTTTACGATGGGCTGACTTTCCACCGCGTCATCCCCAAGTTCATGATCCAGGGTGGCTGCCCGCTCGGAACGGGGACGGGCGATGCAGGCTATAAGTTCGCGGATGAGTTCTCGAAAGACCTGAAATTCGACAAACCGGGAAAGCTCGCCATGGCCAACGCCGGACCCGCCACGAACGGCAGCCAGTTCTTCATCACCATCGCCGCCACCGACTGGCTGACCAACCATCACACGATTTTTGGCGAAGTCGTGAAGGGCTATGACGTGGTGGAGAAAATCGCGAGCGCCTCGCGCGACCGCAGCGACCGGCCTTCTACGCCGATAATCATGAACAAAGTCAGGATTGTGGAAATACCAACATAGACATCGCAGCATCAGCCCCCGCATTGAGCGCGGGAGGAAGTCATGCAAATCCCTAAATGTTCTACCGGCGCGCTGTCTCGCCGCCAGTTACTCCAATCCGCGGGGCTCGGCCTCGTGGCGACTGCCTCACACCTCGCATCCGCTTTCTCGAACCCGCGACCACAGGAGCCGCGGAAGAAGATTGTCGTCGGTGGGCATCTGTGGGTGTACGCGGCGAACCAACCCGGTTACGATCCGACGCCGGTCCTTGACCAAGTCTTCGCGGACATGAGCTGGGCGGGACTGGACGGGGTCGAGCTGATGCACCAAGCGCTACTGCCGGCGGACGCGGTGGCACGCATCGGCGCACTGAAGGAAAAGTACATGTTGCCGGTCATCGGCACATCATTCGAAGGGAACATGTGGAACACCGCCGAGCAAAGCGGTGTGATCGAGAGCGCCGAACAGGTTATCACCCGCCTGCATCAACTGGGCGGCAGGACGCTTGGCACCTCCGTCGGCCGCGCACCCAAACCGAAGACGCCCGAGCAGCTCGACGCGCAAGCCGAATGCCTGCGCAAGGTCATCGTCTTGTGCAATCGCCACGGTGTCGTGCTCAACCTTCACAATCACACCTATGAAGTGGAGAATCATGAGCATGATCTAAGAGGCACGCTGGCGCGCATTCCTGACGTCAAGCTCGGCCCCGACCTGAACTGGCTGGTAAGGGCCGGAGTCGATCCGGTGGACTTCATCCATCGGTACGGCAGCCGAATCGTGTTCCTCCACTTGCGCGATCAGAAGGCAGACGGAAAGTGGCCGGAAGCAATGGGCGAGGGCAATATGGATTACGTCGCCATCGGGCGGGCGTTACGCGACGTCAACTTCTCGGGAGATGCCGTAATCGAGCTGGCCCATGAGAAGGGTTTCAAACTCACGCGGCCACTGCGCGAAAGCCTGAAAATGAGCCGGGAGTTCGTGCGGAAGACGCTCGGCTACTGAAGTAGGGGCACGGCGCGCGCCCTCACAGGCGGAGGCGACGTAGGGGCACAGGATGCTGCGCCCCTGCAATCGCAAGGACGGCGGTTAAACGCCGATGATATCGACGAGTTCCTTGACCGCGGCGGCGGATTTCTGAAGCGCGGCCTTCTCTTCATCGGTCAGCTTGATCTCAATGACCTGTTCGACGCCGTTCGCGCCGAGTTTGACCGGCACGCCGACGAACAAGCCTTTGATCCCGTATTCACCTTCCAGGTAGACGGCGCAGGGCAGGATGCGCTTGCGGTCATTGAAGATGGCATCGACCATCTCCGCCACGGCCGCCGAGGGCGCGTAGAAGGCGCTTCCCGTCTTGAGCAGATTGACGATCTCGCCGCCTCCCTTGGCGGTTCGCGCGATAATCTTGTCGAGTTGCTCTTTGGGCATCAGTTGCGAGATGGGAATTCCGGCGACGGTGGTATAGCTCGGCACCGGCACCATCGTATCGCCGTGCCCGCCGAGGACCAGTCCCTGAATGTCCAGCACCGAGACATTCAGTGCTTCGGCGATGAACGTCCGGTAGCGGGCCGTGTCCAGAATCCCCGCCATGCCCATCACGCGATTCTTGGGGAAGCCGCTCACCTTGTAGGCCGTCTGCACCATGGCGTCGAGCGGGTTGGTTACGACGATGAGGAAACAATTCGGCGAGTGCTGGACGATCTTCCCGGTCGTCGCCTTCACGACATCGTAATTGGCCTTCAGCAGATCGTCGCGGCTCATTCCCGGCTTGCGCGGGAAGCCCGCCGTTATCACGACCAGGTCGGAGTTCGCCGTGTCGGCGTAATCGTTGGTGCCTTTGATTTTGACGTCGTAGCCTTCGATGGGACCGGACTCGAGCAGGTCCAGCCCTTTGCCTTGCGGAATACCCTCAAGAATGTCTATGAGGACGATATCTCCGAGTTGCCTGTCTGCAAGCCGATGGGCCAGTGTCGCGCCCACATTTCCTGAGCCTACAACCGTGATTTTTTTCCGCATGGAATCCCCCTTCATTCAGCATTCACATTGGAGAATGGAAACGAACCGAAAAAAGTACGCCCCGGCGCAGGCGGTTCGCCTTCGGGCGAATCGTCCCGGTGCCGGGGCACCCCTAAATTGAGAGTGGGGCGAGCGCATCATTCCGCCCCCTTGCGAACTGCTGAGATCCTTTGCTGCAATTCACCGGAGCGAACTGCGCTCAGGATGACATCGTAATTACGCGGCGGCGGCCTTCACCTTATCCATATTCTCGATGATGGCGCTGGCGAAGGCGCTGGTGCCGAGTTTCTGGACGTCGGTGATGCCCTCCATCTTCATCAACCGCTCCAGATCGTAGGTGACGCGGTGCTGAGCGATGGTGGCAGCCAGAGCGCTCTCGATCAGATTCCCCACTTCCGGCCAGCCGATGAATTCGAACATCAGGGACCCAGAGCGAATCACCGCGCCAGGATTAATCACGTCCTTATCAGCGTATTTGGGTGCGGTGCCATGTGTGGCTTCGAACACACCGTAGCCGTCGCCGATGTTGGCGCCGGGCGCAACACCCAAGCCACCGATCTGCGCCGCGCAGGCGTCCGAGACGTAATCCCCGTTCAGGTTGGGCGTGCAGAGAATCTGGTATTCATCCGCGCGCGTCTGGACTTGCTGAAATATCGAATCAGCAATGCGATCGTTCACCATGATCTTCTTCTTCCACTGCCCCTTGCCGTGCGTGGCGTAGATGGAGTCCAGGCAGTCTTTCACCTCTTTGTAAACTTGCTGCTTGAACGCCTCGGTTGCCATCTCCAAGCCCGGCTCAACCATCGCCGCGTTGGCCTCGAGCGAGAGGTTGGGGTTCTTGTCCTTGTTGTCGATGGCCCAGCTCTCGCGCTCCGTCACGATCTGCTGGCGGAATTCCTCCTTGGCCAGTTCGTAGCCCCAATCGCGGAATGCGCCTTCGGTAAACTTCATGATGTTGCCCTTGTGAACCAGCGTCACGGTCTTTTGACCATGATCGAGCGCGTAACGCAGGGCGCGCCGCACCAGTTGCTTGGTGGCTGTGATAGAAATCGGCTTGACTCCAACACCCGCGTCGGGGCGAATCTGTTTCTTGGCGTTTTCGTCCCGCAGTAGCGCGTTGACGAACTCAATCAGGCGCTTAGCCTGGGGCGTCCCTTCGCGCCACTCCATACCGGCGTAAACGTCTTCGGTATTCTCCCGGAAGATGATGATGTTCATCCGCTCCGGGTGCTTGACTGGCGAAGGCACACCCGGAATGTATTTCACCGGTCGCCAGCAAGCGTACAGGTTCAACAACTGACGCATGGCGACATTCAGGCTGCGGATCCCACCACCGACAGGAGTCGTGAGGGGACCCTTGATCGCGATCCGAAACTGCTTGATCGCGTCGAGTGTGCCTTGCGGCAACCACTCGTTGAACTGTTTGTAAGCCTTTTCTCCCGCGAAGACCTCGTACCAGACAATCCGACGCTTTCCCTTGAAGACTTTCTCCACGGCGGCGTCAAAAACGCGCACCGATGCCCTCCAGATGTCTCTGCCAGTCCCGTCACCTTCGATAAAAGGGATGACCGGAGTATCAGGAATGACAAATTTACCGTCTACAAAATCAATCGCCTTGCCCTCCGGGGGCACAGGTAGTCCGTTAAATGACAACATGGGTCAAAAAACCCTCCCGTCTATGGATTTCGTGTCGCAATGGGCAATTTGGTCGCCAAGGCACGAATTAGTAGGGGCACAATGCCTTGCCCCTGTGCGCCTTGGGACTACTTCAGAAGACCTCTCAAAACCGTCGGCAGGATGCCGCCGTTGCGGTAGTAATTCACATCCACGTGTGAATCGAGCCGGGCGATGACCTTGAAGGTCTTGCGCGAGCTGTCCGGGGCCGTCGCCGTGGCCGTGACCTCCGTCCGGGGCTCGATGTGGTCCCCGAGCCCGGAGATGTCGAACACTTCCTGTCCACTCAGACCGAGAGAAGCGGCGCTCTCGCCGTCGCGGAACTGTAACGGCAACACTCCCATACCCACCAGGTTGGCGCGGTGGATGCGCTCGTAGCTCTCTGCGAGCACGGCGCGAACGCCCAGCAGCAGCGTCCCTTTCGCCGCCCAGTCGCGCGAGGAGCCGGAGCCGTATTCCTTTCCGGCGACGATCACCAGCGGTACGCCCTCGGCACGATAGCGAACCGCGGCGTCATAAATCGACATCCGCTCCCCACTCGGGAAGTGGACGGTAATGCCGCCTTCGGTTCCAGGCAGGAGCAAGTTCTTCAGCCGGATGTTCGCAAATGTTCCGCGCACCATCACGCGGTCGTTGCCGCGCCGTGAGCCGAATGAATTGAAGTCCTTTTTGACTATGCCTCGTTCAATGAGGAACTGCCCAGCAGGGCCTTTTTCCGTAATATCACCGGCGGGCGAAATGTGGTCGGTGGTGATTGAGTCGCCGAGGAGCGCCAACACGCGCGCGCCGTGGATGTCGCTGATCTTGGGCGGCTCAGGCGTCAGTTCCGTGAAGAAGGGCGGCTCCTGAATGTAGGTCGACTCCGCCTTCCAGTCGTAGAGCGCCCCACCGGAGACGGGAATCGCGTTCCATTGCGGATTACCGTCCCAAACGTTTCCGTAGCTCTTGCGGAACATGTCCGGCCGCACGGCGCGGTTCATGGTTTCAACAATTTCGTTCTGCGACGGCCAGATTTCGCGCAAGAAAACTGGCTTCCCCTGCGCATCGATGCCGAGGGGGTCCTTCGTCAGGTCAAGGTCCACAGTCCCCGCCAGCGCATAGGCCACCACCAGCGGCGGCGAGGCAAGGTAATTGGCGCGCACGAGGGGATGGACGCGGCCCTCGAAGTTGCGATTGCCGGAGAGAACGGCAGCGGCCACCAGCTTGCCCTCGTTCACCGCCTTCGCGACGTTCTCCGGCAGCGGACCGCTGTTTCCGATGCAGGTTGTGCAGCCGAAGCCAACCACGTTGAATCGCTGCGCGGCGAGATCGTCGAGCAGACCGGCGGCCTGCAAATACTCGGTCACGACCTTCGAGCCGGGCGCCAGGCTGGTCTTCACGAAGGGCTTGGTGGTGAGCCCCCGCTCGCGAGATTTCTTCGCGACGAGTCCTGCGCCGATCATCACCGAAGGATTCGAAGTGTTCGTGCAGGAAGTGATGGCGGCAATCACCACCGAGCCGTGGCCGACTGTCACCTGCGTGCCATTGAAACTGATGTTTGCGGTACGCGACAGCTCTTCCGGGCCAAGCCCGAAGCCGCGGTCTTTCACGGGCGCCGCGAGCGCTTTGCGGAAGGAACTCTTCATTTCTGTCAGCAGCACGCGGTCCTGGGGACGCTTGGGCCCGGCCAGGCTCGGCTCGACGGAGGCCAAATCAAGCTGCAGCGTGTCGGTAAACTCGGGATCCGGCGTCTGGTCGGTGCGGAAGATTCCCTGCTCCTTCGCATAGCGTTCCACGCGATCAATCTCATCCTCAGTGCGGCCAGTTTGGCGAAGATAGCGCAAAGTCTCGTCGTCCACCGGGAAGAAGCCCATCGTCGCGCCGTACTCAGGCGCCATATTGGCGACGGTGGCGCGGTCGGCGAGGAGCATCTGCGAAAGCCCCGGGCCGTAGAACTCCACGAATTTGTCCACCACGCCCTTCTTGCGCAGTATTTGCGTGACGGTAAGCACGAGATCGGTCGCGGTCACGCTTTCGCGGAGCTTGCCCTTGAGCTTAAACCCGATCACCTGCGGCGTCAGGAAGTAATTCGGCTGGCCGAGCATTGCTGCCTCGGCCTCGATGCCGCCCACGCCCCATCCAAGCACGCCCAGGCCGTTGATCATTGTCGTATGCGAATCCGTGCCCACCAGCGTGTCCGGCATGAGAACCGTCTCACCGTTTTCCTCGCGAGCCAGAACCACCTTTGCCAGGAATTCCAGATTCACCTGGTGCACGATGCCCGTGGCGGGCGGCACGACGCGGAAATTGCGGAACGCCTGCTGTCCCCAGCGCAGGAATTCGTAGCGCTCGCGGTTGCGCTCGAATTCGACTTCGGCATTGCGCTGGAGCGCCTCGGGCGTTCCGAAGAAATCAACCTGCACGGAGTGGTCGATGACGAGATCTACCGGCACCAGGGGATTAATCTTCGCCGGGTCTCCACCCAGGCGCTTCATTGCGGCGCGCATGGCGGCGAGATCGACGACGGCGGGGACTCCTGTGAAATCCTGCAGGATGACGCGCGCGGGTTTGAAGGGCACTTCGCGCGCTGCGGGCGACTTGGCATTCCAACGCACCAGAGCGGCCACATCCTCTTCCTTGACCAGGAAATCGTCCACGTTGCGGAGCACCGCCTCGAGCAGCACTTTGATGGAGAATGGCAGGCGAGAAATACTTCCCAGCCCGGATCGCTCCAGCCGGTCGAGGCGATAAACCGTGGCGCGGCCGCTGCTCGTCTCCAGCGTGGCGCGCGCGCCGAAGGCATCCTTGGACATTTTCTCTGACACAGCGACTCCCCCTCAGACACTTTCGACTGACAAAGGTCAAACAAAGCAAGATAGCACCCAGTGAGGGTTTGTTCAAGACATTGACGCGCGTCAAGCGTGGTAGTTTGCCCCTTAGTAGCCGTGGTCTATTATGACCGCCATAGAAAAACACCCCAACCGGCTAGCAGGCAATTTGTCAGCTTGATTTTTGGTGACCAGTATGGTAGCCTACTATTGGCACGAGCGCAAGATGACGGGTTCGTGGAAACATTTGACGCCGGAGGCGATCCGCGAGGGAAGCATCATCAGTAACCTCCCTGCCGTCCGGAACTGGTCAGGATGTCGTTCGGGGGAGGGCTTCAGGAATCTGGGGCCCGCAACCCAAGGCCAAGGCCCGCGGAGCGGAAAATAAATTCAAAACTCGAGGAACGAAGCCAGAATGTTATAGAAAACAAAGGGCCGGGCATTTTAGGAAGGGATGAATTTGAGGTTTGAATCACACTCGCTGTTTTGTCTCTAAACCGACGCTCCTGCCAACAAATCGGACAAGATGTCCCATCTTCAAGACCGGGTCGGTGGAGGCACGGTAGGTGCCACAGCGAGCGATGCCACCCGGTGCTAGAAGCCTAGCCTGCTCCCAGCAGGCGTCGGTAGATGGAGCGGATCTGTTCCTGGGTCTCGCGCAGGCGGTCGGCGAGCGATTCGCCGTCGCGAATCAGCGCCCAGCGTCGGGCGAGGTCTTCGATGGCGGCGGCGTGGCCAACGTGCTCGGGCAGGCCGTCAGCGGCCTTCCCAGTCACCAGGCGGACGGCGTGATCGAGCGAGCGGAGGAATGCCGCGCCCATTGTGAGCCCAGTCGCGTCCGCCTCGCCGATGGCTCCGGCCGCGCGCAGGGCGGCGATCTGCTGCGCCGTGTTCGATCCCGGCGGCATCACGACGCGATTGCGCAGCCGGAGGTAAGAAATGACGAAATCGATGTCGTAATAGCCTCCCGGCGCCGTCTTGGTGTTCGACGGCGGCACGAGGACTTCCCTTTCCAGCCGTCGCCGCATCTCGTGGAGTTCCGACTCGAGGCCCGGGTAATTCCCAAAGCGTTCCAACACGGCGGCGGCGAGGCGCGCGGCGGTTTCCCCGGCGAGCCTGGTGTCACCGGCGAGCGGGCAAGCCTTGAGGTACGTCATCGCCTCCCAGACCTGCGCCGACTCCTGGATGTAGGTCACCAGGCCGTCGGAGGTAACAACGAGTTCGCCTTCCCTGCCCCGCGGCCGCAACCGCGTGTCCACGGCAAAGACCGTGCCGTCCCGGGTGTAGCTCGCCAGCACGTCGATGGTGGCTTCCGCCAGACGCGTGCAGCACACCAGGTCGTCGCGGCTCAGTTCCGGTGAGGCAACAAAGATCACGTCGGCGTCGGACGCCAGGTCGAACTCGCGCAGTCCCAGCCGGCCCAGGCCCAGAATGGTGAACGGAAGTTTGCCCGTGTGCGGGCGGAACAACCCGGCGCACGGTCCACCCGCGTCGAGAGTAGCAATGGCCAGGGCGCTCGCCATCGAGCGCGTGGCGAGCGACGACCAGCTCTCGAGTGCGGTGAAGATCGAAGCGAAGCCCGCGAGGTCGGCGGCAGCCAATTCAAGCACGCGCTGGCGGAAACGCCGTCGCAGCAGCGCCATCCGCGCGTCTGTATCCAGCCCATCTTCTACCGCCCACACGAAAGGCTCCGAGTCTTGCATCGCGGCGAAGCCCTCCAGACCGATACGAAGCTGGGCGGGGGATTCTCCCGCGTCGGACGGCGCCACCGCGTCCAGCGCCGTGACGTCTTCGGGGTGATAGATCAGCAATTCGCCGAGGAAGTCGCTGGCATTCAGGACCTCCAGGGCCCGCCGGAGGCGTTCCGGGGCCTCGCGCACCAACTCGAAGCGCTCGGAGCTGGAGAGTTGGGCCGCGAGGAAACGCGTGACGGTCTTCCGGGCACGCTCGGGAAACTGGGCTTGGCGTGCCAGTTCCGCCAATTCGGGTGCCTGCGCGTTCAGAAATTCCATTGTGGCATCGAAGGAATACGGCCCATGGTCGCCGGGCAGGGACGGCGTGGGTTTGAGGTCGTAAGCAGCGCCAGCCCCGCCCCCGGCCCGAGGATGAATGACCCGCTGATAGA
>JBEKUI010000046.1:0-21121 GCA_049515175.1 Terriglobia bacterium
AACTTGTCGCACAGGATTCGCCGGCTGCGGCGGGAGAGCGCGGCGAGCGCTTCGAGCGGGCTGGGGAAACTGTCGCCGACCTGCACCTCCCCGCTCATCATGGAAGAGACGGCGAGCAGGCCGAGGATTTCCTCGTCTTTGGGCTGATGCTCCAAAAAGTAAGAGCGGAAGCCGTCGGGATCGGTCGCCCCACTTTCCAGAATGACTCGCAATTGTCCCTGGAAAAATTCCCGGATCTTCTTGTCGTCCATGGTGGCCCCATATTTCTTGGCTAGCGCAGACCGTCGGGGTCTGCGGTTGGCGCATCTTCTTGGCGCGGACCTGAAGGTTCGCGGCATTCTCCCTCACCCGGCCCCGCTCTGCGCGCTCACCCTCTCCCCGAGGGAGATGGTCGGTTTCCGTCTCCCCTTCTTCCCTCTCCCTGCCGGAGAGGGGAGGATGGTGAGTTTTCTTAGCACGTCTGATTGCAGACGCGCAGCGAGAGGTTGCGCAGGAATCCCTCTTCGCCGAGTTCCTCTTTTTCCTGCAAGCAGGCGGGGCAGATCAGAATGATACTGGCCACGCGCTCGCCGGGAATGCGCTGCACGTCCCAGCCGTCCTCGACGGCCACTTCGCCCACGGGAAGCTTGCTGTCGCAATACCAGCAATAGCCTTCGCCGGTCGAGGCGATAGCGTGAAGTGCTTCAGGAATGTTCATCAATTCTCCCCTCCAACAAAGCAACGGGCCGCCCGGAAGCGAGAGCGGCCCGCCGCTTTTTCACGCGCTCCGAATTTGACGTTTTCGTAGTCTGCAGCTTCCTCTGCTCCCTGATCAGGCTGGCGCGTAGCATGTTCAGGTGCCAGGTTCGATCAACTCGTCGTTAACTTCCAGTGGCGCAGACATCATAAGAAAGCGTGATGCTTGCTCCACCGGCGGTCACAGACCGCCGCTACAACTCACTACGAACACCCGCTGGTCGAGCCACAGTTCATGCAGCGGTAGCAGCTTCCATTGCGGACCATGATGGCGCCGCAATCGGAACAACTGGGTGCATCATCGCTGTTTTCGATGCCGGCGAGGCCCGGTTGGATTGCTCCGTTCGGATAGACCGTGGCATGTTGCGTCCCCTGGGCGAACTGGCCAGCGAGTTCCGTGGCCTTCTCCGCATCTCCGCCGTTGAGCGTGCCGACGCTGGAATCCTCCTGCGGCTGCGCATCCTTGGGCAGGAACTTGAGCGCCAGCCAGCGGAAGATGTAATCCATCACCGACTTCGCCATGCGGATGTCGGGATTGGGCGTCCAGCCGCTGGGCTCGAAGCGGGAATGGCTGAACTTGTCACAGAGCACTTTGAGCGGCACGCCGTACTGGAGCGCCAGCGAGATGGCGGTGGCGAAGGAATCCATCAGGCCCGAGACGGTCGAGCCTTCCTTGGCCATGGTGATGAAGATCTCGCCCGGCAGGCCGTCTTCGTAGAGCCCCACCGTGAGATAGCCCTCGTGCCCGCCCACGGAGAACTTGTGGGTGATGGCGCGGCGCTCGTCGGCCAGCTTGCGGCGGAGTGGTCGCGCCGCCGAGGGCGGTGGGGGGGGAGTCGGGATTCGGGAGTCGTGAGTCGGGCTGTCAGCCTTGGGCTTCCCTGTCACCTGTCCCCTGGCACCTGGCACCTGCTCTTTGGGTTTCGCGTCCGAGGTGTTGAGCGGCTGGCTGCGCTTCGACCCGTCGCGGTAGATGGCGATGGCCTTCAAGCCCAACCGCCACGCTTCGATGTAGGCATTGGCGACGTCCTCGACCGTGGCCTCATCTGGCATGTTCACGGTTTTTGAAATCGCGCCGGAGAGGAACGGCTGCACCGCTGCCATCATGCGCACGTGGCCCATGTAATGGATGGAGCGCCTGCCGTTGGCGGGTTTGAGCGAGCAATCGAAGACGGCCAGGTGTTCCGGCTTCAGGTTGGGCGCGCCTTCGATGGTGCCGTGCTGGTCGATGTAGTTGACGATGTCGGAAGCCTGCTGCTCCGTGTAGCCGAGCCGCAGCAGCGACAGGGGGACAACGTTGTTGACGATCTTGATGAGGCCGCCGCCCACGAGCTTCTTGTACTTCACGAGGGCGAGATCCGGCTCGATGCCCGTCGTATCGCAGTCCATCATGAAGCCGATAGTGCCGGTGGGCGCAAGCACCGTGACCTGAGCGTTGCGGTAACCGAACTTCATGCCGCTCGCCAGGCAGTCGTCCCAGGTCTTCTTTACCGCCTCGAGCATCGGCTCCGGAACGTGGCGCGGGTTGATGTTCTGGGACGCCTGGCGGTGCATGGAAATCACGCCCAAAAACGAATCGCGGTTCACGCCGTAGCCCGCGCAGGGCTCGAGTTCAGAGGCGATGCGTGAGGATTGCAGGTACGCCTCCGCGTGCATCAGGGCGGTAATCGCGGCGGCACAGTCGCGGCCGGCGTCGGAGTCGTAGGGCAGGCCGCTCGCCATGAGCAGCGCGCCCAGGTTCGCGTAGCCGAGACCCAGCGGGCGGAAGTTGTGCGAGTTCGCGGCAATCTTCTCCGTCGGGTAGCTGGCGTTATCGACCAGGATCTCCTGGGCGGTGATGGTGATATCCACCGCCTGGCGGAACAATTCCACATCAAACTTGCCATCCGGCGTCAAGAACTTCATCAAGTTGAGCGAGGCCAGGTTGCACGCCGAATCGTCCAGGAACATGTACTCGCTACACGGATTCGAGGCGTTGATGGGGGCGGTGGCCTTCGAGGTGTGCCACTTGTTGACGGTGGAATGGAACTGCATGCCGGGGTCGCCGCACTGCCAGGCGGCCTCGGAGATCTTGTGCATCAGGTCGCGGGCGCGATAGCTCTTGGCGGACGTGTCATCGTGCACAAAATGCGTGGTCCAGTCGCGGTCCTCGACCACCGCTTTCATGAACTCGTCGGTAACGCGCACGCTGTTGTTGGCGTTCTGAAAGAAGATGGAGCTGTAGGCTTCGCCGTCGAGCGAGGAATCGTAGCCAGCATCGACGAGCGTCCAGGCCTTGCGCTCTTCCTTGGCCTTGCATTCAATGAAATCGACGATATCGGGATGGTCGATATTGAGGATCACCATCTTCGCGGCGCGGCGCGTCTTGCCGCCGCTCTTGATCACCCCCGCGAACGCGTCGTAGCCCTTCATGAAAGAAAGGGGACCCGAGGCCTTGCCGCCTCCCGACAGTGGTTCCAATGCGGACCGTAGAGGCGAGAGGTTCGTACCCGTGCCCGAACCCCACTTGAAGAGCATCCCTTCCGTTTTAGCCAGTGTCAGGATGCTTTCGAGGTTGTCTTGAACGGAGTTAATGAAACAAGCGGAGCACTGGGGATGACGGTAGGCCTCGGTCTCCTTCTTGATGCCGCCCGTGGCGGGGTCGAAGTACCAGCTGCCGCCTTCCGACGAACGATGGTACTTGTGCCACAGGCCGCAGTTGAACCAAACCGGGGAATTGAAAGAAGCCTTTTGGCGGACCAGGAGATGGAGCAACTCATCGTGGAAGGCGCGGGCGTCCTCTTCGGTGCGGAAGTAGCCGCCCTCGATGCCCCACTGCGCGATCGTATCCGCGACGCGGCTGATGAGCTGCTTGACGCTCGACTCGCGCTCCGGCGTGCTGAGCTTGCCGTAAAAATACTTCGAGGCCACGATGTTGGTGGCCGTCTGCGACCAGTCCTTGGGAACCTCCACGTTGCGCTGCTCGAAGATCGTTTGCCCCTTCTCGTTCTGCAGCGCGGTAGTCCGGGATTCCCACTCGATATCATCAAAAGGATGAATGCCGGGTTTGGTAAAAAGGCGCTTTACACTGATGCCCTTCTTGCTGGCCGTTTCTGCCGATGAAGCAATACTGGTCGTCGTGGAGACAACTTCTCGCTCCGCCATTTCTTCCTCCGCTCGCTGGTGCTGGCGCTGGGCCCCCTAGGTTTGCGCGGATGGCACTCGCCGCCTTGACGTCGTCGAACTGCCTTGCCGATCTCCCCTTCCCGTCCTTCTGACCGGTTCCCGCAGCGTCTGGCAGTTATTTAACCCCGAGATTCCGGCTTGTCAAGAGGAAACTACTATACTTGGTGCTTTTTTTTCTGAGGCCACAAGATGTTGTGGAAAAGCTGTGGATATCGCCTGTGCCAGCCAGGCTGGCGGAGGGGGAACAATTCCTTCAAATCCTAGGGCTTGGCCTCAAAAACCCGCACTTCGGACTTTTGGTCATTGCGATGGGGGACGGCCAAATAGAGCCGGCTGTCGTCTTGAGCAAAGAAGGATGTCCTTGCCCCAGAGGTGGAGGGGATCTTCGCCACCATCCCATAATGGTCGGGATCGCGCTGCTCAATGACACCGATGAAGCCTTCCCCGCCAGAAACATAGAGGCGTTTCCGAGCGCCGTCGTACCACAAATCATCGGCATCGCCGGGGCACTCGACGCGCGCCACGATCCTGCCCGAAGCCGAATCCAAGACTAAAAGCCCGGCGGGCTTCCGGCAAGCGACAACAAGTCGGTGATGGGGCTCGTCGAGAGCCATCGGGAAATTGGCGCTGCCCATGGTGAGCGGCCAGTGGTCGATCACTTCCCGCCGGATGCGGTCCACAACCGCGATGTGCCCGGCGTCCGGCACATTGACGAAAATCCGGGGACCGGATTCCTCCAGTTGAAAGGACTCCGGGTGCCCGTCCAGCTTGATCTCGCCCAGGCGCTTCCCTTCCAGCGCGTCCAAGATGACCAGCGCTCCGTCGCCGTAGCCGACGTAAACCTGCTTTGCCACCGCGTCATAGCGAATATTGTCGGCGTCATCGAGACCATCGACACTTCCCACTCGCCGCAGCGTCTGACCGTCGAAGATCGCCACCTGCCCGCCCTCAGCGTTCGCCACAAAGAGCCGCTGCGTATCGGGGACATAAAGCACGCCCTGCGGGTGATGCAGCCCCGGGATGGTCTGCAACCGCCGGTTCGCGCCGAGGTCCAGCACCTCGAGAGTATTGTTGCCAAGCGCCGCCATGAACAGCCGCTGCCCCTTCACGTCGATCCCGAAGTGGTCGATCCGCCCTTCCACGTTCGGCAGCGGCACGGTGTGTGTGAGGCGAAGAGGCGAAGGAGTTTGCGCGCAGAGCGACCCCAGCGCGCACAAGGTGGCGAGCGCCGCGCCGAAAAGGGTCTTCATGGCGATTCCCTTCATCAAGTCCACATCCCTCCTGGTGATTTAGCGCGAGGATTCCATTCTAACATCCAGTGAGAATTGGTGTGCGCGAGGGCGCTGAATTTGGTGCTCTACACGGGACGGCGGAACCTGAAATTCGTACGGGTGCAGCAAGCTGCGCCCCTGCGGTTTGCGGCAAGAATTTGAGCGCCACGAATCGGCCGAGCTTGACGTCCTCGGCCTTGTACACCACGCCCATCCCGCCGCCGCCGAGTTTATCTACTATCCTGTAGTGGGAAACGACTTTGCCAATCATGTACGGGGAGCCCGGCCTGAGGTGGACATCTTAGGGCGTGAGCTTCACTGTGTCGAACGTTTTGCCGGCGCGAAAGCGGATCCACCTGCTGTAGCGGCGCTCCCTGAGCGCCGGAAGCTGTCGAGAAAATCAAGATCGGCGGTCAGAGACCGCCGCCACAGCACGCATTGCTCCGAGACGGTCTGAAGGCCGCCGCTATGTCGGATCGAAGCCCCAACCCGCGACTGATTGGGCTTGTGGGATGGATTGGGCGTCTGCTAACATGGGTCAGAATGGGACAGAAAGTCAGGGCAATACTCCTGCTGTTTCTCTTGTCAGGTCTGGGCGGGAGAAGTCTCGCGACGCTGGCCGTGCCTCCTGCCGGACGCGCCGACTGCTGCGCCTCGCCTGAACTCTGCCATCATATGAACTGTTCCATGCACGCCCGCCGGGCCGCCGCGCGGCCCTCTTGCCACGGCGAATCGCCTGCCGCGACTGAACCTGTCATGGCAAGCTGCGAGTGCTCGGTCTCATCCTCGCCCCTCGCGGCAAGCACGGCGACGGGCGAGGGTAGCTGCTTTCAACTGCCCGTCGAGCGCCCGCTGCCCCAACTGGCGGGGCGTATCCTGCCCGGCGTCGAGTTCCAGCCGCACGCCACAGCCGGCTACCCGGCCCGGCCTGAACTACCCCCAAGACACTCCTGCTGACCATCCGCCATTGCACTTTCTTGAGGTTTAGCCGCGTGCTGAACCCATCAGCCGGAGGAGTCCATTGAATCGTCTCACGATCGCCTTCGGGGTGGCGCTATTGCTCTTTCTTCCCGCGCCGGCCCGGGCCACCATCTTTGGAAACGTGCGAGGGATCGTCCACGACCCGCAGCACCGCCCCATTCCCAACGCCCAGGCCACCCTGCGCGCCGCCCAGTCCGACTGGTCCGCCACCACACAGACCAACGCCGAGGGAGAATTTCAATTCAGCGGCGTGGCAATTGGCGAGTATCGGATCGCGATCGAGGCCGCGGGCTTCAGCCCGGCGGAAGCCAACCTCACCGTCGTTTCCGGCAGCGCGCCCGTGCTGCACTTCCCGATGCGGCTGGAAACCATGAAGGAGAGCGTGACGGTGACCGAGGCTCCGGGAACCGTGGCCACGGAGACGACGGCCGCGGCGACCCTGGTCAGCCGACTACAGATTGCGCACACGCCCGGGGCAAGCCAGACGAACAGCCTGACTATGATCACCGACTTCCTCCCTGGCGCCTATGTCGTTCACGACCAGCTCCACGTGCGCGGCGGGCATCAAGTAACGTGGCAGGTAGACGGAGTGGACGTGCCCAACACGAATATCGCCAGCAACGTCGGCCCGCAGTTTGATCCCAAAGACGTTGATTATCTGGAGATGAGCACTGGTGGGTATTCAGCGGAATTCGGAAACCGCACCTATGGCGTATTCAACGTCGTTCCGCGCACGGGGTTCGAATACAACAACCAAGCCGAGCTTGTGACGAGCTACGGCAGCTTTAGCCAGACCAACGATCAACTGAACTTCGGCAGCCACACGGAGCGCTTCGCCTATTACGGTAGCCTGAACGGGAACCGTTCCGACCTGGGGCTCATGACGCCGACCAGCGCCGTGCTCCACGATATGCAAAGCGGCCTGGGCGGTTTCGGCGATCTCATCTTCAACGCCACGCCCGATGACCAGTTGCGACTGGTCGCTTCCCTGCGTGGCGACCACTACCAAATCCCCAACACGCCCGACGACCAAGCGGCAGGAACTCGTGAC
This sequence comes from Terriglobia bacterium, assembly GCA_049515175.1. Taxonomy (GTDB): domain Bacteria; phylum Acidobacteriota; class Terriglobia; order UBA7540; family UBA7540; genus JACQNR01. The sequence continues at coordinate 7,204 of JBEKUI010000046.1, forward strand.
CTCGACAAGGAGCGCGATGCGTTCGCCAGTTTTACCTGGATACACACGATCAACAAGGGGACGCTCCTCACGGTCTCTCCCTTCTACCACTACAATCGCGCCAATTACCTCGGCGGCCCCGGGGACAATCCTTTCATCCTGAATGACAGTCGAGGATCGCACTACCTGGGTGGCCAGGCTTCGCTCAGCGTCGTGGCCGGAAAACACAATGCCCAGGTGGGACTGGAAGCTTTCGCCCAGCACGACGACACTTTCTTTGATTTGCGCGCGTCCGACGGCAGCCCGCCCCCCGTCGAGGAGGGGCTGGCTCCATGGGGCAACATGGAAGCAGTATTCGTGCAGGACCAGTACCGCCCAACTTCCTGGCTTTCGCTAAGCGGCGGCATTCGCCTTACGCACCACGACGGCCTGTTGAGCGAGAACGCCGCAGACCCCCGGGTCGGCGCCAGCCTCCGCCTGCCCAAACTCGCCTGGGTATTGCACGGCTTTTACGGGCGCTACTACCAGCCCCCGCCGCTCGATACCCTTGCCGGACCTTTGCTCGAATTCGCACTCCAGCAGGGAGTCGGTTTCCTGCCCTTGCGCGGCGAGCGCGACGAACAATACGAGGCGGGCCTGACGATCCCGGTTGGTAATTGGGTGTTTGACGCCGATACCTTCCGCACCCACGCGCGAAACTTCTTCGACCACGATGTGGTAGGCAATTCCAACATCTTCCTGTCCCTCACGATTCAGGGAGCACGCATCTTCGGCTGGGAGGCGACCGTGCGCTCGCCCAAATTCCTGCGCCGCGCGCAGGTTCACGCGGCCTTCTCACACCAATTCGCGGAAGGGTTCGGCGCCGTCACTGGCGGGTTGACAGATTTTTCGCCGCCCCAGGCAGGCTATTTCTTCCTCGACCACGACCAGCGCAACACCTTATCCTCCGTCCTGTCGCTCTCGCTTCCGCGGCGCGCCTGGGCCACTATGGGTATCCAATATGGTTCCGGCTTCGTCAACGGCGACGGCCCTGATCACCTGCCCAGCCACACGACGTTCGACATCTCCCTGGGGAAGTCGTTTGGAGAAAGCTGGTCAGTAGCCTTGACGGGCTTGAACGTGAGCAACCGCCGCTACCTTCTTGATAACAGCAACACGTTCGGCGGGACGCACTTCGTGAATCCCCGGCAGATCTATTTCGAGGTCCGCTACCGGTTCCACTATTGAGCGCGCTGGACGCGCCGGGTGGGGCATGACTGCATGACGGGAGCTTCTGTCACTTCCAGAGAGCGTGCTGGCGGGCCTCGCGGCCGTAGGTAGAGGTAAGGAACGATTTCAGCTCTTCCAGGGTCCCGAACAAGCGGTCCGCACAGGCGAGGACCCAGCCGCTGACCTCACTGACGGGCAGCTCGGTAACCATGTAGATGGGGATTCCTTTGCGGTAGGCAGTAGTGAGCTCGGCCTGTGTGCCACCGCCGCGCGCCGCGGCTTCGTCCCAGAGGCAAACGACGTAATCGGCTTGCTGGCCCATCACGTCCAAGTCGCGATTAATGGCCACGCGCATCATGCGCCGAAAGCGCTCGGTGTCAGCGGTCTTCCAGGCCTGCAAGTCATGCAGGACGGCGGCGCTGAATAACCGCTGCGACTCAACGACCGGATCATAGACGCGGTGGTTGAGGCTGTCCTGAATCCACAGACGAAGCCGCTCGCGCCAGCCCGACCCGCCGTCGGACGCATACTCCATCGCTCCACACAGGAAAGCCAGCATAGTTCTCGGAGGGAGACCATTCTTGTCGGAGGCGGAGGGAAATGCAATGCAATAAACAAGCCGGCAGCGACTTTGGAGATAGTTGGTCGCCCTGTGCCAACTGGGACCGTACAGATGGAGGAATACGTGTCACGACTCCCCAGGAGAATAGGAGGCACTAACTAGGCAGCGGGGCCTTGAGGTTAGTTTTGGTGAAGGTCTTGACGAGCAGACCTTCAGCAACCTGGCGGTCGACGCCCCGCGCCACGGCAATCTCGTCTATGACGAGCGCCCAGGCGCGGTCAAGCATTCGTTTCTCGCGGAACGAGAGGGGTTTGGCCTGATTCAGGATCAGGAGGCTTTTCAGAACTTCCGCCACCAGTTGGAGAGCGCCGGCGCGCATCTTCTCCGAGTTCTCTTTGAAGCGATCCTTCCAGTCGGAGGCGGACCGGCAATGCCCCTTTTCGAGATAATCGAGAATGCCTCCGATTTCCCGGCTCTTGGCGACGCGCCGCAGGCCGATGGTGGACACATTATGCATTGGCACCATGACCCGCATGCTGCTGGAGCTGAGCTTGAGCAGATAGAACATTTCCGGTTCCCCGGTAACATTGCGGCTGGAAACTTGTTCAATAATCCCTACACCCTGATTCGGATAGACAATCTTGTCTCCCACCTGGAAGTCCATACGTCTCCTCAAGTTGTAGCGAATGCTGATATTCAGCTTAAGGCGACAGCGGTCAAAAGTCAAGCTGCGAGCGGTCCCACGTGGCTCTCTTGGGTAAGCAGAAGTTGCGCCAGGCGGACGTGATCGTGCCGCACAACGTGATCCTCAACTAGAAGACTAGCCGTTACGGGCTCAACCCTAAGTTCGCGGATCTCCTGGAGGTCGTTGACCACCGGTTCAGCGCGCTGGGCGGCATACCTTCGACGCATGCGCAGGGAGAGGTCCCGCGTGTTCAGAATTACAGCATCGAAGAGCCGGCCGCCGCCGTGGACGTCGAGTGCGCCAATGTGGTCGGCGGCTGTGTAGCCTCGCGTCTCCCCCGGCTGGGTCATCAGGTTGCAAACAAAAACCTTGCGGGCCTTGGACCGCCGGATGGCTTCGGGGATACCGTGTACCAGCAAGTTGGGGACGAGCGACGTGTAAAGGGACCCTGGGCCGAGCGTGATTAAGTCTGCAGTGGCGATGGCTTCCAGGGTTTCCGGAAGCGGCCGGCAGCGGCTGGGAACAATGTGCAGCTGGCGGATGGGAAGGCGCGTCCGCGTAATCCGCGATTCCCCGTAGACGACCCGCCCCCCGCGCAGCCGAGCCTTCAACCGCACGTCGGAGAGCGTGGAGGGAAAGATCTCGCCGCGGATGGCGAGGACTTCGCTCGAGAGCCTCACCGCCTTGGCAAAGTCCCCCGTGCTGTGTGTGAGGGCCGCGAGAAACAGGTTCCCCAAGCTGTGGCCTTTCAAGCCATGGCCGCTCGCGAAGCGGTAGTTGAAAAGCTGGGTCATCAGCTTCTCGTCCTCGGCCAGCGCTACCAGGCAGTTGCGGATATCGCCCGGCGGAAGGATCCGCAGTTCCCGGCGCAGGCGGCCGGAACTCCCACCTTCGTCCGTGACGGTCACGACGGCGGTGAGGCGAGTGATGGTGGGGTGGAGACTGGCCGGGCGCGCCACTTCTTCAACGTGGTGCTTGAGCCCGCGCAAGACGGTCGAAAGACCCGTGCCCCCGCCAATGGCTACCACTCTCATCGCCGAACCTCTCCTGTGCTGTGGGTCGATCGATTCGCCATCGGGCCGGGGAATCGAGATCTTGTTAGGGAGCGGTCGATATGCCGACTCTTGTCCTTCGCGCCGGTCGCGGCGTCAGGCAAGGAGGGACCTTGATAGGCCCATCTTGTGAACAATATAAGCTCAGGTCGTCGCATCGCGACGGAGGCTAAGCAGACCTGGTTCTCACAAGGCGCCGGAAATCGGGATGGCTCGCGAGCGACGTGAAGTCCTCGTCCCTCGCAGCCAGGAAGCGGTTTTCTGGGCGGCGCGCAATGGCAGCGGACAAGTGATTGAGGGCTGCGCTAGAGTTTCCCTGCAACGCGTAAACCACCGCCATCGCGTAGAGCACGGAGTCCTGATCCGGCCCCGACTTCTGCGCTTTTGTTAGGCAATCGAGCGCCGCGTCTAGCTGACGGGCGTTCAAATACGCGATTCCAAGCTCGTAATGCTCCCGCGGCCCCTTGGCCTGCGGCTCGGCGGGGCGCAGCTTCTGCTCGCACATCCGCAGGTAAGTTCGCGCCCGGCTGCTGATCTCCAGCGGTTCGGCGGAAATTAGCTTTTCGAACACCCCCCGAGCCTTGTCATAGTTCTGCTTTTGAAATAGCAGAACCCCAGCCTCGAAGCTTGCCACAAGGGCTCGATACTGTGCGTTGATCCTCTCTTTTGCATGGTTGTTCGCCACCACCGCCTTCGATCCACTCGCACGCGCCCGCGTCCGTCGGCCGATGAGCTTGCCGGGGCGTCGGCTGCGCAAGCGGACTACTCGCTTTGCTCTGCGTGGGGCAGTGGAACGCCCGCGAACTGCTCTCGCCGCTGAGCGGCGAGTCGGAGCCCGTGCGGAGTGGCGCTTCTTGCGGCTAACCATTTTATTTATCAAACACTTAGAACTTCGGTCGGGCAGGACCCGAAACCATCCTTGTCATGCCTGACGCCTATTTATAACAAATTGTCCCGTGCGGAGTCAAACACGCCCGCCCCAAACTTGGGCGAAGCACAAATCACCTGCGGGTCCGGCGGTCTTATCACTGTGGCCTGCTGCAAGCCTGACATCTGTCAGGAAGCAGCGGGCAGGCGGAGCGGTTGGGAGGGTACTTCAGCTTGCCTGAGTACCTGAGCCTGCATACTGCGCCGCGTTGCAACGTTCCCCACCGCACAGCTGACTACATGCGCGAGGGGAGTGGGTTCAAAGGGGGGCGCGATGAAATCAAAAGCGCCGCTTTGCAGGACCTCAATATAGGTGTGGATATCCGCCAGGCGGGAAACCACGATGACATTAACGGGGATGGGGGCCCGCTCGGCCAGCCGCACGACGTCCGCCCATGTGCCATCGGGAAGCTCGACACCCGTAAACACAAGTACGGGAGTGTCTGGGCCTGCGAGCCAGAGAGCCGCTTCCTCACACGTCTGGGCCTGTTCCGTCCGCATCGACTGGCGGCGCAGAGCATGATTCAAGGTCTCCAGAGGAGCATCGTGTTTGTGCACAAGCAGAAAGGTCATGGGAATTGCCTTTGGCGGCCCGGAGCGCATTCCGGCCAGGAAGGCCGGGTGACCGAGATGAGCAGCCGCTCCGACTCTAGGTTCGTGCTACACGATAACCTTTCTTGTCCGCGAGAAACTCGACTTGGCCTTCCCGGGCCAGCCAGCCGAGGGCATAGGGCACCAGATCGCCCTTGGCATCAATCTTCTTCTTGATTTCCGTGAGAGACTGCGGCCCCTCACGGTCCAGTAGTCTCCACACTCTTCCAGCCGTTTCACCAATCTGGGTCCTGATTGCCATAGACTGAAACCTCCCTATTTCATCGGCATATGCGCCACCCACGCTTTAGACCTGTATCCTAAAAAGGGTCTAATGGCTTCGGCGCGCCGACCGTGGCGACCTAATCCTACCCCATCCCTTGGCTGGGGCGGAGCCGCCTGTACACACTTCCCTAATGACGGCGTAAATGTAATCGTCCCTGGCGAGACTGACTTCGGGGTCCGTCTTGCGCAGCTACCCTTGGGAGTGGGTGCCTTGCTCGCTTTTGACTCCCACTCTGAGGCACAAACATATCTCACGAAGTTCAATTTGTAAAATAAGAAATTCCTATGGAGGGAATAACTCTGGATTGACGGAGTACCGCCGCGCCCTGCGGATTCGATGCGGGAGCATCCTGCTGACAACAATACACACCGGCGGAACAGATTGTCGGAAACCCTGCAGATCGTTTGACACCCCTTTGGCGCGGGAGTACACTCGGCCTCGGAAAACCCATTCTTGCCCGAAGGAGTCAAAACCTATGCTCCCGCCTCGAAGGGCTGCCCTTAGCCTCATTGGGATGGTGATCCTCTGTGGCGCCACTGGATTCGCCTTGCAGGCCCCGTCAGCGCGCACGATCAAGCTCCCGGATGGAACGGTGCTCCGCCTCGCGCTGCTTGAGGCTCTCAGCTCGGCCACGAACAACGTGGATGACCCCGTCAATTTCGAAGTTACCGAAGATGTGAAGGTCGGCGACGTCGTCGTGCTCCCCAAGGGGACCAGCGCGCGCGGGCACGTTGTTGAGGCTGTACCCCGCAAGCGAATGGGCCGCGCCGGAAAGCTCAACTTCTCGGTTGATTCGGCCAAGGGGCCGGATGGCTCCAACATCCGCTTGCGCGCCACCTCCGCCCGCCAAGGTGAAGATAAGTCCGGCACGGTGATTGTGGGAACCTTGCTGCTGTCACCTTTGTTTCTTATCATGCGCGGGAAGGACGTGAATATTCCGAAGGGCACGCAATTTACTGCCTATGTGGACGGCGACCGCGACATAGCTATGGGCGGGCCAGCCCCTGCTGCGCCGCCTGCCGCACCCCCCCCGGCTGCTCCCGCCGCGGCGGCGGCACAGCCATCGGCCGGAGTGATGGCGGAGGACTTGACGACCGCAGTGCTCAAGTCCGAGCCCGCCGGCGCGGACGCCACGGTGGACGGCAAGTACATGGGCAGCACACCTTCGTCCGTGCGCCTATCACCGGGCGATCACACGATCTTGCTTGAAAAGGTTGGGTACAAATCGTGGCAGCGGACGATGACCGTAAGCCCCGGCGGCATCGTCACTATCGACGCGACGCTTGTCAAATCAGAGTGAGATCGACGCGGGCACGCTGTAACCCTGCTGTAGCGCCGCCCGTCAAGACGGCAAGTTATTCAATTGCCCACTGCCGGGCTGAAGCCCGGCGCTACAGGACAATTCTCATGCGATCTAATTTCTTTTCTCGTGGTGAGAGCCAGCCCGGAGCCCGACGACGGCTCCGCGCGCTGCGCGGTGCGGCCGCAGCGTGGTCGATTCTGCTTGCCGTTGCGTCTGGCTCCGTGGCGCGCGCTGAGACGGCGAGCGTCGAGGCCGCCGTGAAGAAGGTCGAGGTGGTGATTGCCCGCGGACCTTACCAGGCCACTTGGGAATCGCTCCAGAAGTACGAAGTCCCCGAATGGTATCTCGACGCCAAGTTCGGAATCTTCATTCACTGGGGCGTTTATTCCGTGCCCGCTTTTGGCAACGAGTGGTATCCGCGCAACATGTACAAGCGCGATGAGATCGTCTTTAAACATCATCTCGAAACTTACGGGCCGCAATCGAAATTCGGTTACAAGGATTTCATCCCGCGCTTCACGGCAGAGAAGTTCGATGCGCGCGCGTGGGCGGAATTGTTCAAGAAGGCGGGCGCGAAGTACGTCGTGCCCGTCGCCGAGCATCACGACGGCTTTCCGATGTACGACTGCAGCTTCACGGATTGGAGCGCGGCGAAGATGGGCCCCAAACGCGACATCGTTGGAGAACTTGCCAAGGCCGTCCGCGAGCAGGGGTTGCACTTGGGCGCCTCCTCACATCGCGCCGAGCACTGGTGGTTCTACGACCAGGGCAAGCTCTTCGATTCCGACGTGAAGGACCCGCGCTACGCGGGACTCTACGGCCCCGCCGAGCCGGAAAAGACACAGCCCAACCAGGCGTACCTCGACAACTGGCTGGCGCGCACCGCGGAAATCGTGGACAAATATCAGCCGGAACTCATCTGGTTTGACTGGTGGATCGAGCAGCCGGCGTTTGAGGCGTACAAGCAGAAGTTCGCAGCTTTCTACTACAATCGCGGCGCGGAGTGGAAGCGCGGCGTGGCGATCAATTACAAGAAAGAAGCCTTCCCCGAGCACGCTGCCGTGCTCGACATCGAGCGCGGCAAGCTGGACTCAGCGCGCCCACTGTTCTGGCAAACCGACACTTCCGTCAGCGAGAAATCCTGGGGCTACATCACGAACGACACCTTCCGCACACCTGGTTCGCTCATCCACGAACTGGTGGACATTGTCAGCAAGAACGGCTGTCTGCTGCTCAACGTCGGGCCGCGGCCGGATGGAACGATTCCGGAGGAAGCCCAGAAAATCCTACTTGCCATGGGCCAATGGCTTTCGGTGAACGGCGAGGCGATTTATGGGACTCGCCCCTGGAAAGTTTCCGGGGAGGGGCCGACGCAGGTCGTGGGCGGATCGTTCAAGGACACGGAGGGAAAGCCCTTCACGTCCCAGGACATTCGCTTCACGATGCGCGACAACAAGCTCTACGCCATCGCGCTCGCCTGGCCGGGGAACAGCCGGATGATCATCAAGTCGCTGGCCACCGGAGCCCCCGCGGCGCCGCGCAGAATCAAATCGGTGCGCCTGCTGGGAGCGAGCGGAGCCCCCAAGTGGAAACACAGCGCCGAGGGTCTCACGGTCGAGTTGCCGGCCGAGAAGCCCTGCGACTACGCGTTTGCGCTGGAGATTACGCCAGCGCGCTGATCCGTCAGGTCTCTGAGGTTCGCGTCCCGTGTCTGCAACGCTCACACAAATCGGCAAGTACCGCATCGAGCGCGAGCTTGGGCGCGGTGCCATGGGCGTCGTGTACAAGGCCTTCGATCCCGTCGTCGAGCGCGCCGTGGCTATCAAGACGATTCACCTCGATGTCGAGAACGCCGCAGACCTCGTCGCCCGCCTGCGCCGCGAAGCCAAATCCGTCGGTCAGCTCGAGCACACCAACATCGTCACTCTTTACGACGCCGGCGAGTCCAACGGCCTCTTTTATCTCGCCATGCAGTTCATTCAGGGCGAGACGCTGCAAGACCGCATCACGCGCCAGAAATGGTTCACGTTGAAAGAGGTCCTGGAGGTTTTCGAGCAGATCTGCGCGGGCCTCGATTACGCCCACCACCGCGGGGTGATTCACCGCGACATCAAACCCGCCAACATCATGATCACCCACGACGGAGTGGTGAAGCTCACCGACTTCGGTATCGCCAAGGTGGCGGGAACGGGAACGACGAGTACGGGCCTGGTGGTCGGCACACCCAGCTACATGTCTCCCGAGCAGGCGCTCGGGAAGCCGATCGACGGACGCTCCGATATCTTTTCGCTTGGCTCGATGCTCTACGAAATGATGACCGGCGAGAAAGCCTTCCCGGGCCAGAACGCCACCACGGTGATGTACAAGATCGTGCACGAGCCGCCCACGCCGCTCGCTGTCCTGCAACCGGGACTTGATCCGGCGGTAGAAGCGATCGTTTTGAAAGCACTCGCGAAGTCGCCCGAGCAGCGGTTCCAGACCTGCGGTGAGCTTGCCTATTCCTTGCAGCTTTACATCAGCCGCGCCATCCATGCGATGCCGAAAACCACGGTGGCCAGCGCACCTCCGCCACCCTCCCCTCCCACAGCGTCTGGCGCGGTGACAACATTCCCAGGGTCGGCGCCTGGCCCCAGCGTCTCCACGGCGGCGACACTTGGTCCCAACTTCAACGCTTCCGGAATGGTTTCTCCACCTGTGGCGAGTGGCCAGGCCCCGGCCGTCACGGCTCCCGTCACGGGAACCCAACCCGTGGCGCGCGCCGGACTACCCCTTGCCTGGGTGGGGGGAGGCATCATCGGCACGCTGCTTCTGGTCGTAGTGATCCTTCTCATCGTGCAGATGCGGCAGCCCTCGCAGGCTCCGGGATCAGCGTCGCAGGCACCCGTACAGACGGCCCAGCCCGCTGCGCAGCCTGGCGCCGACACAACCCAGCCTGTTGGAGAATTATCTAGTAAGAAATCGTCCCCACCGCCCTCACCTGAGCCCGCGCGACGCACACCAACACAATCTTCCGTCACTCAGCAGGCAGCGGCCCCGCATGCTTCTCGACCTCATTCCGCCGTCGTGCGCCGAACCGACGCAACGGCTCAGCACGCTGCGTCTCTGCGCCCTTCATCGACGGCCTCGGAGGTTCCGGTTCCGGTGGCAAAACAGGCCGCACCGCCAACCGCTCCCGTGCAAAGCGCCGCTCCGGCTCCCAGCCCGGAAGCCGAGACCTCAGCCACCTCCGCGCCCGAAAGCTTCAGCTCCGTGATGCTCAAGGGCGACATGGCCTTCCAGGAGGGCCAGAACCAAAAAGCCTACGCGCATTACCTCAAGGCCTACCGCATGAACCCCGGCAGCCGTGAAGTGAAGCAGAAGCTGGTGATGATCCTCACCCTGCTCGGCAAGCCGGAGGAAGCCCAGAAATACAGATAGTATGGATTGCGCGCTGTCCCGAGGCGGGGCATCGTGTTTTTTCCTCCTATTCATACCAGCGTTGTATAATTTTCGCGGGTGCAGGCACGCGGCCCCACTCTGAGTGCCAACGACTATCCAAGGAGAAGCATGAGCCGGACGGTTGCCAGGATTGTTCGTATTTTCTTAATCGTTCTTTTGGCCTTTGCGGCTTGCTTGATTTTCCCGCGCCGCGCGACGGAGGCGGAGGAACAGCCGGAGGCTGCATCACTCCCGCTCGTCTCCCAGGCTCCGGCGCCGAAGCCTCCTGTGAACCGCAAGTCTTCTCTTCCCGCCGCCAAATCCGCTCGCCAAGCAGGGAAAAGTGGCTCGGCCTCCCCCGCCGCATCCATCCAGACGCTGCGCAACGTTGGCAAGGCGTATTACGAACAAGCCAAATATGTCGAGGCCATTGAGGAGTTCAAGAAGGTCATCGCCTCGGGCGGCGCCCTAGGGACCGACCACCTGAATCTGGGGCTGGCGCTGATGCAGGCCAACAAGCTCGATGAGGCTCTGGGAGCACTCACCACTGCCCGGCAGATGGATCCTAAGCTCGTCGCCGCCAATTACAACCTCGGCATTCTTTACAAGCGCGAACTGCGCTACCCCGACGCTGAAGCCGCGCTCAAGCGCGTCATCGAAGCAGATCCGCACGATCCCGCCGCATGGTTCAACCTCGGCACGGTTTACTTCGCCCAACGCAACCTGGAGGAAGCCCTCAAAGCACACGGCCATGTCGTCGAGATGGGGTTCGGGCAGGGGCAGAATTTTTACGTCGCCTCGCTCTTCCACAGCTTCACGACGCTGGTGCGGCTGAAGCGCCAGCCCGAAGCGCAGAAATTCCTCAAATTGCACGAAAAGATGCGGGACTCGGTGCCGGGCATTTCCCTCCAAAACCCCGCCCTCGAGGGGGGCAAGTACGGAGCCATCCTCGTTCCGGCGTCACCGACAACTGCTGTCGCGCGGAGGAGCAAGCCTGAGGTCGTGACCTTCTCCGACATCACCGCCCGGCTGGGGGTCACGCCGGCCCGCGGCGCAGAGGCCGGGCGCACGGAAGTTCTCACCGGCATCGTGCCTGCTGACTATTCACTGGACTATGCGCGCCGCGCTCTCGTGCCGCTATTCGGGTCTTCCATTTCCTTCGGGGACGTCAACAATGACGGCCGGCCGGATGTTTATGTGGTGAACCCCGCGGGCGGAAACCGACTCTACCAAAACAATGGCGACGGAACGTTGACCGACGTGACAGAGCGCGCTGGCGTGGCGGGCTCCGGCGGCTCTCTCTCCTCCGTCTTCGCGGATTACAACAACAGCAATTGCTCCAGCCTTCTGGTGGCCGGTGTGGGAGGAGTACGTCTCTATCGGGCCAAAGGTGACGGCCACGGCAAGTGCGACGTCGTCTTCACCGACGATACGGAAAAGGCGGGACTCCAGGACGCTGGCGGCCAGCTTGCCACCGACGCCGTGTTCTTTGACGGCGATAACGATGGCAATGTTGACTTGCTCGTGGCGCGCTACACGGATTTGAGTAACCCTCCCAAGTCCGGACCCTTTGTCTTTCCGAACGACTTTGAAGGAGGGGGGGTCCGCTTCTACCGCAACAATGGTGACGGCACTTTTACGGATAAGACCGCCAGCTCCGGACTCGAGGACGTGAAAGGCCGTATCCGAAAGATCATCATCAGTGACTTTGACAGCGACGGTTACACCGACGCCCTATTCCTTCGCGACGATGCCCCACCGCTTCTCTATTTCGGCCGGGGGGAATGTAAGTTCGTGAATCGCACCCCTGAGGCCGGGCGCGATCTGGCGGAAACGAACGCCCTCAACGGTGTGGCCACGGATTTCAACCATGATGGGAATTTCGACCTCGCCTTGTGGTCGGCCAGCGGCTATCAGGTGCTGATCAATCGCGGCGGTGGCCGCTTCACGGCGGAGAAAAACCTACCTTCCATTAAGCCTCCGATCGGACTGTTCGCCTTCCGAGGCGCCGTAGCGGACGTGGACGGCGACAGCTTTGATGATCTCCTGGTGGCCGATTCCAGCGGCAAGCTGCACTGCCTGGCCAACCGCCTGGGGAAATTCACCGAAGTCGAATTCACGTTGCCCGCCGCCAAGAATGATGCGTTTGCCGCGCTTCAGTCCACCTGGCTGGGCAGCGCGGGAAAGCTGGACCTGTTGGGCGTGACGCGGGGCGGCCAAATCGCTGCCTATGAAAAGGAAGGCCCACCTTCCCGCTGGCTGGAAGTCAAGATGACCGGCTTCAAGAGTAATGCCCTGGGAGTGGGGGGTATTGTCGAACTCAAGGCCGGGAATTTCTACAACAAGTTGCTCGTTACCGGGGACCGTGTCCGCGTTTACACGGGCGACTTGACTAAGCTCGACGTCGTGCGCGTGACTTGGCCGAACGCCGTGGTACAGAACTGGGTCAACGTCGCGACCGACAAACCGATGGAAGTTCGCGAGTCGGAGCGGCTGGCGAGTTCCTGCCCCTTGCTCTATGTGTGGAATGGAAAACAGTTCGAGTATGTGACGGACGTTCTCGGTGTCGCGCCACTCGGCGAACTGCTCCCCGACGGCAGCTACATCAAGCCCTACCCCGGGGAACTGGTTCATCTGCCAGAAGGCCTCCGCGATCAGAACGGCATTTACGTCTTCCAACTCACCGATGAGTTGCGCGAAGTCGATTACTTCGATCAGGTCAGAATGATCGCGGTCGATCATCCTGCGGGCGAGCAGATCCTGTCCAACGAAATCTTCTCATCGACCCCGGCGTCGCCCGTGCTCTACACGGTGCAAGAAAAACGTTTCCCAGTCGCCGCCGTGGACGACGAGGGGCGCGACGTGCTGCCTCTGCTGCGCGAGGTGGATGGCCATTATCCCAAGAACTTCAAGCAGAATCGCATTCTCGGCCTCGCCGACGTGCACTCGCTGACGCTCGATCTTGGACCCGTTCCGAATGATCGCCCGCTTTCGCTCTGGATGAACGGCTGGGTCTTCTGGACGGACTCCAACGCCTCGCGCGCTCTGATGTCGAACTCCGCGCTGCAGATGGTGGCGCCCTATCTCCAGGTGCGCGACGCGCAGGGCCGATGGGTCACGGTGATTCCGGACATGGGCCTGCCCAGCGGCACGAACCGCACAATGAGGGTCGACCTGACGGGCAAGTTCCTCTCTGCCGACCGTCACGTGCGCATCGTGACGAACTTCTGTGTCTATTGGGACCAAATTTTCTTTACGACGGACGAAGGGCCCGCGCCGCGTGCGGCGGAGCTACCTCTGGTTTCCGCCGACCTGCATTATCGGGGCTTTTCCACGCCGGTCAACGACCCGACGCACACCAAACCCGATTTCTTTGAGTACGCGAAGCTGATGGACATGGCACCGTGGAATCCGATGATTGGGAACTACACGCGCTACGGCAACGTCGAGAAACTCGTAAACACCGCGGATGACCGTCTGGTCGTCATGGCAACCGGCGATGAGATGACCGTGAAGTTTGACGGGCGCAACCTGCCTCCGCTCAAGCCGGGTTGGAAGCGCACATTCTTCCTCTACGCGCACGGCTGGGCGAAGGACGGCGAACCGAACACGGCATTCTCAAGGACCGTCGAGCCGCTACCCTTCCGGAAAATGTCCGATTACCCCCTGGCGGGAAAAGAGCGGAAGCTGGACGACGAAGCTAATCGGGAGTACTTGCGCGAGTACCAGACTCGGCCGGGTTATCTCTTGATTCCTCCACTCGCACCGGCCCAGTGACATTTGGGGTGGGCTGGCCCACGCCCGGGATTCCCACCTCACCAGGTAAACTTCAACCCAAACTGGAGCTCGCGGGGATCACCCGGCCCGCCGGAGGGTATCCCAGCGATGGGTTGAACTGTGTTGAAGA
>JBEKUI010000047.1:0-20754 GCA_049515175.1 Terriglobia bacterium
CGTGGGGGCGATTTGAGCGCCCTGCTCGGCGATTACATTTGCGCGGATGGGACGACTTCATCATCGCCCTGCGGTAACCCGGTCAATGTGACGACCACCGAGGAGGCCACAGTGCCAGCCCGAGCGGGGATGGTCTTTGATCCCACGACCGGCAATCCCGACGGGACGGGGAGGGAAGCCATCTCTTCCGGCGGGCAGGTTAACGTGCTGCCCGCTCCCAACGCATCCATGATGAAGTTGCTCACGTATCTGCCCCCGCCGAACTTCGGCGCGCCGGGTGACGTCGCCAATAATTTCGCGGCGGCTTTCTCGGAAAAATTTGACACGGACCAGTACGACGGTCGGATTGACTACAACATTTCCCAGAAGGAACACTTCTTCGCCCGCTACAGCCTTGCCGACTTCACCAAAAACTCTCCTGGCGCCTACGGCGAGGTGGCCGGTGGCCCCTCCGCCTTCCATTTCGCTGGGAGTTCGCTCGCCCGCAATCAGAGCGTAGCGCTGGGGTGGACCTACTCTTTGAGTCCGACCCTGATCACGGACTTTCGGTTTGGCGCTTACCGCTACCGGGTTCGTGTGCAGCCCGGAGGGTTTGGGACCTACCCGGCGGCGGATGCTGGCCTTATCGGTCTGAATCGTGGCACGCTCGACACAAGCAGCATGCCTGCGTTTAACGTGAACGGCGATGGGGGCTTTAGCTTCGGATATTCGCTGGGCGTCAACCAGTGCAACTGCCCACTCAGCGAGACCGAGAACCACTTCCAGTGGGTGGACAACTGGACCAAGCAATCCGGCAATCACACGATTAAGTGGGGAGTGGATATTCGCCGGGCGCAACAAATGCGCATCGACAGCGGCAACCACCGCTCAGGTGAGTTAACTTTTGCTGACAGTGTCACGGGCAGTTCGGACGTGGATACGGTCGCGGCGGGAAACGCGACCACGGGCCTCGGCCTGGCGACCTATCTTCTTGGCCAGCCCAGTTTTATCGCGCGGAATTTCACCGGCCCGGGCTTCTATCCCAGCTTGCGGCAAACAAGGCTATACCTGTTCGCGCAGGATTCCTGGCGCATCACCACAAAGCTAACCCTGAGTTACGGAATGCGCTACGAAAACTACCTGCCGCAGACAGGGACCAAGCCGGGAAGTGGCGGGAGTTTCGATCCCACCACGGGCGAGGTGCTCGTCGCAGGCATAGGTTCTGTCCCGCGCAATTTCGGAATCAAGGCGTATAACCTCGGATTTGCCCCGCGCCTCGGCCTGGCCTACCAGCTCCGGCCGAGGACCGTCCTGCGCGCAGGATACGGGCGCAGTTTCAACGCCGCCGGAGTTGGGGCGGTGTTTGGCCAGAATCCGGAGCTTGATCCGCCCGTGCAGTTCGGCCAGTATCTGAGCGCCAACAACATCTATTCTGCCGCGGTGCCCACCTTCCTCACCACCGGCCCGCCGTTGCCTCCGACGCCCCCGATCGGATCGAACGGGCGCTTTCCCCTTCCCGACGGAGTGGGTGTGTACTTCTATTTCTACCCGCTGAACAGCTACCGCATCCCCCTCGCGGATTTCTGGAACTTTTCGGTCCAGCATGAAATCAATCCCACGTTGACTGCCGAGGTGGCTTACGTGGGCAACGTCGGGCGGCATCTCTTTGCCAACCGGAATACGAATCAGGCGGTCCCCGGCCCCGGTGACTACGGTCCGCGGCGGCCCTTCAACAAGTTTGGTTTGTCCCAGGCCGTTTATGATGTTTGCAACTGCGACAACTCGAGCTACAACTCTCTGCAAGCCAAGCTTCAAAAGCGGACCAGTCACGGCCTCGATTTCCTGCTAACCTATACGTGGTCGAAAGCCATGACCAACTCTGAAGGTGGCTACAACTTCTCCGACAACTACAACATTCGTGGCGACCACGGCCCCGCGAGTTGGGACCACACGCACGCCTTCACGTTGATGCACACCTGGGACCTGCCCTTCGGCAAAGGACGCCACTGGGCCTCCAAGACCAGCAAGGCGGCCGACGCGGCCATCGGAGGCTGGCGTTTCAGCGGTGTAACAACCCTGCTCTCGGGTACAGCGTTCACCCCGTTTGTCTCCAACGCGCCCTTGCTGAACACCGACTTCAACAGCGTGCGGCCGGACATCGTGGGAAATCCCCACGTCTCGAATCCCAACCGTGATTTGTGGTTCGACCCCAACGCCTACACTTCGCCCCAGGGGCTCTACCGCAACGGCACGGCCTCCAAGGGTTCACTGCGCGGGCCGGCCCAGTACGTGTTCAACCTTTCGCTGTCCAAGAACTTCGTTATCAGGGAGGGCAAGACCCTGGAATTCCGGTGGGAGAACTTCAACGCCTTCAACCACACCAATCTCGGTCTGCCCAATTCCACCGTGGATGTGACAGGGGCAGGGCAGATTACCTCTGCCGCGACCGACATGCGGCAGATGCAATTCGGGCTGCACTTCCGGTTCTAGACGCGCAGCCAGCAGTCAGCATGAGCCGCCACGGCGGGCTACGTCTCGCCGTGGCGCTGCTTGTTCCACGCTATGATTTCCTTCCCCCTGGCGATTGCTGCGCTGGCAGCCAGCGTAACGGCTTGCTCGCCGCCCCTCGCCCGCCATCCTCATCCCTTCGTCTCCGGCGCGTTGGGTGATGTGGCCTATCACGGCCAACTCACATTGGACGCATACGCACCGCCCGGTCCGCCGCGCCCGGCGGCCGTCCTCATTCACGGCAGCCAGGGCAGCAAGAGCACACACGTTACGCAGCTTTTCGAGGTCCTTGACCGCGCCGGCTTCGCATGGTTCTCCGTGGACTACCGCTCGGCGGATGACGTGGCGGCGGCAATCCACTTTATCCGCTGCCCCGGCCGCTTCAACATCACCCGCGAGACGTTTCTCATTGGCGAGGACACTGGCGCGCAGATTGCGCTGTCGCTGGCTGCACGCGACGGGTTCAGCGGCATTGTGACCTTCGGTGCGAAGTTGGGGAGTGCGTCGGCGGCCCCCGGGGCTGGACTGGAAGCCGGCGCTACGACGCCCGTGTTGATGTTTCACGGCGCCGCCGATGAAGAATCCCCGCCCGCCGCCGCAGAAGCGTTGTGCAAACAGTTGGCCCATTGTAATTTCCATCTGATGGCAGGCGCGATTCACAACTTTGAGAATTGGCATCCCGACCAGTGGGAATGGAAGGAGGAACTGGCCGCCTGGCTGCGACGCGATCGCCGCGGCCTGTGGAGGAATATCCCGTATAGCCGCCCCGAAGGCCGTGATCTGCTGATGGATGCGTACGTTCCCGATGGCCCCGGCCCATTTCCGGCGGTGATCATTGTCCACGGCGGAGGTTGGGAAGCAGGCGACAAGACGACCTACGTTTCTCCCGTCTTCGGGCCCCTGGCCCGAGCCGGGTTTGTGTGGTTTTCGATCGATTATCGCCTGACACCCTACGTGCGTGTCCCCGAGGAACTGGAGGACATCCACGCGGTGGTCCGTTACGTGCGCCTGCATGCAGCCCGCTTTCACGTGGACCCAAAGCGCATCGCGCTTTTGGGCGAATCGGCCAGCGGCCACTTGGTGACACAGGTCGCCTCAGAACCGTGCGCCGGCTGCGAGGTGCAGGCGGTTGTTTCGTTCTACGGCGTGTACGATTTTACGAGGTGGCCGCAGGCGGGGGATTGGGAAAGAGCTGCAGCCGCCCGGCTGTTCGGCGATTGGACGCCGGACATGCTGCGCCGCTATTCCCCCTTGCTGAACGTGCGGCCTGGCCTGCCCCCCTTGCTCCTCATCCAGGGAACCAAGGATGAACTTTACAAGGGGACCATGGAATACGCTCAGCGGCTCAAAGCGGCGGGCTCGCCGTACGAACTGGTTTTGCTGGAGGGCGCTCCCCATGGCATGGAAAACTGGGAAGGCCACGCCGAATGGGCGTTCTATAAGCGGAAGCTCGTGGAGTGGTTGACGGCTGCATTGAAAAATGCGGAGCCGGCAGTCAAGAGTCAGGAGAGATGAAATGAGAAACCGCGCATTTGTACTTCCGGTCCTGGTCACACTCTGTTTCGTCATAACATCGGTCGCGCAGGTCAAACAGGCCCCTCCGAACCCGCCCGCCGATGAACGTTTCAAAGCGGACATCCTGCTCGTGGTCGCTCATCCGGACGACGAGACGATGGTGACCGGCTACTTTGCCCGAGCGGTGTACGACGAGCATCGACGTGTCGCAGTGGTCTTCACGACCCGCGGGGACGGCGGCGGGAACGCTGTAGGCAACGAGCAGGCCGCCGGGCTCGGTGTGGTTCGGGAGATCGAAGGCCGGCGCGCGCTGGCATCACTGGGTATCATGAATGTGTGGTTCCTCAATGGGCCTGACACTCCCGGCCAGGATGTCCTGCGCTCTCTCGAAACGTGGAACCATGGTGCAACCCTCGGCCAAGTGATTCGCCTGGTTCGACTTACTCGCCCGGAAGTCATTCTGACCTGGCTTCCCGCCTACGTCGCAGGAGAGAATCACGATGACCACCAGGCCGCCGGTGTCATTGCCACGGAGGCTTTTGATATGGCAGGCGATCCCACCGTTTTCCCGGAGCAGATCTCCGCGCCACGCAATCGATGGAGCATATCTAACCTGACCGAGGGCTTGCACTCCTGGCAGCCGAAGAAGATCTATTACTTCACGGACGCCTCGCATCTCGATTTCATTGAGGGCCAAGGACCCAAGTACTCGACGCTCGACACTTCGCCCTCGCGCCAAGTGCCTTATTTCCGGCTGGCCGCAGAGGAGATGGCCCACCACCTGACCCAGGGAGACACTGGTCAGATGGCGAAAGCCGCTTTGGCCAAAGGCGACTTCCGTTACTTCCAGGAGCCGGAGCGCCTGATTTTCGGCAAATCGCTGGTTCAGAGCAGCGTCACGGGCGACATTTTTGAGGGTGTCAGCCCCGGACCAATCCCATTCGCACCAGTCCGCGGCTATCAGTCACGAACGCGGAGCGGGCTCTCTCTCGAGTTGGGCGGCCCGTGGGCCTTCTATCGCGATTTCTGGGTCGTCCACTCCCTAGATCACCTCGCACAACTGCTCCCGAATCCGGAAGTGGCAGTCGGCGGAGGAGAGACCCTTCACATCCCCATCCTGATCCGCAACGATACTGACCGGGCTGTGGAGGTAACCTTGAATGCCACCCTGCCACCTGATTGGAAAGAACTCAGCGGAACTGCTCGTTATCCTGTTCTCGCACATGATGAATATCCGGTCCAGGCCTTCTGTGTGGCCCCATCAAAGCAGGCCTCGGAATGGCAGCCTTTGACGTGGACCGCGGAGGTCAATGGGAAAGCCGCCGGATCGGTCTCGGTTCGGGTCCAACTTGCCGGCGGGGGCTTGCCGCAATAGAACGCCGCCACCTGATATGAGGGTGGTCAGAAGATCCGGACTTCGATCGTCCGATACCTCTTGGGATTCTGATGTTATTAATACTGGGCGCTGCTTTCCTCTGCTTCCTTCTTCCCTATCCTGGGGGTCGTGGTTGTTCTGGGGGCTTTACCCCTTACATCGTTAGTTTCCTTGTGGCGACGACCGGGACTTGTCCCGATGAAATCGCGAGGTAGGCACGCGCGTTGCAAGAGGGCGTCGCACGTTCGAGTCCTGCTGGGCCCACCCAGCCTTTGCAGGCACCTCTCACACTACACTTTGCTGGGCGGTTATTGAGTGGCCCTGCTGCGTGGCTGTTTGCGCTCCCCCGTGCGGGAGGTGACAAAGCGAAACATGGTGGCCGGCCGATAAGCCTAAATTCCCTGAGGAGTCGGGGTCCCGAGCACTTCCCGGATTCTGCGCAATAATCCCTCCGGCGTGAAAGGCTTCTGGAGGAAGGCCATTCCCGAGTCCAACATTCCGTGATGCACAACGGCGTTATCGGTGTACCCCGACATGTACAGTACCTTGACCCGAGGGTGCAGACCCTGGATATGTTCGGCGAGATCCCTCCCACTCATTTCCGGCATTACCACGTCTGTTAGGAGCAGCTCAATTTCCCCTTTGTGCTGCTCGCAAAGCCGGACCGCCTGGCTCGGCCGCGCCGCTAAGAGCACATCGTAGCCAACCTTGGTGAGAGTTTCTCGCAAGAGGGCTCGGACGGCATCCTCATCTTCCGCCAACAGGATGGTCTCGGAGCCGCCGACGGGAGGTGTACATGCGGAAACCGCCTCTGCTGCCTCAGGGACCCCCTCGACGCGTGGCAGATAGATCATGAACGTGGTTCCGTGGCCTGGCTCGCTATAGACCCAGATACTGCCACCACTCTGCTTGACAAGTGTCGCGGCTGCTACGCAATGCTCAATCTCTACGAGTGGCGGCCATTCGACAGGAATGGATCTCTGCGCTCCCTTTCGAAAGAGTATTGCGCCAGGGAGAGAGACGGTGGCGAACTCCGAAAAAAGCCTGTGCGAGGCTTCGCACGGGCTAACCAGGAGCCAGCCACCTTCCACCAAGCAACCGCACAACCTCTGAATCGTCCGCTGGGCTTGCTCGGGTGCAAAGTACATCAGAACGTTGCGGCAGAGGATTAAGTCCATGCCAGCAGTGTTGTTCATCAGCGAGGGATACAAATCCTCCGCAAGGTTCAGATACGAAAACGTAACCATCCTTCGGATGTCGTCGACGAGCTTCACCCGACCCCGGCCGACCCGCTGAAAGTACCGCTCCTAGACCTCTGCGGGACAATCGCGGAAGGACCATGACGTGTAGATCGCATCTTCCGCCCTGCGCAGGAAGCGAGGGTTGATGTCTATGGCGAGGATCGTAATGTTCCACTCTGAGAGGTTCGGGATCAATTGGCTGACCAGGATAGCGAGCGAATACGGCTCCTCCCCTGAAGTGCAACCTGCGCTCCATACTCGCAGGCGCTTTGCGTTCCTCTGACCGGCCTTCATATAGTCCGGGAGAACGCGCTCGGCCAGGGCTTCAAAGCTTTTCCTCTCGCGGAAGAAATAGGTTTCCCCAACGGTTAGGTGGCTGGCCAAAACTTCGAGTTGAGGTTTGGTGAATGAGGATGTCAGGAACCGTTCAATACAGGAGTCAGGATCCTCAAAACCCAGCTCCAGGGCGGCTGCACAGATGCCTCGCTCCAGGTCACGCCAGCGCGTCTGCGGAAAGAACTAGCCCATCCGTCCCGCAACGAGCTCACTCAGTTCCGCAAGGCGTAGCTCATGGGCCCTCGGCGCCATGCTTTCTTCTCACTGCCTTTCCATCGCCTGATCGAGTTTCGCCTCTTCATCCGGGGAAAGGAACTTTTCGAGGTCCTGGATCAGAATGATTCCATCATCAAGTAGGATGACTCCCCGGATGTATTCCAGGCCGGGAAGAACTCGCTCAGCGGGGATGACTTGATCTGCAGACCGCTTGAGCACGCCTTGCACCGCGTCCGCCAGAAAGGCAACAAGCCGATGCGAGGTCTTGGCGACGATAAGCCGATCGGCAAGCTCCGGGTCCCGTAGAGGGAGGCCAAATCTCCGGTGCAGATCGAAGACTGGAGCGACGTCACCGCGGACCTTGACGGCGCCCAGGACGACTGCGGGCGCGCCGGGCAGAGCAGTCACCGCGACCACGCGCTCGATCCTCTTGACGACCGCCAGGGGCAGTGCATAACGCTGCTCACCCAACAGAAACACGAGGAACTGCAAGGATGCGGCTGAGCCTGGCCCGTTCGTTAGGCTCCGGACTGCACTCAAGCCGCGTCCTTGGTCCATAGGGATCTCCGGGGGAAATGCATCACCACACCCTACGCTGCGAATCAGTGCTCGCCCACCGTGGCGCACCGAGAACGAGGTGCGCCCTAATCTTTCGGCGAGCCCCCAATCACTCCTGACTTCACGCTTGTCGTGCTCATATTCTCGCTGGTGACGTTCTTGCCGGTGTTATCCCAAGCCGCTTCGGGAATCAAAGGAAAGGCCATTGCCGCGGCAGGATCGAATTGCCGTCCAGACTGCCATTGGATTCCCTCCCGGCCGGCAGAGTATGTGGGCGTGTGGCGGTAGGCTCGGTCCGAGGTCATGACGTCCAAGGTGTCTCCCACATCCAGAAGGCAGGCACCCGGGGCCCGCCTCTCATCTCGGCCCCCGTGCAGTACCGGCACGACCGAACCGTCCCTGGTGGGCAAGCACGACCTGAGCAGTCCCAGCAAGAAAGGTGGTCCGGCAGACTCGGTCATCAGCGATTCGCACATGCTACTGCGTCACTTCCTTACTATCGGCGGTCAGTCTGCCGGCCATGAGGAGGGTGGCGTTCGGATTGCGTAGCTGACAGACATCCTGCAGGCGTGCGCCGGGCCTAAACTGCTCCGGCGACTTACTCGTGCAGGCCCTTGACTTGTCAAATTCGAGGGAGAGGAGTGGGCCGCGTTTCGAATTGCCTGCCGACCCTTTGTCCTTCAAGTCCCATGCCGGGCCCAAGACTCCCGGGGTCTCATTGTAGGCAAGTCGACGCGCCTGATTGTCGCCGGCGGTTGCTACGTGCGCGGTTCCACTCTTTGCTCGAGGTCTGACGGTGATATTCCAGCTCGATTTCCAAGCCTTCCTTCTGCAAACCGCGTTCCGGCCCCGACACAACTGCATCAAGCTCAAAGGGCTCGAGCGCGCAATCGGCCGCACCCTCTTTCATCGTTCGAATGGAGATTCGGAAATCGCCTTCGACGGTGGCAACGAGAATGCAACCCGAGAGAGTTGCACGGGGACAACTTTAGGAAGGCCGAGGCCGTTCCTTGGGGTAACCTCGGCCTCCGGCCCAGTCCCTCAAAAGCAGTTGGCCGCACTTGCGCGGTTGCCGAGTCCGCTCAATACTAGCGGACACGGCCTGGAGAGGATCTGGACAGTGGGGACTTTGTGTCAGCTCGCGGCGGGACGCCGATGCGGTCGGGAAACCTTTAAACAAGTCGCGGCATTTCTCACGCGCGGGTTGGGACGGATTCTTGTATCGTTCGCCTTCCTTCACGTGATGAGTCTCTTTACCATGGCACAGGGGAACCCGTCCGTTCGCCCCGCTTACGAGGCACTGCGGCAAAATGAAGACTGGTCCGTGCTGGCGAAAACCGGCAGCGTCAAGGATCCGGACCGCTTTGACCCTTTGAAGTATATCTCCCTGACACGGACAGGTTCGGTCTGGGTCAGTTTTGGGGGTCAGGTCCGCGAACGATTTGAAAGTTGGAACCAGTTCAATTTCGGTGCGCCAGTCACGGCGGTCCACAACGACAGCTTTCTCTATTCACGGCTGATGCTGCACGCAGATTTACACATCGGCACGCATGTCCGTGTCTTCGCGCAAGAGAAGAATTCCTTCTCGACCCATCGCGCGTTGGTGGGTGGCCAACGAACAAGCGACGTGGACGAGCTGGATCTACAAAATGGTTTTGTCGACGTCAAACTGCCTCTCGCGGAAACCAGCCGGCTTACATTGCGTGCCGGGCGTCAGGAACTCTCGTTCGGAAGGGAGCGTTTCGTAGGTGTATCCGATTGGTCGAACGTGCGACGGACCTGGGACGGCTTCTCCGGAAACCTGGAAATGGGGAAATCCAATCTGGTCTTCTTTTGGGCGCGCCCAGTCAAAGTCGCCAAATACAGCTTCAATCGTCCCGACCCCACCACGCAGTTCTATGGCGTGCACCTCAACGGTAAACTGGCGCCGGGGTGGGGCACGGTGGAGGCCTACTGGTACGGATTAGACAGTCGCCTGGCCACCTACAACGGCACGACGGGACGCGAAATCCGCCACACCCTGGGGGGAAATCAAGTAAACCAGATCGGCAAAACGGCCTTCGATTATGACCTGGGGGGAAGCATCCAGGTCGGTTCGGTCGGAAGTCAAAGCATCCTCGCGCATGGGATTGTCACGCAATTGGGCTATACAATGCGAAAGACGTGGAGCACGCCACGCTTTTACCTAGGCTATGATTATGCCAGCGGCAGCCGCCAGCGCGGAGCTGAGGTGGGCACGTTCAATCCGTTGTTCGCGACAGCCCATAGTACGCTGGGCTATGCCGACGTTGTGGGCCGCCAGAACATGCAGGATGTGAATTTCGGGATGGCTCTGAATCCGGCACGCAGGTGGAGAATTCGCCTCGACGGGTACTCCTTTTGGCGCGCCTCGATCAACGACGCTTTCTACGATAAGCGGGGCAATGTGGTGCGGGCAGCCTTGCCGGGCTCGGCGCGAAAACTCGGCGAAGAGGCGGATCTCACCGTCCGATACCAGCACGACATCCATACAACCTTCCTATGCGGATATAGCCACTTCTTCCCCGGGGCTTTCGTGAAGCAGTCCGGGCCCCATGAGCCAATCGACTTCTTCTACGCCTCCCTTCAATTTACGTTCTGATACGGACTAGCCCACCTCTGGAACCCCATGGTGTACGCACCTGTTCCGAACCCTCGGCCCTGTCGAGTTGTGGCACCGTGGGCCAACGCGCGCGCCAACTGGCTGAGCACCCCAAACCGCTGCGCCCAATGTGACGAATACCAAAACGAAGACGCTTTGGACAACGCTCCTTCTCGCAGACGGCGCCACAGCGATCAAGTTCCAGCTTGGGAGCGGATGATTGCCGGCCCGCAAATTAGAACTTGGCGATTCGAGAAGAACAGATTCATGGTTGGAAGTGGAAGGAAAAGGGGGCGGCGGACCGCCCCCCTTGCAGACGGTTTAGAACGAGAACTGCAACTGGCTCTGGTAGCGATATTGAGTGGCTGTGCCCCTTTGGTATGGAACGAAGAAAGACCGGGCTGGATCGTTGCTAGCCAGCGCGTCCAAGACATAGATCCGGTTCTGCCAGACCATATACTTGTTCAGCCCTAAATCAATCCGGAAGGCATGAACCCGGTTGTTCACGCCGGTCCCGGTACCCACGTCATCGTCGGTGATCTGCGAAATCATGGAGTTCGCCTCTTTGTAATAGTAGGCGTACTTGAATAGCACATCTCCGAACTTCTTGGTTTCGCCGACGTTGATTGCCCCTTCGAGTGCGTTTTGGTAGAAATCGGCGCCGAAGTTACGCGCTGCCTGAGCCGTAATGGAAACGGGGAAGCCCTGGCGGCTCGTCTTCCATCCTTTGTAGTCGATGCGATAGGACGCTCGCCCCACGTGGAAGGCATCTGCGGTGTAAATGCCGCCACCCTTTGTTGTCGTGCCATTTCCAGTTCCGGTGATTCCTCCGGAGAGCGCCAAACCATAGTAACCGTTGACCAAGACAGGAAACCCCGCGGCGAGCGAAGCCAATTGCATGGAGTTCGGATTTCGCCACAACTGGACGTCGGCGGAAAACTGGTGACCCCATCGTTCGTTGTTAGCCGAAATGAAAACGCCCTGGTCAAACATGTCCGTGGCAGGCACCTTATGCCCCGGCAAAAAGCCTGCAGAGACGTAGGCGCAGTTGGCGGGAGGAGACGACGAGGCGCATTGGTCTGCCGTCGGCAGAACCTGGACGTTGGGGTTCGTCACGATATACTGGCCTGCCCGGAACTCGAAATTAACCTTGCTCTTGGGATCTGTTGCTTTAATAACTTGCTGGAATCCATTGAACCGAACGTCGTCATCCAGTACGAACTGCTCGTTGTCCGCGAAGACCTCTGTCATCTTGCCACCCCGAATATCAAAATGCTTGTTGGGATGGTAGGCACCGTAAGCCTCGGTCAGGAATATCGCTCCGCGGGTCAGGTTGCCTGCCATGTCCGTGTCCAAAGTGAGGGGGTTGTTAAAAGTTCCTGACCCAAATTGGACGTGGGTGTCGATTTTGTCGGTGACCGCCTTATCGACGTTCACCCGCACCCTGTAACGCGCGCGGACATTCTGCGCCGGGCCGGCAACACTGTTCGACGAACGGAAGATGTTATCGGAGCGCAGCCGAACATCACCGCTGATCTTGAATCCCGCCAATCCCTTGTTCAGCGCGTCAACCGTCTTACCCAGCGTGTCTACTTTCTTGGTGTAGCCCTCCATTTGATCCTGGGTCACAGGAGCAGCCCCGGGGCTAGGTTGCGCGATCACGGCCAGACTGGAGGGAAGCGTTGTGTTGGACGCTGAAGCCTTCGGCTTTACAGGGATCACAGGGGTCAAACTCGCCACCACGCCCGAATCGG
This sequence comes from Terriglobia bacterium, assembly GCA_049515175.1. Taxonomy (GTDB): domain Bacteria; phylum Acidobacteriota; class Terriglobia; order UBA7540; family UBA7540; genus JACQNR01. The sequence goes on from JBEKUI010000047.1 coordinate 12,103, forward strand.
GCTGCTGGTTGCCCGCAGTCTGGGAAGCTGTGGCGGATTGAATCTCTCGCTCAATTAGCTCCTTTTGATTTGCGAGCGCCTGGCGCAGCATCTCAATCTGCTTCTGCTGCTCCGCAAGCTGCTGCTTGAGGAGCGCCACTGTATCCTCTTTTGGGGTGTTGGATTTCGCCGATTCCACGGCGGCGGCAGGCTTGCCCTTCACCAATGATGCCGTCCGGACCTATTTCACCTGCGGCTATGACTGCTTCGAGCTTCCTTCTAATTTCGCAGATTTCACTGCCGGTTTTGTGAGCGGCTTGGGCCCATCCTCCGCCAAGGCGGCCAAGCCGAAGGTTACGAACATTGCAAGACTCAGCGCGCAAACACACAACCCCATTTTGATTCTCTGCATGTGCATCACTCGCTCCTTATTCGCTCATTTGGTTCTTAATCGAGGTGGTTCCAATGAACTTCCCGAACTCCACGCAAGCTTTAGTGTTACCGGGTGTGAGAATGACAATTGTGAGTGGCCTGCATTAATCCACGGTAAAGCGAATGTGAAATTTGTGTTACAGCCTCAGGGAGGTAGGCAGTCCTGCAACGATTACGCCTGCCAGATCGCGAATTTAGATTAGCAGATTAGAGTATCGCGCTGAGGTGGCTTAAAGAGAGGCGCGTAAGCGCTGCCCGCCTCTTGTCTACTGGACTCGAACGAGTTGAAGGGCGACGGGAGAGCTTGGGCGCAGCAGGGGCAGGGGCTGACGGAGAGGTAACTCCGTGACCTCGGCCAATTCACCGTACTAAGCCAGATTGGGAACTTGAACTACCAAAATGGGACAGCGCATTGAGCGAGTGAATGCGCCGAGGCATCGGCAGACTCCTCAGCGCCTCCCTTCCAAACCCCAAGCGGGCTGCCTCGGACGCGGCTGGGAAGAGTGCTTGCAATGCTCCGAAGCGTGGATTTCAGGGGCCGCAATGTATCCTCGCCCACGTAGGCAAGGAAGTTGTATGCTAAGAACGTGCGCCAATGGACTTGCCCATCCATCTGAAGCACGATGCCGTCGCGCGAAGGTTCCCGTACGGAGCAGTCCTGACGGCAGTCCGTCTCCTATCAGCTTTGGGTCTAGTTTCCGTAATCACCTTCATTCTCTCCCGCCTCATCCCAGTGAACGCTTTGACCGCCGGTTTCTCGTACCTCATCGCGATCCTCGTGCTGGCCACCGTATGGGGCATTCTTGAGGCGACGGTTGCCTCACTGGTCGCGGTGGCTTGTCTTAACTTCTTTTTCATGCCCCCCGTCGGCACTTTCACCATTACTGATCCCCAGAATTGGGTGGCCATCGTTGCTTTCCTCACGACGGCGATTGTGGCCAGCCAACTTTCGAGTCATGCCAAGCAGCGAGCGCAAGAGGCGGAGGACCGCCAATTAGAAATGGAGAGGCTCTACGCCTTAAGCCGCGCCATTCTGCTGACCGACCCCGCGCAACCGGCCGCGAAGCAGATCGCTTACCAGATCGCACAGATTTTTGGCTGTCCTAGCGTGGCCCTCTACGACCGGGTCTCGGGCGAGACTCATTGCGCGGGCCCCGAAGATATGCCTGCCATCGAGGAGAAATTGCAGGAGGCAGCCTTGCAGGGAACTTTCTACTCCGACGAGACGGGTGGGACGACCGTGACCGCAGTACGCCTCGGTGGGCAACCTGTGGGGGCGCTCGCGATGCGTGGAGCGCCGATGCCCGACACGGCCCTCCAGGCTCTCGCCAACCTCGTCGCCATCGGCCTTGAGAGGGAGCGCGGCCGGGAGGCGGCGAGCCGCGCCGAAGCGGCGCGCCAAAGCCAGGAGCTGAAATCCACCCTGCTCGACGCGATTGCCCACGAGTTTAAGACGCCGCTCACTTCGATCAAAGCCGCAGCCAGCGCTGTGCTTTCTACGCCGAGGGAACGGCCGCAAGACGAACGCGAGCTCCTGACTGTCGTGGACGAGGAGGCGGAGCGCCTCGCCCAGCTCGTCACCGAAGCCACGCACATGGCTCGCATTGAAGCTGGCGAGATTCGGCTCAACAAGGAGCCCTGTCCGATCGAGACCCTGGTCGGCAGAGTCCTGGAGAAGAGGAAGTCACTCGCCGAGGGGAGGAGTCTCGATGTTCATATCTCCGGTGGCTTACCGTTGATTGAGGTGGATCCAGAGCTCATGGAGCTGGCCATCAGCCAATTGCTCGACAACGCCTTGAAATATACGCCCTCCTCCTGCCGCATCGAAATCGTCGCGGAGAACATCGACGATCATGTACTCGTCCGCGTGCGCGATGATGGCCCAGGAATCCCGGAGAAGGACCAGGCAAGGATCTTTGAGAAATTCTACCGTGGTCGGAATGCGCATTCCCCCATAACGGGCACGGGTATGGGACTGGCGATTGCCCGCGACATCGTGCGTGCTCACCGGGGAGACATCTCGCTGAAAAGCAGCCCGGGGCACGGGGCGGAGTTCTCGATATCTTTGCCGGTGCTCAGAAAGGACAGAGCAGCGTGAGCGGAGGTCGCATTCTGGTCGTCGACGATGATGCGCAGATTCGCCGCGTGATGCGGACGACCCTGGTGATCCACGGCTATGAAGTGGACGATGCCCGCAGCGGCGACGAAGCTCTGGAGAAAATGCGCGGCGCGCAATTCGATTTGGTTCTTCTGGATGTGAACATGCCCGGCATGGGAGGGATGGAAGCCTGCCGGACGATCCGGAGTGGCCGCTCGGGATTTGATCTGGCGATCATCATGTTGACGGTGCGCAACAACGAGAAGGACAAGATCGAGGCCCTGGACGCAGGCGCTGACGACTACGTAACAAAACCGTTCAGCACTCCGGAGCTGCTCGCCCGCATACGAGCGGCGCTGCGCAGGATACCGCAAACCTCGGACATCACCCCACAACGCTTCAGATTGGAGGAAGGTATTGAAATCGACTTCCGCTCCCGCCGTGTGAGCACGCACGGCCGGGAAGTTCGCTTGACGCCAAAAGAGTTTGACCTGCTCCACTACCTTGTCACACACCCCAACAAGACCCTCGGGCACCGTGAGCTCCTGCAAGCCGTCTGGGGACCCGATTACGGGCAGGAGTCGGAGTACCTCCGCGTGTTCGTCAACCAACTGCGCAAGAAAATCGAGCCCAACCCCGCTGCCCCGCGTTACTTGCTGACCGAGCCTTGGGTCGGCTACCGCTTCTCCCTCCCCGAATAAGCCTTGTGGAATCTTGAGCCCATCTTTACGAAATCATGAGCACGTCTTTATGCCTCCTTGATGCCGGTGCGCCTACCCTTGAGGTGTTATGAAGGTGATGCCGATGGAGAACAGCCGATCCACTGAAGGTTTGCTGAAACCCTGGACCAACATGAGAGTAGAGATTAACGACTCTGCGCCCACAAGCGACCACGGCCAGCAGCTGGAGGTTTACGTCCTATATACGACCCATACGGGAACCCTTGCGGCCCTCAAGACGGCTTCGCAACTCGCTGCGAATCTCAGCACATGCCCGAGAGTCCTTAGGCTGTACTCAGTGCCATACACCCTGCCGCTCGAGAGGCCGGCGGTTTCGACGGACTTCCTGGAAGAACAGATCCGGGCCCTGGCTTGTGAGTCCCCAATGGAGTTCAGCGCCCGAATCTATCTCTGTCGCGAGCCACGCTGGAGTTTACGGGAGCTTTTCCCACCGCATTCTGTGATCGTGATTGCGGGCAAGAAGCGCTGGTGGCCGACCAAGGAGCAGTCGTGGGCAAAGTTGTTGAGGAAAGACGGGCACGAAGTGATTTTCTTGGATGTAAAATGAGGAGCCATGCTCGATCTAGCTTACATCTTGATTGCTGCGCTGTTTTTCGCGGGTTGCTGGGTCTTTACCAAAGCCTGTGACCGGCTTTAAGGAGGCCGCACGCCATGGACTACATCATCGCGGGCGTCACCGCGTTGTTTCTGTTCGGCTATTTGGTTTACGCGTTGTTGCGGCCGGAACGGTTTTGAGGAGGAGTCATGACCTTCAGTGGAGTTTTGTACATTCTGGTGTTTTTCTTGATCCTCTTGGCCTTGACGAAGCCGCTCGGCCTCTTCATGGCGAATCTGTTCGAGGGCAAGCGCACCTTCCTGCATCCGCTACTGCGCCCCTTGGAACAGCTCATCTACCGCCTCTGTGGCATTCGCGAAGACAGTGAGCAGCGGTGGACGCAATATGCAGCGTCGGTTATCGCGTTCAGCTTAGTCAGCTTCCTGTTTGTGTACGTTATTCAGCGCCTGCAGGGTTTCCTGCTCCTCAATCCCATGGGATTCAGCACCGGCCACGCCCCTGGCAACGCCACCGCGATGACCCCGGACCTCGCTTTCAACACCGCCGTCAGCTTTATGACCAACACCAACTGGCAGTCTTACGGCGGCGAGACGACGCTCAGCTACTTCGTACAAATGGCAGCGTTGACCGTGCAGAATTTTGCCTCCGCCGCAACGGGTATGGCGGTAGCGATTGCGCTCATTCGGGGTTTCGCCCGCCGGCAGGCGAACAGCATCGGCCACTTCTGGGTGGACCTGACACGGGCCACCGTTTACGTCCTTCTGCCTCTTGCCCTTGTGTTCGCGCTCTTCCTGTGCGCCCGCGGCGTCCCTCAAACCCTGAAGGCCTACCAGACGGCGAGGACCGTGGAGGGAGCCACCCAAACCATTGCGGTGGGCCCAGTGGCATCGCAGGAATCCATCAAGTTGCTGGGTACCAATGGCGGCGGCTTCTTCAACACCAACTCGGCGCATCCCTTTGAGAACCCGACTCCTCTCACGAATTTGACTGAGATCCTGGCCCTTCTCATCATCTCATCGGGCATGACCTATACGTTCGGGAAGATGGTGGGCGATACGCGTCAAGGTTGGGCGCTCTTTGCCGCCATGGCGGTGCTCTTCTTTGCCGGAGTCTTTGTCTGCTATCCCGCGGAGCAGGCAGGGAATCCCATGCTTGCGCGTCTAGGCGTGGCGACCGCGGCCACTCGAACACAACCCGGCGGCAACATGGAAGGCAAGGAAGTGCGCCTCGGCATTCCCGGTTCCGCGCTCTTTGCTGTCACCACCACCAACGCAAGCTGCGGGGCCGTGAACAGCATGCACGATAGCTACACTCCGCTCGGCGGCGTCATACCGATGTTTAACCTGCAGACAGACGAGGTCATCTTCGGCGGCGTGGGGTCAGGCCTTTACGGGATTCTGTTGTACGCGATCGTCGGGATTTTCATTGCGGGGCTGATGGTGGGAAGAACCCCCGAGTACCTGGGCAAAAAGATCGAGCAGAAAGAAGTCAAGATGGCCATGGTAGCCATCATCGCGACGGCCTTGGTCATTCTTGTGTTCGCAGCGGCGAGCACGGCTGTCCGATTCCGGGAGAAGGGCTATTGGAATCCCCCCGGGCCAGCCATCGCCAATCTTAACAACTCCGGCCCTCACGGTTTCAGTGAGATCTTGTACACCTATTCGAGCACAGCAGAAAACAATGGCAGTGCCTTTATGGGAATCAACACCAACACGCCCTGGTACAACCTGACCCTCGGTCTGGCCATGCTGATTGGGCGTTTCGGGTTCATCTTGCCGACCCTAGCTGTCGCCGGCAGCCTGGCCGCCAAAAAGAAGGTGCCCACGACCAGTGGCACTCTCCCGACTCACGGCCCGCTCTTTGTGGGCCTTTTGGTGGGGGTCATCATTGTCGTCGGTGCTCTCACCTTCTTCCCGGCGCTGGCTCTCGGGCCACTTGTAGAGCATTTGGTGATGCATGAGGGAAAACTCTTCTCCTCACTGATGTTTTCTTTCTGGAGCTAATTATGGCAACTACGACGGTCACTCCTCCTTCGATTGACGATTTGACGTCACTTTTCCCGAAGAAACTGGTTAGAGCACGGCCCCTGTTCGATGCGGAGCTGGTGGGCCGCGCCGTGAAGGAGTCATTTTGGAAGCTGAATCCTTTCACGCTTCTCAAGAACCCCGTGATTTTCGTGGTTGAGGTAGGCGCTGCGCTGACGACAGTTTTTCTGGTTCGTGACACGATAACCGGAGCGAGCGGCATTGGCTTTGGCCTGCAAATCGCCCTTTGGCTGTGGTTCACCGTGCTGTTTGCCAACTTCGCGGAGGCCATGGCCGAGGCGCGGGGCAAGGCCCAGGCCGATACGCTGAGGAAGACGAAGACCGATACCGTCGCCAAGCGGATCACGACAGGAGGGAAGACGGAATCGGTGCCGGCATCGAAACTCCGCGCTGGAGACACCGTCATTTGCATCGCGGGAGAAATCATCCCCGGGGATGGCGAGGTCATCGAAGGAATCGCCACCGTGGACGAGTCCGTCATTACCGGTGAAAGTGCGCCGGTCATTCGCGAGTCGGGCGGGGACCGAAACGCCGTGACCGGCGGATCGAAGGTCCTCTCTGACCAGATCAAGATCAAGATCACTTCCAATCCCGGCGAGACTTTCCTGGACCGCATGATCGCCCTGGTCGAGGGCGCCCAACGGCAGAAAACACCCAACGAGATCGCGCTCAACATTCTGATTGCCGGCATGACCATCATCTTTCTGCTGGCGGTTGTCACCCTGCAGCCCTTTGCGGCCTATAGTGTCGCCTCCGCCGGGGCAGGTGGTGTTCCGACCGTCGCGGTGTTTGTCTCCCTGTTAGTCTGCTTGATCCCCACGACGATTGGCGGGTTGCTTTCCGCCATCGGCATCGCCGGGATGGACCGGGTCATGCAGCACAACGTGCTGGCCATGAGCGGCAAGGCTGTGGAAGCTTCCGGGGACGTCAACACCCTGCTCCTCGATAAGACCGGTACGATCACCCTGGGCAACCGCCAGGCGGTGGAGTTTCTGCCTTGCCGTGGGGTGCTTGAGTCGGAATTGGCGGATGCCGCGCAACTCGCCAGTCTGGCCGATGAGACTCCGGAGGGGCGTTCCATCGTTGTGCTGGCGAAGGAAAAGCATCAATTGCGTGGCCGCGAGGTTGCCGACCCGGCGGCGCGCTTTATTCCCTTCTCGGCCTACTCGAGGATGAGCGGGGTCGATCTGGATGGCCGCAATCTGCGGAAAGGCGCCACGGACGCCGTCGCCAACTTCGTGAAGGAGCAGGGAGGCCAAACACCTGCGGATGTCAAGGAGATTTCTGATCGTATTGCGCGCAACGGAGGCACACCGCTTGCCGTGGCTGATGGCGCGCGTCTGCTCGGCATCGTCCACTTGAAGGATGTCGTCAAGGGTGGGATGAGGGAACGCCTTTCGCAACTGCGCACTATGGGCATTCGCTCCGTGATGATTACGGGTGACAACCCTCTCACGGCCGCGGCGATTGCACACGAGGCGGGCGTCGATGACTTTCTCGCCCAGGCAACGCCCAAGGACAAGCTCGAATACATCCGCAATGAGCAGGCCGGGGGGCGGATGGTCGCCATGACGGGCGATGGCACCAACGACGCCCCCGCCTTGGCCCAGGCGGATGTAGGTGTTGCCATGAACAGCGGCACCATGGCCGCGAAGGAAGCGGGGAACATGGTCGACCTCGACAGCAACCCGACCAAGCTGATCGAGATTGTCGCCATCGGCAAGCAATTGCTGATTACGCGGGGGGCGTTAACAACTTTTTCCATCATGAATGACGTCTCCAAGTACTTCGCCATCATTCCGGCGATGTTCGCATCCACCTATCCGGCGCTCGACAAGCTCAACATCATGCGCCTGCACAGTCCCGCGAGCGCGGTCCTGGCCGCCGTGATTTTCAACGCGGTCATCATCATCGCGCTCGTTCCCCTGGCGCTGCGGGGAGTGAGATACCGGCCGCAAAGCGCCGCCGGGATGTTGCGCCGTAACCTCTGGATTTACGGAGTGGGAGGATTTCTCGCCCCCTTCCCGTGCATCTGGCTGATCGACCGCCTGCTGGCGTTGCTTCACCTGGCCTGAGGAGGCTCCTATGTGGCGACAAATGGCATCCGCATTTCGAATCACCCTCGCATTTACGGTTCTGACCGGAGTCCTCTATCCCGGCGTGGTGACGGGGATTTGTCAAATGCTCTTCCCGGGACGCGCCAACGGCAGCCTGATCAGCGTAAATGGTCAAGTGGTGGGCTCGGAACTCATCGGCCAGAACTTCACCCGGCAGGACTATTTCCACCCTCGACCCTCAGCTGCGGGCAGCGACGGCTACGATGCTTCAGCCTCCACCGGCTCCAATTACGGCCCGACGAATCAGAAGCTGATCGACCGCGTGAAGGCTTCTGTGGAGGAGTTCCACAAGGAGAACCCTGACTACCAGGGACCAATTCCCGCGGACCTGGTTACCGCATCCGGCAGCGGGCTCGATCCCGACATCAGTCCCGCATCAGCGGCGGCGCAAAGCGGACGCATCGCGAAGGCACGCGGCATCACGGAGGAGCAGGTGCGGCAGCTCATAGCCAGCCAGACCGAGGGACGGCATCTGGGCTTCTTGGGAGAACCCCGCGCGAATGTCCTGGCCCTCAATCTGGACTTAGACCGACAGTTCCCCAAACGGTGACAGCGAACGAACCTGGAGGGAGACGCAGAAACCCTCGCGACTGGATTTGTGTGCGTTCCAGCGGGAACTACGGAAGGAGAAAACGATGAACTTCGCATTGAAGCAGTTTGGATTGTGCCTCGTGGTCGTAGGTTT
>JBEKUI010000048.1:0-20745 GCA_049515175.1 Terriglobia bacterium
AACTGGATCCTTCTGGCTGGCGCCCAAAAACAAAGTCTATGCTCATTAAATTCAGCACCCTTTCTTGACAATCCCTGAAACATCAGACACTAGGGCCGCCCTTGCCGTTCCAGCGCACATCTACCCAGCGGTATCCAATGGTCTCATTGCCACCCCAGGGCTGATTCAGCCGAACCCGTATTTATAAATCATTTGATTTATATAATTCAACACTTATTCTACAATCAGCGGCGTGCGGCGGGGGAGCCCCGTGAAACCGAACCGACTAATATCCACCAGAACCCGGCCTACCAGTGACCGTGGCGAAGCCACGCGGCAACGTCTCCTCGAGGTAGCTATCCAGGTCTTCGCGGCGCGCGGCTTCGATGGCGCTCGCACCCGGGATATCGCCGAGGCGGCTAAGACGAACCCTGTCTCGATTGCCTACTATTTTGGGAACAAGCAGGGACTTTACCATGCTGCGGCACGGCACGTGGCCGCCCGCTGGGCTGCCCATGAGAAACCCCTGGTCCAGCAGGCACGGACGTCAATGGCTCGCCCCGGTATCACGCACCGCGAATTGGTCGGGATACTCTGCACTTTGTTGCGCGACTTTGTCCGGCTTATCTTGGGCAACTTCCTACCCGACTGCTACGGAAAGTTTGTCAGTCAGGCGGCATCTGGACCGGCTCGAGAGTTTTCCGTCATAGACCGGGGTCTTGCGCCGTTGCGGGTCACGTTGGCCGAAGCCATCGCTGCGCTCACCGGAGAATCCGCAGCCTCGTCTGCCACTCAAGTGCGGGCCCTGTCCATTATCGGGTCTTGTATTTGCTTCCGCCGCGACCGCCCCGCCGTGCTGCACGCGCTGAAATGGAAGCAGATCGGCGCGAAGGAACTCAAAGTTGTTGAAGCGGGCATCCGGGCGAATATTCAGGCCATGTTCTCCCGATGAGGAACAGATTCTGTTCGTCCCTCCCTTGGCTGGGGCTTCGCTTCCCTTGTCGCCTTGAATTCCGAACCCGCCTTCCAGGTTGGGCAAACTTTTGCATTTGCGACGCGGTAGCCGTCTCTCCGAGAAGCACAATAGCGCAACTTTTCTCGCAAGGGCCTTCTCTCATAGGTGTACAGTGTGTACTTCTATCTCAAAGACTCCGCAAAGGACGGCGTCGACGCCGAGGTAAGCTCCCGATTCCCCAGTGCAAGGTAGATCTTGTCCAGGCTCAAAAGCAGGTGTGGCGCAGATCCGGGAAGCTGCTGCCTGGTAGGGATTCTCACCGCAACGGATTTCGCCGCCGTCTTGCCAAACACTGTCGCGAGCTGACCGTCCAATTGAGGCGCGTACCAGTAGACGCTCTTTGACGTCACATCGGCGTGGATTACCAGCACGGGTCCGCGTAGCTCCAATGCGTAATGACAGGCGTGGTCGATGGAAAGCTCCTGCGAAACGAAGGTGCGATCGGCGGCATAGTCGGAGGAAGCGGAGCTTTTCAATTGGACCTGAAACCATGCGCCGGTCGGAGATTTCCCATCGAAAACCTGGACGTTGCAGTCGATGCCGTAGTCCTCTTGCACGTCGTCGACAACTCAGCCAAGCAGCTCCAAGACATCTCGAAGCAGCCGCTTGCCAGCGCGGTTGACTTCGTGTTGTTCAGGTTTGGTAATCACCATTCTTCCATTCCGACTCCGGAACATATTATCGCGCATTTGTGCAGAATTGTTCAGGGGGGCGCAACAGCGATTCCGCAACCTGTGCAAGGCTGATTGTATTGCCTTCAAAAGGCAGTGCACGGGTGACGTATGGTCGGCTAACCGTAGATGTGGTCCATCTGGTCACCTTTAGCGGTTCTGCTTGGATCTGGGAAACCTGCGGCGGCGTGAACGGCAGTGGCGTCGCTATGACTCCCGGCCAAGAATCCACCCTTCAATCTCCCGGATTACTCGGTCGTCTGGCTCGCCGGGCTCACGCTGGCCAATGCACACCTGGAGCCCGAGGGACGAAATCCGCTGACGTGCATCCATTTACGGTTCCAATGAAGTATGGTAGAAAGACTAAGGTTACAAGCGATAAAGTGAGTTGGGTCAGCCAGAAAGCGATGAGTTGTGCGAGTCCTGAAAGGCTTTATTTTGCTGTCGTTCCGCTCATGCGGCCTCTAATGGCAAATAAATCAGTGGTTGTTCAGCAACGAAGTAACCCGCAGCCGTAAGGGTTTGTTCATGACAGCGCATCTGGAAAGTACTTCCGATTCTGCCGCTCGGGATTCAGCCGCGGTTTTGACTTCCGCCTCTCGCGTGCTTTGGCGAACCAAGGGCAAGAGGCAAATTCTGTTTTTGTAGACGGCGAAATCAGCCTTTCACACAACCCAAACGGGATTGTGCCTGAAAAACGCCCTTCCACGCCAAAACACTTCACGCTGACGAGGCCATCCGTCATGCAGTCCCTCCCGCTTCAGGGTACCGGAGCTTCAGTTCAACCAGCACTGGCCGCAGCAGGGCGTAATCGGGCGAGCAAGCGTGAATAGCTGCTTCCACAACTCTGCCAACGAAGGACGGCACGTTGCCGCCCTTGGAGGCCCAGCAAAGCCAGTCGCGGAGCTCGGGGTCGTCGAGCGCCGCCGGGCTGCGGCTCGGGATGCTGGCGCTTCAGTTCGAGCAATACGGGTCGAAGCAAAAGGTAATCAGGCATGCAGGCACCGAGGGCAGCCTCAGCCACCGTGCACACAAAATATGGCGGCTTGCGACTCTCAAATACCCAGCGAAGCCAGCGATGCAATTCCGTGTCGTTGTGTGGGCAGTCCATCACCGGCAATATACCTCGCCAGTCAATCTGCCTCTGGGAAACCTGCGGTGGCATGAATGGCAGTGGCATCGCTAGGGCTCCCGGCCAAGAATCCACCCTTCAATTTCCCGGATTGCTCGGTCGTCCGGCTCGCCGGGCTCACGCTGCCCGAGGCACACCTGGAGCATCCCGAAGAGCCCGACGACCGAATCAAGGGCGTCGTCCCCTTGCGGGAAGCCGCCCTGAATTTCCTTCCTGAGGCCGTCCTCAAGCGTGACGTTGTGGGCGTCAGCCCAGAGAAGGAGCGACGCGCCGAACCTTCTCCTGTCGTCCTGGTCGCGCTTGCCGCCGAGCGGCTCCTTGGAGAACCAGCCGTAGCACTCGGCTTGATATGTCTCGGCAACAACGATGCTTCCCGGCACCAGCAGCGAGGGCAGGGGGCCGTCAAACGGCCACAGCGAAACGTTCCGCAGGGCAGGAGCGAGCACGTCCCGCCAGCCGATGATTGCGGCCCAGCTCCAGAAGAGGCAGCACGCGGCCTATGGGCCGTGCCCATAAGTGATACAATACCCGGAACTCACCAGAGTCATTCCTGCCCTCGTGAGGTGCACATGGCGCTGGGCGCAGCCCTTGACCAGCGCAAAGATGACATCAACGTGGGCGAAGCGAAGAGGGTCGGGATTTCACCGCCATGAGTATACAACGTGGCCGCGCTCTCGAAAAGCTAATCGGGGAATTCAGTTCCCGTTTTTTCATGAAGGATTTTGTATGGTGGGACGTGAAGTATATCTCGGGAGGGAAGCCGAAACAGCATCCCGCCGATGTACTCCTGGTGCTTAATCGCGAGTGCATCGTCGTCAGCGTTAAGGGAACTGACGGCGAAACAAAAGCGCCAGGGCGTCTGAAACTATGGCTCGAAGGAAAGGTGTGGGACGGGAGCAAATCAGTCAAGACGGGAATGCAGAGGGTCAAGAACGTTCCATTTCAAGCACGAAATCTTTGGTACGAAACTAGAGACTTCCCAGCCGATATGCTCATTCCCATATGCGGGATTTGCTTAATCGAGTGCACGCAGGAGCCGTTTTCACCCATCGAATTTCAAATGAGGCAGCCGGATTGTGAGGTTCCAATCCATGTCCTGTCTATCAACGATTTTCTGAACGTGGTCCACTGGCTGGGCTCGATATGCGACGTATTCGATTACTTCAAACGGCGGGCAAGCATACGCTCGACATTCAGCGGCATTAATCAAGAGCGACCGGCGCTTGCCTTATACACGCTGCGTGTCAAGGACTTTGCTGGCTTCACATCCGAGGACAAGGTGCGCCTACGTGAACTCCATTTGCGCCTTCCGACGACCTCTGGTTCAAATCCATCGGCCCATTGCCAGCGATTTCAATCGCTTTCTTACGTATTCCCTGTCCTCTTCCTTCATTTGGCTTCATGTTCACGCGTCAGGCAAGGCGTGCTCTCGGGGAGCTCGTCGTAGCCTTCGAGTGCATTAACTGCACAAACTCATTTTGCGCCAGGCACCGATTGGAGGTTGTACCCCACTCATGCTCGTCATCTCTTCGTTCCTTCTCCCAAATTCGCTCCAACGAGCCTGTGCTGGCTTGCCCAAAAACCTCTCCTCTCAGACGCCCTGCAACTGCCTGACCTGCAAGGGTCGCAAACCCTCCATTCTGATCGCCCAAAAACAGATGATTCTGGAGCGGCCTCGCGCTTCGCTACGTGGAGCTGTTTGGTCCGCCTTGAGAAGCTGATCAACCCTGACGGCAGCACGTCCGTGTTCCTGTCCCGAAAAGTGAGGTGACAACTCTGAAGCTGGCTCGATCTAACTTCGCCCGCACGACCCTAGGCACTGGGCGAGTGGAGCGAACCACAGACATCATCCAATCGTCTTGGCATGCCTGCTAAGTGAGCATCGGAAGTTCTAGGACCCGGCGCAGAAGGGACGGGCCCTATTTCCGGCAGGGCTTCGTTTTGTACCGGATTTTCTGCCTGTGCCAAAGAAATCCGCGAAGGAGCTCTACAACCCGGTTGCAGGATTGGAATTGCCTTAACTGAGGACGGGACCAGGGTTCGAGCTCGTCCGCGGCTATCATCTTGGGAAGGGACTTTGACGACAGTCCGGAATCTGCGGCCGAATCAGTGGCGGACTTTGCGCCGCTGCAGACGCCGCTGGATCGTCGAACGCAGCATCGCTTGGGTGGGCAACTCCGCCGACTGGTCGTGCGCTACCACCGCTCGCTCGCCATCTGCCAAGCTTTCGACCATATCGCCTGTTTTATGATCGTCTTACGGAGGCTTTTGAAACAGCTTCTAGTCTCCTTTAACCGAAACTATAGATCAGGGGCTCTAGCCGCGTTTGATTCGCAGCGCGATGTCAATCGAATGCTGGGGCGCAGTGAAAGTCCGGTTGCCCCCATGGTGCGTGAACGTGTCTGTGCGCACTACTGCGCCCGAGGCCGGGTCAACCCAATCCGCTTTGTAGCCGCCGGCGGGGAGGTCGAGCACGAGCTTTTCGATATAACTCCCGGGCGTAACCGTGTAGGCGGCCTCTTTACCGTCGGTGCTGTGGTGGAGGTATAGACCATATTGCTGGCCGGGTTCACTAATGCCTCGGCAGTACGCTCCGGAGGTCACGCCCCCGACGATGAAGCTCTTATCCTGGTGCATCTTGAGGAAGTCGAAGCTGTAGATGAAATCTTTCAGGGCCTTGAGAGCGCCCAGGATCTGGGCATTGTCCGCTGTTTTTCCGGCGGGGTTCTCAGCCGTATAGAGTCCGTTCAATTGGTTAAAGCTGCCTCCGCCTCCCACGATGAACTCCCAAGCTTCCACACGGGAATCCGCGACCTTGTCTCCCTTATACATCGGGTAGTAGTTGGTTTCGTTAAACTCGAGTGGCTTGTTCTTTCCGTATTCATGATCGAGGGCCTGCATGCCTCCCAGCCATCCCTGGCCCCAAGCGTATTGCGCCACGATAATCGATACATCCGGGTTGGACGACCAATCGTAAGGCCCTCCCAGGGGCCCTTCCACTTGTTGGGCAACCAAATGTCTGTTCGGCAGGTTGCTCTCGGTAAGCTGGATCAGCTCCAGCAAATGGCCGACCCAGGCACTGGCTTCCGAAATCGGCGTCCCGCCAACCATCGCCTCGTCGCAAATTTCGAGGATGACGTTGTCATACGCATTGACTTCCTGAATGATTTTGCGCACGTAGTCGTCTTCCCGGCGCACCAGGTCTTGGTGTCTCAGGGTCTGGACATCCTCGGGATCGCATCTCCCCACGCCCTGTATATTGTTTTCGTAATACAGCGGTGAAATAGGCCAGGTGTCGGAGTATTGCCCGTTGAAGAAACAAATCTCCACAACGATGCCCCGCTCTGCCCCCTTGGCCACGAAATCCTTCAAGCGCGCGAAGTACGCCGGATCCCATTGGTCGAGGTCGAATTTATTGCCGCCGAGCATGTAGCCCGGCACCTTGCTCCGCGCCCAGGGCACGATCAGGCTTGCCGGTTTGGGGCCCAGCGTGTTGCCTTTCATGAATTTCCCCACCGGCTCGAACAGTTCGCCCGGATAGATGCGCGTATAGTTGAGCCCGTACGACTTCAGGGCGTCGAAATAGGCGACGTAGTCGAAGTCTCTGTTGATCACGGCGCCGTAATGTTCGGCCGAAGTGATCAGGACGGTGGGTTGACCCTTGAAGAGGAAATAGTGCGGGTTGGAAGGGTGGACCTTGATTGGCTCGGCGTTCAGTCGGGTAACGACGATAACCAATGAGAGGGCGAGGATCTTTATTATCTTCAACACGACAACATTCCCCTTTCTAGGATTGCATACCTCGGCAGATCGATTCTCAAAATTGGGTTGCAATGCGCGTCCTCAGTACTCGAGAGATTGCAGCAGCACACTTGGGCCGTCTGCTGTAACCGAAAACCAGTTTTTTTCTTCCTGTATTCCAAGGGCGGATTCACAAATCTCATCCGGTATTTCCGTTTTAGCGCCCAACGCCCCACAGGATACACCCTTCGCGAGGTTCCAGCGCCCTGGTTTTTCGTTGCCTGGGTCCGGCAGTTCGGGACCGGGCCGGGACTGCCGCAACGCGAGTCCCATAACCACTCACCGCGGTCCTGTCATCCAGTTTTGTCAGACACCCCTCCCTCCCAGGTGGCTCTGGATCGATTTCTCAGCTGCCACAGCCTCGGCTATCCCGTCGGAACCGGCAGCCCGGCTATCCGCTGGAGCATACTGCCAAACAACCGTCTCGTCAGATGACTCTCCGCCAGTAGCAGCCAAGAGTACCGCGCGTGCTTGATCAGCCTGCCGCCGGTCTTGACCAACCGATGCTGCAAACGGGTGAGCGACCAGTGGCCAATTCTCTTCGGCAGTACCAACCGCCGCTAGAGGTTCTCGAGGTTGTAGGCAATGACGCTCAGCCAGCTCAAGTTGAAGTTGGGAGCCAGGCATGTGTCCGACTTCCGCGGAAATGGGACCCCTCAGCAAGGTCCTTCAAGCTACGATTTTTGCCCTGGTTCACCCTTCAACCCGCGTTAGAATGGGCGGCACCGGAAAGGAGTGAGCCATGAGTGAAGATCCTGCCATGTGCGTCTTCAGCACCTCAGAGACTCATCCAGCCTTTTTCCAAGCTATAGTTCAGTCCCAGTTCACCCCGGGCCGGGGAACTCCCTTGTCTTTGAGGGCGCGCAGGGAGGTTCTGTTCATCAGATGACGATGACGCATAAAGAACGGCTCTTGACTGCCCTCCGGCGCGGCAAACCGGACCGCTTGCCCGTAACCACACATCACCTCATGCAGTATTTCTTGGACAGGTATTTGGGCAGTGCCACGAGTCAGGTTTTCTTCGAGCAATTCGATCTGGATGCCATCACCTGGCCCGTCTGCCACAAGCCCAACGTTTCTCTGGGGGATTTTTCTGATCCGCACCAGGGAGAACCCGGCTTTCTGGAGGCACGCCGGGTTTGGTCGGACCGTTGGCAAACGTGTGCCGAGGACGTTTCCACCGAGGGCTGCCAAGCCACACGTTATCGTTTTGTGACGCCCAGGGGCACGCTTGCGATGGTGACGCAGTCCAATGACCAGACGACCTGGGTTGTCGAGCCTCCCGTCAAAGAGAAAAGGGACATCGACCTGATCGGCGATTACGCAACTCAGCCGCTCTGCGACGTGGACGCCGTAAACCGGGTTGCTGAGGAATACGGCGAGCGAGGGTTGGTGCGCAGTCACGTCGCCTGTTTCGATGTTTTCGGCCAGCCGGGAACCTGGCAGGATGCCTGCTGCCTCTACGGTACGGAAAAGCTCATCCTGGCCACGTTTGACGACCCGGGCTGGGTGCACGAGTTTCTGCGCATCCTTTTCGGTCGCAAGCGGACCTACATCCAGTCGATGGCGGGCGCCAGACTCGACTTGGTGGAACTGGGAGGCGGTTCCGCCTCCTCAACCGTCATCTCTCCCAAGGTGTTTGATGAATTCGTGGCCCCCTATGACTCTGAACTGATCGCGCTCGCGCACGCTGCGGGGCAGCGGATCGTTTACCATACCTGCGGGGGTATGATGCCGATCCTCGAGAGGATTGCCGCCATGCGG
Organism: Terriglobia bacterium; assembly: GCA_049515175.1. Taxonomy (GTDB): domain Bacteria; phylum Acidobacteriota; class Terriglobia; order UBA7540; family UBA7540; genus JACQNR01. Next base: position 8,363 of record JBEKUI010000048.1, read on the forward strand.
CCTGACGCCATGGAGACTTTCACTCCACCCGGCATGGGCGGGGACGCCGATCTGGCGGAGGCGAAGAAGCGGATTGGCGAAAAGGTTTGCATGATTGGAGGGTTCGACCAGTTCCATTACCTGAGCGGGTGCACTCCAGAAGAGACCCGGCAAGCCGTTCGCCGCTGCTTTGAGGGCGCCGGTGAAGGAGGAGGATACATTCTTTGCCCCTCGGATCATTTCTTTGACGCCGATTTGAAGTTGATCGAAGCATTCGCCGACGAAGCTCACCGTTGCGTTTACACCGCCTGAAAGCACCTCTGAACAGGCTTCAGATTCCAGGCCCAGGGGTCAGTTCGATTGGGACAACTCCGAGATGCGAGTCCTCTATAGGATCCTGGACTGGGCTGAGAAGAACCAGGTGGACATCTTCCTTCAGCAGCAGTTCTCCGATGTCGCGTGGAATGCCTACCCGGAGTTGCGGGGTACCCGCAAAGGTGTTCTCATCAGCGGACCCGTTTCGATGCAGGAATTCTCCGAAGGCCTGGCGGCGCTGGCCGACCACTTGCTGCGGGCGAAAAACTATCACTGCATCAAGTGGTTATGCATCACTAATGAGCCTGGGTGGTCCTGGTCGAGCTTTCAGGGTCCTGACGGCAAACCCTTACCCCTGGCGCCGGCGCTCGGAGCAGTTCGCGCGGGCAGTACACCCTCATCGTCGCCAATGATGCGGAGGCGGATTGGGATGCGGAGATCGACCTGCGAGGAATAGCGGCGGGAATGACGCTGTACCGCTACCGCATGTCGCCTGAGAGAAAGGACCGAGTGGAAGTCGTCCTGGGCCCCCAAGACGAGTTCCCGGTCTCGGTCCAGCGAACACGCGTCCAGGACCGGTTGCCCGCCCGCAGCCTGACGGTCTACTCCACCTACCACCTGCAGCCGGGCGATCCCGGAATCATGGCGGAATAGACAGCCTGCGGAAACACATGGTGCGGCGCGTGAGGCAACCGATTTGCGAAGTAAGCGCTCTCCAGAGGGTTTCGCTGTTTCCGGCGATGGCAACCGCATAGACCGCCCCCTCGTGACCTCGAAGTGAGCGAACGAGTTCACCGGAGGCGACATCCCAGATTTTCACCTGCCTGTCGTCGGAGGCAGAGACGAGCCACCGGCCATCGGGAGCGAGCGCCAGGGAGTTGACGTAGCCCGCGCCTTTCTGTATCGCGTGAACGAGCGCGAAGGTCACCGGCGCCGCGGGCTGGGATTCAAGCCCGGGAGGGCGGGGCCAACTGGGGCGTGACATGAGTATGGCGGCGAGCCCGGCCGCAATCCCCAACCTCAGGGCCATTAACCGGACGTGGGGTTGGAAGGGCAGGCACCAGGTACGCTGGCTCGCGGCGGGAGATCGGGAGGAAGGGTCACTGCCGGGCAAGGAGCCGCTCCACTTTTTCCTGCGCCGCCGCGGCCAGTGACTGAACCGGTTCCGAAGTGTTAATCACCTGGAGAACCAGTTCGTCGATGACCGAAGCGATCGCCGCCCAGCCAGCGAGGCGCGGCAATTCGCGCGCGTCACGGTGAAGGTCCTTCAGGCGGTGATAGAACGGCAGCCGCCGATTGATTTCGGGATCTTCCCAGGTCTTCTTGCGGCAACCGATCCCGCCTTCGAGCGTCACCAGCTTGTCCATTTCCGCGCTGGCCGCGTGGCGAAGGAATTGATAGGCCGTCTCCGCATGCGGGCTGCCGCGGCCGATCGAGAGCAGCCAATAGACGTTGAGTGACGCTCCCCGCGAAGCGGGATCGTGGGGAATCGTCGCCACGCCGACGCGACCCTTGACGTTCGTTCCCTCCACGGTCTCCGCCATCGCCGCGAAGCCGAACCAGTTAATCATCAGTGCCACTTCACCGCGCGCGAAGGCCCAGCCGGATTTTACCGAGTCGAAGGTGCGCGACTGGGGATGGCAGGCCGCGGCATCGTTGAGCATGGCACGATAGAATTCCAGCCCGCGCACCGCGGCGGAAGAATCCAGTTTCACTCGGCCCGATTCCAGAACCTCTCCGCCCCTCGTCCAGAGTTGCAGGCAGAAATCGTAAACGGTGTTGTGGCCGTCGGGGAAAGCGGCGAAAACGGTTCCGTAGAGATTCTTCTCCGGCCGGTGGAAGAAGCGCGCCAAGTCGCGGAACTCCTCCCAGGTTTCCGGGACTTTCAAGATTCTTCCAAAGCGTGCCTGATAAGCCGCCTGCTCGGCAGGATTCTCAAAGAGGTCCGTGCGGTAGATGAGTGATTCGGGTCCGTCGTGGAACGGCAACCCGAGAATCCTTCCCTCGAATTGCTGGAAGCGGAGCAAGGAAGGAGTCCATCCCTCCGGGTAATCATCCGGAGGGTTCTGAGCGATGAAGGGCGCGAGGTCGAGCGCCGCACCGGATTGGTCAACCCCGGCCAGCCAATCGGTGTTCAGCATAGCGACGTCCCAATCGCCTCGCAGAAGACCCTGCTTCTCAAAGAGTTCCTCATAGAGCGGGTGAAGGTCGCAGGCCTCCGCCTGGAGTTCGAGGGTGCAGCCGGTGGCGCGACGGAAATCCTCCCACTGCTTGCGAATCGCCGCTTCGAACGGCTCGAACTTGCGAAGTGCGACTCGAAAGACTTTTCGCGCGCTCATCTTCCCTCCTGCGGCGGACGTTGATCAGGGCTTGAACTCGCGGCAAAGGTTCGGGGTATTCTCGCCGATGCCGGGCGCGCCGGCGGTGTCTTTGAGTATTTCTCCGTCGATGCGGATCGGGCAGCGCGTGGTGCGGAATCGCACTCCGTTGCCCTCGACTTCCTGAATCATGTCGAGCGCCTTGAACCCTTCCTGTTTCATCAGATCCTGCCAGGTGAAAACGTCGGCGCACCAGACGCCCGCGGGCTCGAGGATGCCGAGCCAATCCGCCGTGGGGCGCGACTGAAGGCGCCCGGCCAAAATGGTTTTGATCTCGTCGCGCTTGGCAAACCAGCTTTGCGGATCCGTAAAGCGGCCGAGTTCCGGGCATCCCAGCAGTTCCCCCAGGCGCGGCACGGAGCCCATGGCCAGCGCGAGATAACCGTCCGCCGTCGCGGAGATGCCATAAGGCGCCGCGACGTAAGGGTGCGCACTGCTCAAGGCGCTGCGCTGCGGAAGCTTTCCATTGTCGTTGAGATAGACGGTCAAAGCCTCAAACTGCATGTCAAGAATGGATTCCATCAGACTTACCTCCACCAGCCCGCCCTTTTTCGCAATGCTCCGGCGGAGCAGGCAGGCAAGGATGCCCTGCACAAGATGTACGCCCGCATACATATCGGCGACGGAGAGCGCGAAGGGTAGAGGAGGCTGGTCGGCGTTGCCATTCAGCCAGGGAAGCCCGGACATCGACTGGGCGAGCAGGTCCTGCCCTGGTTTGTTCCGCCAGGGACCGCGCGTTCCATATCCGCTCTGAGCGGGTCGGGGTTTTTGTACCAGCTTCAGAGTGAGTTTTCGGCCCCTTCCGTGCCAGTCAGGTCGCGGCGAGCCGCGACCTGACTGGCGAATTCGTTCGGCGTCTGCTCTCCGAGAGCCCGGTGAGGTCGGCTCTCATTGTACTCCCGCCGCCATCGCTCGATCAAAACCTTCGCCTCCACCACGGTGTCGAAGCTCTCGCCATTCAAGCACTCACCCGAAACTTCCCGTTGAACGACTCCACATACCCGTTCTCCCAAGGGCTCCCGGGCTCGATGAACAACGTCTTCACCCCCACTCGGTTAAGCCAGTTTCGAACCCCCTGGGCGCTGAACTTCGACCCGTTGTCTGAGCGAAGATAATCTGGGGCTCCTCGCTCGATGAACAAGGCCGCCCGCCGTTCCAGAACACTCAAGGTAATAAGGCCCAAGTGGGCGAGGACAAGAAATACATTTTGTGACGTAACTCTGCTAAGAAGCACGAATATGCAGCAGTCAGCTGCATTAGTCGTATGGGTCAGTGATTGGGCTCATTACCGCATAAATACAGGGTCAATCGCTATTCCCGCACGTTACTGCCGTTATCGCTCTTCGAACTTGGGCGCAGGAGGTCCCCGGTTCAAATCCGGGCGCCCCGACCAACTTCTGCATTAACTTGCGAGCCTTCACAGGTCTCTGGAAAAGCGTTTTTGACGTGGTTTGTGACCTTACTCCCGTCAGGAGTAGCCAGGGTGGGCGACGCCTTTACGGTTGCTAGTACTCGGAAGGAGGCCCCAATAACGGCCCATCGTGGGTGTGAGTATTGCCAATGCGTGTGGCGGGGTCAAGGTGCCCTGCAACTCTTCCAATGACGCTGTTCCTCGGGACTTCCGATTCGGTATCTCAGCGATTAACTGATGCGTCCGGTCATAAACCAGTTCGGCCAGTCCCCGGGATCAAGTTCTCTTCGCGAATACACTTACCCTGGAAGATTCACACTCATCTCCTCATGAAAGCCTGGCAGATGATGGGCAACACTAATATTTGGTAAACGAGATTCAACGTGAGGATGGGACAGAAAACCGCTTCCTCTTCACGGCAAAACCTCCTCTTCGACTCCTAGATTCCGCAGGAATCTAGCTCTCGAAGTGGATCAAGAAACTCTGGGCCACTCACTAGCCGCTCGCATCCTTTTCCAGGGGAATGGTGCCTTGGTGGGAGCCGATCACACGTACCTTGACCTGCTCCGCCTATGGAGTCCATACCTCAAACCTGCAACGATGGTCATCGAGTACGATGGCGCCAAGCGCGGTGTTCACGCGGCGGGTCCTCCACTTTTCAAGACCACCGCAGCCAGGGGAGGCAGCGTTAAGTTCAGTGACCAGTGGCGGCCGTGCATGGGGACGGGAGCAGCTTCGATCCCATCGCCATTTCCACAGCCGCTGCCGCCGTAGATCAGGGCGTCGCTGTTGAGAATCTCCGTCCAAAAGCCTCCGCAGGGCGCTCCGACGCGGTAGTTCGCCCGAGGGACGGGCGTGAAGTTGCAGGCGACAAGGATCAAGTCCGCCGAACTCTTCGCCTTGCGCAGGAAGACCAGGATGCTGTTGTCGGCGTCACTGCAATCGATCCATTCAAACCCGGCAGGGTCATTGTCCAGTTCATGCAGCGCCGGTTCATTTCGATAAGCTCGGTTGAGATCCTCCACCCATTTCTGAATTCCCTGGTGCGGCGGGTAACCGAGGAGGTGCCAATCCAGGCTCCGCTCATGGTACCACTCGTTCCATTGGCCGAACTCGCCGCCCATGAAGAGCAATTTCTTTCCCGGCTGCGTGAACATGTATCCGAACATCAGGCGCAGATTGGCGAACTTCTGCCAATCGTCTCCCGACATCCTTCCCAGCAGGGAACCTTTGCCGTGGACGACCTCATCGTGTGAGAGCGGCAGGGTGAAATTCTCCGTAAAGGCGTAAAGCATGCGGAAGGTCAGGTCGTTGTGATGGTACTTGCGGTGAACCGGATCCTGCCGCATGTACTCCAGGGTGTCGTGCATCCAGCCCATGTCCCATTTCATGCCGAAGCCGAGCCCGCCGACGTAAGTCGGCCGGGAGACCATGGGCCACGCCGTCGATTCCTCCGCGATACTCTGAACGTCGGGATGGTTCTTGTAGACCTCCTCGTTGAGCCGTCGCAAAAACTGAATGGCGTTGAGGTTTTCCCTCCCCCCGTACTCGTTCGGAATCCACTCCCCTTCGCGGCGCGAATAGTCAAGGTAGAGTACCGAGGCCACGGCGTCTACGCGCAGGCCGTCGGCGTGGTAGGTGTCAAGCCAGAATATGCCGCTGCTGAGGAGGAAACTGCGGACCTCGTGACGGCCGAAGTTGAACACGTAGGTCGCCCAATCAGGCTGCACGCGCTGCCGGGGGTCGGAGTGCTCGTAGAGGTGTGTGCCATCGAAATAGGCCAGCCCGTGCTCATCGCTGGGAAAGTGGGAGGGCACCCAGTCGAGAATTACTCCGATACCGTTCTGGTGGAGATGGTCCACCAAGTACATCAGGTCCTGCGGCGTACCGTAGCGGCTGCTGGGGGAGAAATAGCCGGTCATCTGGTAGCCCCAGGAACCATAAAAGGGATGCTCCATCACCGGTAGGAGTTCGACGTGAGTGAAACCCATGCGCTTCACGTACGCGGCAAGTTTCAGGGCCAGTTCGCGATAACTCCCAGGCCGGTCTCCCTCGGCCGGGATGCGCATCCACGATCCCAGATGGACTTCGTAAATGCTGATCGGGCTGCTCAGAGCGTTTCGCTGACGACGCTGCTTTACCCACTCCCCATCACCCCACTCGTAGGCGAGATCCCAAATGATGGAAGCCGTCTGAGGCGGCTTCTCATTGAAGATGGCGAAAGGATCTGCCTTGTCCACGCGGTACCCGTTGTGCCGGGAGACTACGTAGTACTTGTATGAAGTCCCCTGACCGACCCCAGGCAAGAAACCCTCCCAGATTCCCGATTGCTCGCGGGAGCGCAGCGGGTGACGGCTCTTGTTCCAGTCGTTGAAGTCGCCCATGACAAATACCTGCTCGGCATTGGGCGCCCAGACGGCAAAGTATGTGCCGGGCGTTCCCTCGACGACCATGGGGTGGGCTCCCAGTTTCCTGTAGAGGTGCGAGTGGTTGCCCTCATTAAAGAGGTGAAGATCAAAACCGGTTAGCAATGAGACGTCATAGCGCATCATTACCATCCTCCCATTCCTGACGCGGTGGATTCTCTGCCGAGGCGGAGCGCTCTGGGGCAAGCGAGTTGGGGTTTTTGTGCCAACTTCAAAGTGAGTTTTCGGCTTCTTGCTAGCCCGTAAGGTCGCGGCTAGCCGCGGCCTGACAGGCGAACTTGTTCGCTGTACGCTCTCCGAGAGCCCGGTGAGGTAACTTCTTGAGGCTTCTCCCAACCTGAGACGAGACTACCTCCTCTCTGCTTAAAGCCCTGGAAGAGCAGTTGGTAGCCGGCGAAATCGGGAAGCCGAGCCTACACATGAACCCATCGAAGTCCTGCACGCAGAGGATTCCCACGTGGTAACCGACTCATGGGTTTCCATTATCACTTTAACACGTGGCGCATTCTGGTCGCAAATGGTCCCGAAAGTTGCAGGCCGTCCATCGGCAGTAAGGGTTCGATCCTCCCAAGGCTACCACTTCCTGGCCATCAGCTCACGCTCGCTTCTCAGATTCCCCGTGGATGATTTGAGGGTACGGCCTGGTGTATACTTGCAGTAGCCTGGGTAATGCTCCGCACACCCGGGGCGGCGCTGCTGTGCTTGGGGCGGCTTGGAACTTCCTGCATTAGCGGCACCGGGTTTTTGCCCAGGCTGCGCTCTGAAATAACGGAGCGAAGGCATAAGCCACCCGAATCAGGGTCCCCCATGCTCGAACGCATAGTTGGACGTGTCGTAGCGGTTCTGGACTGGCTCTGGCCGCTACCGCTGGGCGCGCTCTTCGGGGCCCTACTATTCTTGGTTACAGCGGGAACGTGGCTGGCGTTTCGAGGGCCGGCACCGACAGCTACCGTATCTATCCCGCGAAGTCCTCAGTCAGAACCCAGCGTTCCAGAGCCGCGAGAGTTTCCACCGCAATCATCGTTGCCCACAGCGTCGGACCAAACAGGACCGGTGACGAATTCCGACACCTCTCCTGTTGGCTCCGTCCCCTCAAGCCCCACGACTACCGGCCAGCCATCTCGAGTGGACCTGGGCGGCTCGACCCCGCCGTCGCAAAGCAGCGTAAGGGCTTCCGAGGCTACCCCTGCGCCAGCCGTGAAGGCTCTGCCACAAACCGCCTTGGTCCAATCCGAAGTGAAAAGAGCTCCTGTATCCAAGCCGACACCTTCCACTCCTGTAGGCAAGCTATCTCCTGCCCAGCAGGCGGCCCTTCAGGACAAGCTAACACTCGGCGGGTTTTTCATAGATCGCCAGGACTATCCTGCGGCCATTAGGGAATTCCAGGCAGCCCTCGCGATTGATCCCGCAAATCACGAAGCCCAAGCCGCAATCCAGCGGGCTCACAAGGCGGACAAGGAACCGGAGCCCGGCACCCTCCCCTAGGTTGAGTTCCCATTTGTTGGTTGGCGGGCTTGCGCGAAGGTTCAGCCGCGCAAGGTGCTACCTCTCGCCAGAATCCTTCTGTCCCCCTTGTCATTTCTGCTGAGCGCTGGAATCGAATCAATCCCTGCCACGATTCCCGGAGCATGCCCACGGTCCACGAAGCATCCGGGACAAGTCAATCCTGTCGTCGGCCAGACGGGGGTGTCCACTTGAGAAACCTCGTGCAGTCTCCCATTGAATGGGCAGGCGATTAGTGCTATGAACTGGTAAAATCAAAGTTCAGCGACAAGTCCTCGATTCTGAGAGTTCGCTCGGTACGTACTTGCCGCTTGTGGAATTTGTAGGGCCTCGAGGAGACCGATGAAGGTTTGCCCAACCTGCAACCGTCTTTATCGTTCTGGGATCGTCTTGTGTTCCAGAGACGGAAGCCTGCTCAATAGCCTGCGGGAATGGCAGCCCGGGGATTCGATTTCTGAAAAGTTCCGTATCGTCGAGAAGATTGGGCATGGAAGTCTGGGTCCGGCCTTCCGGGCGAAGGTCCTGCCCCTCGGGGGCATCCGTGCTCTGAAGTGCCTGACTGCCCGACTGGCAGATGACGACCGCCTCATGGAGCGCTTTCAACAGGAGATTCATACGGCAAGCGCGTTGCGGCACCTTAACGCGGCCCACATTGAGTCTCTGGAGCGCTCTTCGGATGGTCGCCCGTTCATCGTCATGGAGTACGTCCCTGGCTTGTCGCTGCGTGAGTTGCTCATCCGGGGAGGTTGCATGCGGGCTCTGGATGTTGTGGATATTATGACGCAGGTCTGCGCGGTGCTTGATTGCGCGCACTGGCGAGGGATGGTTCATCGAAACCTGACGCCGGACAATCTAATTATCGCTGAGGAGCACGATGGCGCCCCCCGCGTCAAGGTGATGGAATTTGGGATAGCCAACCTGCGTGAGGCGGCGGCGGAGCATGGGAAGCAAGTTGGGGATGTCGTGACTACGGAGCACGGCACGGTGGTCGGGTCCGCCGAGTACATCTCTCCCGAGCAGGCGGCAGGGACTCCCCGGAACGCGCTGGATGGGCGATCGGATCTCTACTCTGTGGGCGTCTTGATGTACGAGGCCTTGACCGGTGATCTTCCCAGTGCTGGCAATGACCCGATTGGTCTCTTGTACCAGAAGCAGGAAATCGCAGCGAGCGAACTGTTGTGCGGCACAGTGCTCAAAGCGTTGCAGAAGGATCCGGATTACCGCTTCCAGTCAGCGACGGAAATGATTGCGGCGCTGCGGGAAGTCTCCCATTCCCTCGGAAAGCCCTCTTCCGTGGAGGTGGGCCCCGCCGTTGCGGAGGAGCCGGCGAGGGTTTCGCTTTCGGCCGAGACCTCGCATCCTATCATCGAGATCGCTCAAGATCCGCCGCTGACAAGCCCAGGGCGGAAGAATGCCCAGCCGAGGTCGGACCGGTATCCCGGCCGTCCTTCCCAATATCCGGCGAAACGCAGAATCGACTTGGCTGCCGCGTCCACCGATCGGAATATCGAACAGATCCGGAAGGCGTGGGCCCAGACGGCGGGACAGGTTCCCGCGCGAGGCGTGCTGCAAGGTAACCGGGCCTGGACAAGCATACTGGTCGTGGTTTGCGCATCGACGTTTCTGCTGGCGTCTTGGGTTGTGTATCGTGGCCCGGCACTCTTGGCAAAGATGCGGGAGCGGCCCGCTCAGAGCGGGCGCACCTCAGTACCCCAGCAGGCCCCTGCCCGCAATGCCGCTTCTGATCTGGAATCCCACGAACTGCACACCTCCCCCGTGGAGCCTCGGTCGGAAAGCTCGGAGCCTGCGTCCCCGCAGCAAACCTACGGCCCACAACTCCCTGTGCCTTCGGGTGAGGTGGACGCAGCCCACGTTCCGCCCTCCGCGGCATGGCAATCGTCCCTCCAGAAAGCGGAATCGACGACCGCGGTCCGCTCAGGCGATAGGAGAGCCGCCGCGTTGACCCCACAAGCGGCGGGATTCGAAGTAAGTAAGGGCGCCAGATCTCCCGAGGCTGAAATCAGCAAAAGAATTGCGATGGGATGGCTCCTCGTGGAGCGGAAGGATTACCCGGGCGCCATCGAGAATTTCACCGCCGCCCTCAGAATGGACCCTTCAAATGTTGAGGCCCAGGCCGCCTTGCGGTTGGCCCGCTTCGCAAATCAGCACCCCAAAGTTGATGTACTTCCGTCGGATTCTTCCGCGGACAAAGAGCGCGACGCAAGGGGGCAACCGTGAGATCTTACTGGCGAGCTTTTCTTGTCCTTAGCCTGACGTTGTTTGCCGGCGGGCTCGCGGCGCTCCTTGCCCAACAAGCGACGAAGCCCCTGACCGACCAAGAACTGATCTACCTGCTCGAGAAGAAAGTGAGCAGCAGCGCTCTGGCCGACATGGTGCAGACTTATGGGGTGGCCTTTCAGGCCGACGAGGCAGTAATCGACCGCCTGAAGAAGGCGGGTGCGAGTGAGGCGTTACTGGAGGCTATTCGACGGCAGGCCAAGAGGCCCGATTTGCAGATCGAAGGGACTAAGCCAAAGCCGGCGGCCCCTGAGCCGGAAGCCGTTCCCCCGCCCGCCCGGGAACATCTTCAGCTCGGCCAGCAAAAGCTGAAGAACTACGATTACCAAGGCGCACTGGGAGAGTTCGCCGAAGCGGAACGAATCCGGCCGCAGTGGGAAGAGGTCTTCAACCAGCGCGGCTTGGCTTTCGCCGCCATGGCGCGCTATTCGGAAGCAGCCGCCGAATGGAAGAAGTATCTTGCGCTGGCGCCGGCTCGTGTGGACAAGACAGCAATCCAGCAGAGAATAGTTCAGTGGGAGACCAGGGCAGCCAATATCGAGCAAAGCCACGCGCTCCTCGTCCAGGGCGACCAGCAACTGCAGCGGGGCGATGCGAAGAGCGCGGCCCAATCCTTCGGCGAAGCGGTGACCCTGAATCGCTCGGTGGGCACGCTCCTCGCCTTTGCACGCGCGCAGTTGCAGCAGGCCGACTACGGAGGACTGGCGGATACGGCGCGTCAGGCCCAGACGCTCGATCCGCAGTCAGCTCTTGCCAGTCTCTACCTGGCCGATGCCGAGCTGCGCCAGGGCAACTCAGAAGTCTCGTCGCTTGAGAAGGGACTAAAGCTGAATCCGAACCTTGCTTACGGTCTGGCGCTTGTCGCCCGGGAACTCCAGCAGCGGGCGCATCAGGCAGGTGGGCCGGCGAAGCCGGCGGCAGGTGCAGCCGAGGCATCCTCGGCCGAGGAGCAGAATCGTCGCGGGTGGGTGCTGTGGAACGGGGGCAGTTTTCAGCCCGCTCTCGAGGCCCTGCGCAAAGCCACAGTCCTGGGTCCCGCCGAGGACGGATGGCAGTGTGACTTGGCGTACGCCCGACTTGCGCAACGGGACTTGGCGGGGGCTCAGGCGACGGCCCGACAGGCGGTGGCCGTGAATCCGAAAAGCGTCTGCGGGCACTATGCGCTGGCCCTTGCCCTGGAGAGGAGCGGCGAACACGACCAGGCCGCCTTGGAGTACCAGCAAGCGGAGAAGCTCGGTTCTGCCCTGGGCGTCGCCAGCCTGCTTCGCCTGGGCGCTCCCGCTGGCGATTCGACGGCGACCAAACCTTAGGTCGGTGAATTTCCTGGGAGCACCGGTTCTTGAGGAGAAACTGAGGGCAATATGAGTTTGCGCTCGACGAATAGAATAGCCTGGGTACTGCTGGCCATGGCGCTCCTCACGAGCACCGTGTTTGCCGCTGACAAGGTAAGCGAGCTGTTCGACCGCGGCAACGCTCTCGCCAGCCAACGCTCCTGGGACGCCGCGGCAGCTCAGTACCGGGAAGTCGTCCGCCTCGCTCCGACCTTTCCTGAGGCGCACTACAACCTCGGCTTGGCGCTTCAGGCTATGGGTGATTTCGCCGGAGCCGTGGACGAATTCCGCCAGGCGATCCGCCTGAAACCGGATCTTTTCCAGGCGCGTAACAGCCTGGGGCTTGCCTTGGTGCGGAGCGGCCAGGTGGCCGCGGCGATCGCAGAGTATCGTGACCTGATAAAGTCGAAACCGGATTTTGCTGACGCGCACTACAACCTTGCCAACGCCCTCGCTTCGCTGGGCGAAGGGGATTCCGCGTTGGCCAGCTATCGTGAAGCCTTGCGACTGCGGCCCGACTTCCCCCAGGCCCACAACAATCTCGCCAATCTGCTCCGATCCCAGGGCAAGTTGGAAGAGGCCATTGCAGAGTATCGGGAAGCAATGCGTCTGAGCAAGCCGCAGGCCTACCTTTACTTCAACCTCGCCAACGCACTGACCGATGCCGGCCATTTCGATGAAGCGATCGAAAAGTATGGGCAGGCGATAACACTCGATTCCAACGACCCCGAGATCCACAATA
>JBEKUI010000049.1:0-20269 GCA_049515175.1 Terriglobia bacterium
CAGCGGATTCTCGCGGGAATTCTCCTCACTGGGCGCCGAACTCGGCCGCTGGACCGCGCAGGGCACGGGACAGTTCAACCAGGTGGACCACGCCGCAAGCACTCTCGCCGACCACTTCAATGTGAGTGTGAGCGCGGTCAGCAACACGCTCAACCGCAACCGCCAGGTTGCTCAGCTCTGGAAGACCGAACTCGTCGCGCATTTCGCGGAAGTGCTCAACACCAACGAAGTGCTTTCGAACAGCCTGGGGCGTAATTTTCTCCTCTTCGATACCGCGCTGGGCGTGAACCTCGCGAATGCCGTCATCTGGCAGCGCTCCATCGGCGAAGCGTTTCGAAAGGCGGCGCTGGCGGCGGTCGGTTCCATCGCGCAGGAAGCGATTGTGCGCGCCATCTATTCCACGGCCCTGGGATTCTACATGCTCGCCATCCAGGACTATCGCGGCGCGGCGCTGGCCTTCCAGTCGGCGGCGATCTACGGCGCAGTGGGCGGGGCGGCGGCCGTCGCGGGACGAGCCCTCGCCGCTTCCGACGTGAGCGAGGCCGGGGGCGGCAGCACGGGGCAACAATCCAAAAGCGCGGCGTCGAATTCGACTGTCTCCGGATCCAGTCAGGCAACCGCGCAGGCAACGCAGCAGACGGTACAAGTGATTTTTCAGGGACCCGTGTATGGCGGCCAGGCGGGCGTGGATGAACTCGTGCGTCACATCTCGCAAGCCGTCATGGACCGGGATGTGAATCTGGTGGCCTATACGACGGTGCGGCAGCCGGCCACGCGCGCGTAGGGGCGCGGCTTGCCGCGCCCTGGGCGGAGCAAGCTCCGCCCCTACGGTGAAGACATGGCAAATCCAAAACTCGTTTACACACCCGCAGGCGGAACAGAGCAGACGCTGAACTTCACCTTCCCCCCGCGCCAACTTCCGGGATATCAGAAGGTCGCCGTGCGGCATGACAACGTCTCGACCGCGGGCGTGCGCGAATCGGTACTCGAGCGGACGGATGAATTCCTGGAATTCACCATGGAATTCATCAAGACGGGGACCGACCTCGCCAACTGGCAGTCGTTCCTCGATCACGCGCTGACCGGCGCAGCGTTCACCTATTATCCCGACAGCGCCCAGGCGGCGTTCAGCATTTACCTGCTCGAAGACACCGAGGCGGCCATCAAGTGGAAAGCACCGGGGGTGTACACACTTTCGCTGAAGTTGAGGAAGCAGATTCTCTGATCGGATGATCGGTCGATCGGTTCATCGGGCCACCTGAACCGCACACGATGGCCCGGCGGACCCGCCGACCGATGACCCGACGAATCGATAACGCGATGCTGACAACCAACGCCCAGTGGAACATCGAAAACGCCAAGCTGGTCAAGCGCCCGCTCTACACCGTTTTCATCGAGAACTTACCGGAAGCGCTCACCACCTTCCGCGCCGAGGACCAGCAAGTGCAGTTCACCGGCTACGGCATTGGGGGGTATGGGACGAGTGGATACGGATACTGAACAATCGGGCGATCGGGCCATCGGCTCATCGCGCCATCAAAGAAGTTGGTCTCGAGAGATCCCTGATGGCAATGTGGCCCGATGGTTCGGTGGCCCGATGAATCGATGAACCGATGACAAAACGCGTCAAAGATTTCTGGCCCGGCGACTTCCAGCGCGATTTCGCGCAGACGCTTGCCTGGCTCATCGATCGGCAGAACGCGCCGGCGGGGAACTGGCAGGCGAACGCGCTCGCCACGGGGACCACGCCGGCGATGTGGCAGTGCGGCATCGTTTCCTCCGCCGATTTCGCCGATTGCACGCAGGCAGCCATTGAAAATATCGTCTTCGATGTGCCTCCGGGCGTCGTCGAGGATTCGATCTCGGCAGGGCCGGACGGGTTCCCCATCAATTACTCGCCGGTCGTCTTACCGGGCGGCCAGATCTTCCTGAACACCTTCCTGCTGACGGCGGCGATCACGGCGAGCGGCCGCTGCTTCTCGCTGCTCAATCCCGCCAGTCAATACCGCGTCGACCTCTTTGTTGGCACCGACGTCTGGTATTACAAGGGTTCGGCGGCGCTCAGCGATCTGGGCGGCGGGATGGCGGCGTGGTCCGCGGGCATCAGCTATGGCGGGACTCCCGGCGCGATGCTCGCCGTGCTCTATCCCACGTCGGTGGCGCAGCCCTCCTCCGGTTGGTTCGGCGCGACGCTTCCGGCGGGCTGGAAAGCCCACACCAACATGGGCGTCGGCACTAAGCTCGCTGACTACATCGGTCGCGTCTATTCCCAAACCGACATCGAGTATTTGAAGGAAGACAGTCTGCCGGTGATCGTGCAGGACGCGCACCACGCGCGCGTCGGCTCGACCAAAGTCATGGGCACCGGCACTCCGACGATGCACATCGTTTACAACGACCCCGTCACAGGATGGCGCAGTGTCTTCTCGACGCTGCAACATCAAGCGGTGTTCGCCGATTTGCCGCGCTCGCTGGATATTCCAACCTCCGACCCGGCGTACGTCCCGGACGTCACGATCACCAATTCCGCCGCCGTACAGAATCGTTCGTGGATTTACGACGCGGCGCTCACCATACTCGCTTACGTCTCCGCCGGGAATTTTGCGGCCGCGCAACGCATCGTCACGAGGTTCAACAAGCTCCTCGACCGCCCGGAATATCTGGCGCAGACAACTCTCGAGAATTGTGAGGACGGCTCCACCGCGCGATGGACGGCGGCGGGCGATCCCGGCGCGTCGATCACCATGTGGAACGATCCGCTGCGCGCACCCTTCGGTGGCGGAAAGCAGATGAAGTGCCACGCCGCCGCGGCGGGCGACGCCTTCACCTACATCGGCCCGGCGGTCTATGGGTCCGGGCTGCCCGACTCGGCCGATCCCATCATCCAGTGGCAGTTCCGCGCCCCGTCGACCCTAACCTGGTATTTCGAGGTTGCGCTCGTCACGCAGCAAAATGCCGTGACCAAGTTGAGAGTGACGAGCGACGAGCCAGGGCCGCCCACCTACGATGCGCCGAGCAAGACCATCACGTATCCCATCGGGCCGGGGAACGACGACTACCATTTCTACAAATTCGATCTTCAAGACCTCTGCGCCGAGCTGGCGAACGATATCTGGATTTCGACGACCGATTTCAAGGTGGTGCTTACGCAAGTGGGAGACCTCCATCTGGATAACCTCTCACTCGGCATCCCGCAGCCCGAGGGGTCGCTGAGCTTCAGCTACGACGTGTACAACGGCCTCCCCGACCAGGTGTACATCCGCACCGGCGCGATGGCCTGGGTGGCTTACGCCTACGCCCTCTATATGGAGGCCGCGGCCGACGCGTCTCCGGCGCTCTATCTCCAGAAGATGCTTAACTTCCTCCTGACGCTGGAGAGCACGGACGCGGATTTGCGCAATGGCCTGCTGAAGGGCGGTTACGGGCAATACCTCGACCCGGGCTACCACTACGAGCCCGGCATGCGGCAATGGATTTCGACCGAGCACAACATCGACGCTTACTTTGCGTTCGTGCGCGCCGCCCGCGTTCTGCCCACCGCGACGGCGGAACTCCTCAAGCGCGGCCTGATCACGGGCGCGCAAGCGGCCTCACTCGGCGCCACGGGGACGACGGTCAGCGCGAAAGCCGAGAACATCAAGGCCAAGATCCTCTCGAACCTCTACGTTGCGCCCGGCGCCGACCCCGGCCACTTCGCGCAGGGGGTCAATGCCGACGGCACGCTCGATACCGCCGTGGCGCTCGACTCCGCGGGTTCGTGGGCGGCGATCTTTTGCCACGAGTTGGGCGAAGACACCAAAGCCGCCGAATGCCTGATGTTCATCCATCAGAAGCTCTTCCTGACCAACAAGACGATCGTCAAGTCGGACGTGAGCCAGACGTGGAACATGGCCTACGAGCAACTCACGCCGTTTGACGGCTTCAAGCCCTATGGCGCGGGCTATTCGAATCTGCCGGAAGCCGTGTGGGGCGAGGGGACGTGGGGAGTCATCAATGCCCTGCTGCGCTGCTACGGCCTCAGCGCTGTTCAAAGTTACTTCGCCGGCACGGAAGGTTCGCTCGATCAGTTCCTGAGCCGTCTGGCGCGGAGTCAGAAAACGATCCTCACCACGACCGGCGAGGGTTCGTTGCTGAATTACTCGCTCGCCTCGCGCAGCCTGCCCTACGAGTTCAGCGTGTGGGCAGGAATCGGATCGACCGCCTGGATGTGGCTCACGGCTTGGAACCCCACGCTGTTGTTGGCATCCGCGACCTCGTGGGAGTGGCGGCCATATCTGAAAGTCCCGCAAGGCGTGCAGCAATCCATCCGGCAACTCGAAGGCCAGGGCTCCATCGGCGCCTTGGAACTCGAAACCCTCGACGGCGCCGGCACCATGACGGCGCTCGCGAGTGGCGGCAAGCTGGAAGGCCGCAAGGTCACGCTCAAGGTCGGCTACCCCGGCATGAGCTCTTCCGATTTCGTCACCGTGGCGACGCAGGAAATCGAATCCGTCAGCCCGTTGCCTGACCTCACCGGATACGTCCTCCAGTGCCGCGACCTGACACGCAGCGCGAAGACCTGGATCTTCACGCGCAGCGACGACGGCGGGCCGGTCTCGAACGACCACCCCCGAACTCTCCTGGCCAATCCGATGGACGTCGCATTCATGGTCTTCCAGAACGAACTGGGACTGGGCCAGGTGGCGGATCTCGCGGAATCGGCGTGGAACATCTACGATCCCGGGCAGTGGGACGCGGCAAACAGCGAGAATCCCACCCTCATCCGACCGAATCCGCTGCTCGATGTGGACCAGTTCCTTTTCTACCGTAACGGCATCTTCGCGGGTTACCAGTTTGAATTCACCTTCCGGCAAGCCACCGAGGCCAAGCAGTTTCTGGAGTACGAAATCTTCCGCGCCCTCGGCGGGTATCTCGTGGTGCTCGCCGATGGGCGGCTCTCGCCGCGCTTCTTCTATCCGCCCGTGAGCTTGGCCAATCTCTTCGCCTTCGACGAGCGCAACATCACGGTTCTGCCGGGCGTCGAGCGCGAACCCCTCATCAACGAGGTCACGTTCCGAATGGACTACGACGGGAGCAAATTCCAGACGGAGCTGTTGTTTGTGGATGCGCCGTCGCTGCAGCAATTCGGACTGGCTGGTCAGCACGTCATCGAGTCGAAAGGAATGACGCTTGCGCGGGGCGGCGCGGCGCTGGCGGGCTTGACGGCGACGCGCGTCTTCCGCCGCTACGCGGGCGTCGATCCGGTGAGCGGCGCGCCCCATGGCGGAGCGACCATCCTGACGGTGGAAAGCCACTTCATGACCCTCACCGTGGAGGTGGGCGATTTTGTGTTTCTCTCGCACCCGCTGCTGCCCAATTTTGAAACTGGCCGCCGCGGGGTGACGAATCGAGTCTGCGAAGTCATCGAGAAACAGCCGAACTTTGGCGAGGGGACAATGACCTATCGCCTGCTCGATATGGGGTGGGTGGCAGGGAAAGGGTTCTCCCGCGTGGCGCCGCAGGGAACTCCCGCTTATCCGTCCGCCTCGAGCGCCGCCCGCACGCGCTACATGTTCATTTGCGGCGACACGACGGGCCAATACAGCGACGGCACGGTGGGAAAAACAATCTGGTAGGGGCGGTTCGTAAACCGCCCTGGGCGCATCGCGATGCGCCCCTACGAGGTGAACAATGGCTCAGTTGAATTGGGCAACGGTTCCCGGCGCGGTCGATCTCCCCGACTCGAATCTGGCCGCCGACCAGCCGGTGACCGATTATTCGCTCACCAAGATCTCGAACAATGCCAAGT
This sequence comes from Terriglobia bacterium, assembly GCA_049515175.1. GTDB lineage: Bacteria > Acidobacteriota > Terriglobia > UBA7540 > UBA7540 > JACQNR01. The sequence continues at coordinate 5,789 of JBEKUI010000049.1, forward strand.
TTGCGGCGGTGCGGCCGGAGACCTTCTACGGCTGGTACAAGAACGGCGAGTCCGTGGCGCTGCCGGTGAGCGCCGTGGACGGCTACCACTACACGCGCCCGGAACTCGAGTACGAAGTCGCGGCCTGGTGCTCGCGATCCCCCGCCGGAGACGCGGCGACGAATGGCGCGGCATCGAAACCCGCGCGCGCCAATGTCAACGATGCCGCCGGCACGCTCTACCTGATGGACTTTTGGGTGGAGGAGAAGAACGAAGCGAACCCCGGCTTGGTCCACTGCGCAGTGAGCTACTGGGACAGCGGCACGGAGCGTGTCACGAACGGCGGCTTCGTGAAAGTGCGAACCATCGCGACAAGGCTGGCGGGATAGAGGTAGCAACGGGAAGCAGGAACTAGCGAATAGGGCCCTACTTCCTACTTCCAACTTCCCACTTCCGATTTCGAGGTTTCCCATGGCAATCGTCAGAACAGTTCTTCCCCGAAAGGGAATCATCCAACCCCGGCACGGCGACAGCTACGAGGCGGACATTGACACCAACTGGTCGCTCATTGATTCGCTGCTGCAAGACAGTGCGGACGTTCAGGCGGCGGTTCTCGCCGCCGGGACCGTCGAAGCGTGGCTCAAGGACCGTGGCGTGTGCGGCGTCATCTCCGGGTTCGCGCTCTCCACATCGGCCAGTCTCACGCCCGGGCTCGCCACCGGCATCCTTTACGCGCAGGGGAAGCGCTATGCGCCTGCCTCCGCGCCCAATCCCGGCCCGGCGCCCGCGGGCAGCACGTCCTACCTTTTCTTTAACAGCGCGGGCGGGTTCTACTACAACCTGACGGGTTCGCCCACCACCGCCGGCGACGCCTTCCTGGGCAGCGTGGTTGCGGACGCCACGCACGTTACGGCAATCAGCAGCGCCACGAAGCTCTACGGCCAGGTGGCGGCGACGGCGGGCACGCCCGGCAATTTCACGCTCGCTCACGGCCTGGGCCACGCGCCGGCGGGCGCCCTGATTCAGATGACCTCGCCCGGCGCCCTCTGGTTTCAATCCGGAACAATGTACGACGGAACAAATCTCTATCTGGTGGCTTCGGACGCGGGAGTCACGGCGAAGGTGCTTCTATGGTGAGGGAAAAGGATTCACGATCCAGGATTCAGGATTCAGGGAAAAAGGGGCTGGGGACTGGGGGCTGGGGGCTGGTCGTTTTGCTCGTCACTTGTCACGCGTCACTCGTCACATGTCTCGCGCAGCAGCCCCAGTCTTCGAACGCCCCGGTGTTCGCCGCCAATGCAAAGTACGTCCAGGGCGTTGGGCCAGGGTACTGGCCGACGGCGGGCGCGGGACTAGCGCTCAACCTCGCCGCGGGGACGGCGTTTTGCGGCCATCCGCCGGTGCTCGTGACCTATGCCGGCGGAACGCTGACGCTCGCGGCCAGCGCGACCAATTACGTTTTCCTCGATCCGGCGGCGAACTGCGCGCCCGCCTCAAACACCGCGGGATTCTCGCCCGGACATATTCCCCTGGCCAAGGTTGTGACCGGCGCATCGAGCATCACGAGCGTCACCGAAGCGCGCAACTGGTTCGTACCGCAGCCCATCGGAACCGACGCCGCCGGCCGCGCCGTCTCCAAGTATCTCAACGGGATTCGTTTTGCCGACCAATTCTCCGGCGCCAGCACCGCCGCCAAAATCGATGCGGCGCTGGCCGACATGGGCACGACTCCCGGCGTGCTGGTCGCAGCGCCGCCACTCGGCTTCGGCTCGCCCACCAACTGGCGCAACCACGTGGCGTTTCTCGATTTCCGCCAGGCCTACGACCCGATCGACACGATCACCGACGATCCCGACCGCGTGGCGCTGCTATTGCTCGAAAACCGCCTGGTCGACATGACCACGCGCCCGGTAACCGGCACGGTGACGCTCACGAACGGCTCGACCGCCGTCACCGGCGTGGGAACGCATTTCCTCACCCAACTCGCCAATCACCTGGGCCGCTCCATCAAGCTTGATGCCGACCCCAGCACCGCTTGGGCGATGATCGGCACGGTCACCGACGATACCTATGCCACGCTGGTGTCCGCTTATCCGGGCACGGGAGGCACCGGGCCGGCTTCCTATTTCCGCACCGAACTGGGCATGGTCATCAACAGCATGGTGAGCGGCGGAACGCCCAACACCGGCTCAGGCGGCGAGTCGGTCGGCCTTTCTGTGATCTCCAACCGGAGCGGCGGGTCGCGCGGAGTTTGGGCCGGGAACTTCAACCTCACCTACTCGACGCGCAACGCGAATGCTGCAGCGGTGGGCTTGGAACTCGACCTCACGAACGACACTGGCGTGGACGGCACCCCCGGCGCCTACCTCGAGCAGGCCTTGCGAATCCTGAGCGCCGGTTCCAAAAAGCCGACCGAAGGGATTTACATTGGCAACATTTTCCCGGGCGGCGAATTCCAACGCGCCATTGCCATCGACAATTCCTACGCCAGTCGCGGCGTCAGCGTCAGAGGGCCTTCCAATCATGTCTACCTGATTCCCACCACGGACAACAACAGTCCGATGATCACCGGCCGGAACGCCGCCGATTCCGCAACTCAATGGCAGGTCAATAACGACGGAAGCGCGCAGTTCAGCACCATGCGAGCGGGCCCCGCAACGACGAGCTATGTCGCCAATCCCATGCAGAACCTGATCAACGACTCGGTGAACTCCATAGGAACTTTGAACGCCGTGCATTCCGCAACTCTGCTGGGATTGAACCAGAACAACACCACAGCGAATCAGATCGGAACGTACGGCGTGTCGGCTTCGGAACACACGGCATCCAGCAAACCCTATGTGGAAGGCGTTGAGGGCGATGCCTATCACCAGACCGCCGGCTCGGTGGATTACCTGATCGGAGTGGCCGGCTATTCGAACATGTCCGGCTCTGGCGGCACGGTGACCAATATGATGGCGCTCTACGCATTTCCCAACGATCGCGGCGCCGGGTCCGTCACCAACAACTATGGCCTTTACGTGGACACCCAAACCGCCGGAACCAGCAACTACTCGATTTACACCGCCGGCACGGCGCCCGCGCAATTCGGCGGGCCGGTGATTTCGGGATTGAATGCGGTTTCGTTTTCCGCTACCCCCACGTTCGACGCGAAGCTGGGCAACACGCAGAAGATCACGCTGACGGGCAACTTGACGAGCTCTACACTCTCGAACGCCACCGCCGGCGAACAAATCAACTTCATCATTTGCCAGGATGGTAACGGCAATCGCACCTTCACCTGGCCGTCGAACGTCAAGGGCGGGATGACCATCGGCTCAACCGCCTCGAAGTGCAGTGCGCAGAACTTCATCTTCGACGGCACCAACGCCTACGCGCTATCGACCGGAGTCACCAACATGTGATTCGCTGCGGACCCAGAGACGCAGCCGAGGTCCGCGGACGGACGAAAAGAGGCTGATTGGCCCCATGTGCTGGTGGGAGGGTACGAAGTAGTAAACAATCGTCTCCACGGTGCGAATTCGCTTGACAATCGGTTGACCTTAGAGGTAATTGTTCAATCCATAAAAGCGAAGGAGGGTTTTAGACTTGCCTTTGCTTCGCGCTCGGCTCATTCTGTTATTGGAGACGACAAAGGGTTGGACATAACTCGCTGGCTCGAGTTGCTGAAGCAGTATGGGCCGCTACTGGGTTTGCTGTTAGGTTTTATTGTGTGGCAAGCCCACCAGATCAACAGACTCCTCGACCGAAACTCCTCGATTTATGAGGGAGAGATAAAACGACTGGCCGAAGTCCAGAACCGCCTACTGGCACACATACTCGGTCCTCAGCCATCCTCGACCGAGTCCCCGACCATCAAACAACTGGAAGAGGGGGCGAAACGATTGGAAAACCAGAAGAATGCCGATAAGAAAGGAGGGGACTGAACCATGGATACACTCATGTTTGCCTTGGCAGCGGTAGCCTTTGCCCTCTTGATCCAGCGCCTCTTCCTTGTAGGCTGTCAGCGCCTCATTCGGGCAAAGGAACAGGCATTCGAATTTCACAGGCTCAGGGACGAGCTCCAATTGGCTGCTGCGGAGGGGAACATCAAGCCGCGCTCGCTCGCCTTCGAGTTCCTTATGCAAATATTGAACGTCGCGATTAGGAATGCCGGGGTCCTGACACTAACCCAGTCTCTGGCGCTGGCAAAGAAGGTGTCCGCCAAGAATGATGGTGGAAGATATGAAGCAGTCCTTGCTGACTTCAAAAATCACGGTCCTAGAATCCAAGACCTTGCGGCCAAAACCTTCTCTTCCTTCGCAACAATGCTGGTGGCCAACGACTGGTTCGTGTCCGCCGTCATAGCCCTTACGAAACACCACCTGAGCAACCAGTTGGTCGTCGAGCCGGCGCGCTCTATTCGCCGCCTTCGCCGATTCCCCAGGATCCAGCTCATCGGTTACGTTCGTCGCTACTTTGATTGGAGTAACCGGTTGAGCCCGTGTTAGTCAGCCCCGAACAGGCTTAGCGAGCCGACGCCACCCGGCACCTTTCAACCAACTGCCAAAAGGCTAGTGCCGACCACACGCCCAAGCTGTAATTCAGAGCCCCCGTCGTGGCATTGGCGGGAGCGGGCTTCGTGTTATAGTGGGCGCCGCCGCCGCCCATGCCCGCTACTGCAGATTTTCTGGAACTTCAGTTTCGCCCGCGGTGTCAATGCATGCAGAAGGAGGACCCATGTTATTTCGTCAGCAAGTCAAATTCATAGTGCTTTCCTGCACATTGTTCATCGGCGTGGGATGGTTGCTGGCTTTCGCCCAGGAAAAGAAAGATGTTCCCGAGGGCAAGGTGAACATCGAGGAATCGACGCACACCAAGAAGGCGGAAATCATCCACATGGTGAAGCCACCCTATCCTGTGGAAGCCAAGAAGCAAGGGATCGAGGGGTTGGTGCGGATCGATGTCACCGTCAACAAGCAGGGCGAGGTCATCGGTACGGAAGTTCGGAGCGGCCCCAAGGAATTGCGTGAAGCCGCAGTCAATTCCGTGCGTCAGTGGCGCTATAAGCCCCTGGACGTAGAGTTCAAAGTGACCGTAGACGTCAACTACGAACTCGGCAAGAAGAAGGAAGCATCCAAGTCCTGATCTCGACCCCAAGGTGAATACAGCTGCGCGTTCCGGGGCAGGCCCTCCCTCCTGCCCCGGAGTTTCTTGCATTCTTCGTTCCGCCCCGACTCACTTCGCGTCAGCCTCAAGAGGGCTCCAGGGACAGTGTCCTTCCCCGGCAGGAATGGCCTTACCGCACTTGCAGCATTTGGATCCTTCCTGCATCGACCTTCCGTCACCTCAAGCCGGAGGCTGCGCCGAAATACGCTCAGCCGCGACCCGGGTGAGTAATCGAAATCCTATCCCCAATAGCATAACGCATCCCGGGGCGCCGGCGTCTGGAACCGTTCATAATTGCCGCAGCTGAAACAGAAAACTCACTCGAAACAGGAAGCAAGCGTGCAATGCCATGAGGCTTGATGTGCCTTATGGCATAGAAGTGGAAGTTTTGTCCGCGACTTTCTGACTTTCAGTCCGAAGTCCTGCGCTATGGTGAAGACAAGGAAACTGACACGGCGCAGATTCATCCAGCTTTCGGCATCGATAGCTGCGGCTGGGCACGCGATTTCGTGCAGCAAGGCAACAAGTCCTTGGAGATTCCTCACAATAGGTGAAGCCGCCACCCTCCGGGCAATTTGTGGACAGATTGTCCCGACCGACGCGGATCCCGGCGCCAAGGAGGTCGGGGTAGTCAACTTCATCGATCTGCAGCTCGTCGGCTACCTCAAGCGCCACCAGAAGTCCTACCGGGAAGGGCTGGCGGGTGTTGACCAAACCAGCCTCGCTCTCCACGGAGCGCGATTTGCCGAACTAGCGGCGGAGAAGCAACTCGTTGTTCTCGTTGCCCTGGAGAAAAACGAAGCGCCGGGCGAAGTGTGGAAGCGGCGGTCGGCGCGGAACTTTTTCGATCTGGTCGTCAATCACACCCTGCAGGGATTCTATGGCGACCCGAGGCATGGCGGCAATCGGGAGGGTGCGAGCTGGAAGATGCTGGGGCTCTCGTATCCTCCCATCCGCGGGCGGCAGCAATACGATCTGACTCCGCCCCCGGCATCGCCCGGGCCTCAGCGGACCTGACGGAATCAAGGAATGGCACTGGAAAAAGTCAACGCGGTGGTGATCGGCGCGGGCGCGGCGGGCGGGGTGGTCGCGAAGGAACTCGCAGTCGCCGGGCTCTCCGTCGTGCTGCTCGAACGCGGCAAATGGTATTCGCCCTACGACTGCCGCAAGGACGACCTGCGCAACCAGCGCGTGACGGCGCTGGGCAGTGCCTTCGGCCCCGATGATGAGCGCTACATGCGAGTCTTCGTCGATGCCGAGGGGAAAGAACAGATCGTCAGGCCGAGCGAAGGGAGTTATAACAACAATGCGGCCTGCGTGGGGGGCGGCACGTTCAGCTACGGCACGATGGCGTGGCGCTACATGAAGAAAGACTTCCGCATGCGCTCGACCTACGGCGCGGTGGAAGGCAGCACGCTCGCCGACTGGCCCATTTCCTATCAGGACCTCGAACCCTTCTACGAGAAGGCAGAATGGGAGATTGGCGTCTCCGGCGACGACAGCAACAATCCCTTCAAAGCGCCGCGCAAGAAGCCGCTGCCCATGCCGCCGCTTGCCCCGAACCGCGAGCACGAGATTCTCTGGCAGGCCGCCGAACTGATCGGCCTGCACCCCTTCCACGCGCCGACGGCGCGCAACAGCGTCCCTTACAACGGGCGTGGCGCCTGCATGCGCTGCCGCTGGTGCGTGGGTTTTGCGTGCGAGGTGGACGCCAAGTGCGGCACGCACAATACCGTTATTCCCAAGGCGCTCGCCACCGGCAACTGCGAACTGCGCACCGAATGCGTGGCGAAGGAAATCCTCACCAACCCACAGGGCCGCGTGACGGGCGTCGCCTACTTTGATGCGAACGATCGCCTCCTGGAGCAGCCGGCCGACCTCGTGATCGTCTCCGCTTCGGCAACGGAATCGCCCCGCTTGCTCCTGAACTCGAAGAGCGCGCTCTTCCCGAACGGTCTCGGCAATCGCTACGACTGGGTGGGGAGAAATCTTCAGGGGCACGCTTACGCCGGTGCCTACGGCCTCTTCGACTTCGATGTGTATGACGACATCGGTCCGGGCGCCACCATCGCTGCGTGTGATTACAACCACGGCAATCCGGGCGTCGTCGGCGGCGGCGCGCTGGCCAACGAGTTCATCCGCCTGCCTTACAACTTCTCACAACTGCGCCTGCCTGATGTCCCGCGCTGGGGTGCTGCGCACAAGGATGCCATGCGCAAATGGTTCAAGCGCAACCTTGCAGTGCACGGACCTGTGCAGGAGATTCCAGTCTTCGATGCGCGCGTGCAAGTCGATCCGAGGGTTAAAGATCACTGGGGCATCCCGGTTGCGCGCCTCTCCGGAACGAACCACCCGAAGACCCTGGAGACCGCGAAATACGTGGCAGGGAAGGCGGAAGAATGGTTGCAGGCGGCGGGTGCCACCAAGACCTGGCTGAAGGTGCCCGGCCGCGGGTTGAGCGGCGGTCAGCATCAGGCGGGAACCTGCCGCATGGGTGATGACCCGAAGACCTCCGTCGTGGACAAGTACTGTCGAGTCCATGATGTGGCCAACCTTTTCGTCGTCGATGGCAGCGTGCACGTCACGAACGGAGGATTCAACCCCGCGCTGACCATCATGGCGATGGGCTACTACGCCTCAGACCACATCGTGAAGGAGTGGAAGGGAACACAATTCAGGGGGTAACGCCGGATCCTCACTCAGTCGTCGCCGGCTGACGGGCGGACATCTTCTCTCGGGAGGAGAGGGGAAGGGGAGCGAAGAAATCCGAAGCGCGGCAGGACACCATGCCAGGGACACGGTCGAAATTCCGTCGCTTGTACATCCTGCTGGGCGTCGTGCTCCTCGCGCTGGCGGCCTTCCCCGGCGCGAGCCTGTATTACGAGTACTCGGGCGGGAAGTCCTGCATCCGATGCCATGAAATCTGGCAGCCCTACACCGATTGGCGAACCTCCACCCATCGCAGCGTGCCGTGCTCAGGCTGTCACGGCGAAGTGTTTACCCTCGACGCCGGATTCCATCTCAACAATATCCACCGGCTTGTCGCCCACTTGCGCGGGGAGGTTCCAGAGCGCGTGCGGCTCAAGAATGAGCAACTCTTTCAGACGGTGGAACGCTGTCAGAAATGCCATGAGGAGGAGTATGCCGACTGGAAAGCGGGCCCGCACAGCTCCACCTATGCCAGGATTTTTCTGGACGAAAAGCACAACAAGAAGCAGTTGTTGATGGATGACTGCCTGCGCTGCCACGGCATGAACTTCGACGGAGCGATCCGCGATCTGGTCACGCCCATCAGCACCTCCGGCCCGTGGAAGCTACTCGACCCCAAGCTCGCCAACCGCCCGGCAGTACCGTGCCTGGCGTGCCACCACACGCATCACGAGGGCGCGCCGTTGGAAAAGCCGGCGACGCGGGAATCGGTTCCCGGCGCCGCCCAGGAGATCGAACGGCCTTCGCTGGGCTTGTTTGACCGGCGGTCGCTCGAGCACATTCCGCTCTCCCGTCTGCCGCTTCCTTCCATGCGCGAAGATCGGCGGCTACTCAAGATCAGCCCGGACCAGCGTCAGAGTCTCTGCTATCAGTGCCACGCGCCGCTCGCCACCTTCCAGGTTCGCTCCGGCGACGACCGGACGCCGATCGGCATCCACGAAGGAATTAGTTGCCTCTCCTGCCACAGCAAGCATCAGCAAAACACTCATGCGTCGTGCTCGGGCTGTCATCCCCGCATGTCCAATTGTGGCCTGGATGTCGAGAAGATGGACACGACCTTCAAAGATCCCAAGAGCCGCCACGACATCCACTTCGCCAAATGCATCGAATGCCACCCCAAGGGCGTACGCCGCCGGCCGCGCGCCGTGGCGGCAATTCCGAAAACCCAGTCTGGCGCACTCGTTGCCCGCGCCACGCCGCGCCCCCGATAAAGCCCGCCGCCATCCACTCGCAGGAAAGACAAGCCGATCAAGCTGACTTCCACCCTAAAGGGTCCGCAACCCGCTTGAACTTCGCAGCGGAGTCCAGCCGGCGATAGACCTCTTCCGCCCAGTCGTAGGTGGGCGGAACGTCGCCGACGAGAACGACTTCCGTGGGGTGGAGCAGGCCCGCAACGTAGGGCAGGTCGGTGATGCGCAGGCAATTGAGCATTTCAATCGCCGCGCCGCGCCCGTCGCGTTGGCTGGGAGCGTTCTGTGTAGCTGGAGGATTCTGGAGAAAGATCGGGCTGACGTGTCCGTCGAGCAATGCGACGTAGAGCGCCACCGCGCACATATCGCCTCGGGCTGCAAGCGAAACATGCCGGGCATCGATATGCGGGAGCGAACGCACCGCTTCGAGCGCGCGCAGTGCGTCCCACACCCACATGCTGGCAAGAGTGCGGCCGGTCCAGGCGCTGGCCCGACGCAGGTGCCAGTTGAGTTGATCGCTCCAGGCGGTTTCGCCCGTGCCGCGCGGCTCAACTATGACTTTGGCCCAAGGCACTTGCAGGCGCCCGAGGAATTCCTCGCTCTCGCCCGCCGTCCCGTCCGGACGGCGTTCGCCGGGGGAGCGCAGCGCCACCACGGCGGGCGCCGGAGTTCGGGCCGGCTCACGCACGGTCCATCCGCCACGCAAGCGCCAGCCCTCCTCGGACGTGAACGCAAAGCGCGCGCCTTGACTCCCGTTGTCAGGAGCAAACTCGCACTCTACTTGTGTGTCCAAAGGCGGCGGCGATTGCGGGAAGGCGCGGAAGGATTTTTCCCGAAGTTCAGCGATGATCCGGTTTCGCGCCTTGGCGTGCGAAGTCGTGTCTGCGATTTCCGGCGGGGAGGCAACTGCGATGAGCGTGTCCTGGATCGTGGGCACGCGGTTGTCGGCCGGGCCGCCATTCACGTACACCCGCAGCGTCGCTTCGCTCTCCAGTTTGGCGGAGTCGAGTTCGATGTCCCCGATTTCGCTGGGAGGAACCGCCTTCCCCTGGAGGTGTCTGAGGAACCAAGCAAGAATTTCTTTGCGCGAGCGCTGGTGATAGCCGTGACCTCCGGGAGTAGTCACGAGGCGGAGATTCTGGCTGGCGCCCAGGGTTGCGTAGATCCGCTCGACCTGCGTGTGGACTTCACGAATGGCGTCGATAGTGAAGATTGGATCGTGGTCGGCGGAGGCAATCATCAAGGCGCGCGGCGCGATCAGCGCCCCGAGGTCCGCGAGATCCCAGCCATAGATGTTGTTCCACCACATGCAGTCGCAGTGGCCGTCCACCGTGAGGTCGGCGATGTGCGAGGCGAGCGTGGCCGTGCCACAGACTGGCGCCGCCGCTTTGATCCTTTCATCGGCCGCGGCCACCCACCAGCTCGCCGCCCCACCACCGGAAATGCCCGTGATTCCTAGGCGGCTGGCCTCCACCTCCGCGCGCTCCGAAAGGAGGTCGAGCCCGCGGATGCCGTTCAGGCACTCGATCCCCGCGGACGTGTAGCCGCGGCTGTACCAATGAAACCATCCTTCGTAGTATGGCCCGTGATGGTAGCCGCGCGCCTCGCCCAATTGGACGGTGTCCACTGCCAGGCAAACGAAGCCCAGCTCAGCGAAGCGGCGCGGATGCGCTTGGTAATGAACCTTCTGCGTGGGCGAGTGTCCGCAAACATAGAGCACACCCGGCGCGCGTGCGGTCAGATTCTTCGGGACGTAGAGGTTGCCCGTGACGTACAACTTGGGCAGGCTTTCGTAGTAGAGCTTCTCGATGCGATATTGCGGGCGCTCGACGACTCCGGTGACCTTGACGTTGAGTGGCGGGCGCTGGGGTCCCGCAAGCACAACATCCATCCCCATCATTTCGAGATATTGCCGGCGTCGCTCGGGCAGCAGGCGCTTCCACGTGGCAGCGTCCGAATAGTCCGCGAGCGCACGATCGGTCATGCGCCGCGCCTCGCGCGAGAGATACCCGCGGATGCTGATGCTGAATTGACGCGCCGTGTCCGGCGCAGCGCCGCTCACGCGACTCGCCGGGCCACCGTTGGGCAGTAACCCGGCGGCAGGCAGGCGGCCTGCGGTCCCGGCGCCCACTGCAGCCGTCGTCGCCTGAATGAACCTGCGCCGCGAAATGGCCATGACACACCTCCGCTTGAATTTCCACTGACGTTGAATTGGAGCGCTCGCCTCAGACTTTGACGTTCAGGCCGTCCTCGTCGAGCACCGCGCGCGTTTTCTTGTGATATGCGATGTTGGCGAGATGCAGCGTGCGCACCGCCTGATGGCCGAGTTCGATGGTGGCGTTGGGCTGCTGGCGCGTGCGGACGCATTCGAGAAAATTCTTGATGTGCGGCGGGGTGCGTGTGAGCCCGCCGGGGAGTTTCTCGATAGTGGGTTCCGGCCGATTCCAGCGCGTGTTGGGCGCCCACGGTTCCTTGTAGAAACGATAGCCCTCCTCGCAGAGCTCCAGCGTTCCCTCCTGCCCCTGGAAGACAAGTCCCCAGCCGTTCTGGAAGGAGTTCATGTAGGCGAGCGTCCACGTGGCCATGAATTTCGGATACTCGAACGTGGCGCTGAAGGTGTCGGGCGTCTCGGATGGATGCAACTTGTAAACCGCGCCGTAGCATGTCGCCGCGACGGGCTGCGTCGCGCCGGTGAACCACTGGATGACGTCGATCAGGTGCGTGCCCTGGTCGGTCATGTTGCCGCCGGAGAAATCCCAGAACCACCGCCAGTTCCGGAACTTGATCAACTCGAAGGGTTGTGCCTTGGCGGGCCCGACAAAGCGCGCCCAGTCAAGCTTGTCAACGAGGACGGGCCGGGGCTTGACACTCAAGTTCCAATACCACTCGGCGCGAACCAGATTGATCTCGCCGAGCATGCCCTTGTCGATCAGATCCTTGCAATCACGCACCATGGGCGAGCTGCGGCGCTGCATGCCCACCTGCACAATGCGATCGGTGGCGCGCACTGCCTTCACCATGTCGGCGCCCTGCTCGATCGACCAGGAGAGCGGCTTCTCGCAGTACGCGTCTTTTCCCGCCTTCAGCGCATCGATCAGATGATCGTGATGCCAGTGGTCAGGGGTGGCGATCACAACGGCGTCGATGTCCTTGCGGTCGAGCAGTTGGCGATGGTCCTTGTATCCCTTTGCCTGCGGCCCTGCTATTTCGATCCCGGCATTCATGTTCAGCTCGTAGACGTCGCAGACCGCGGCCCACTCAATGCCCTGGTCTTTGAAGTTGTCCATATGTCCGCGGCCCATGCCGCCGGCGCCGATGATGCCCATTACGATGCGGTCGTTAGCTCCGAAGACTCTGCCATTAAAAGAAGGATGGGCAAGAACGCCGAGTCCGACGGCGGCGCTGCGGCCCAGAAACTTCCTGCGTGTGAGTTCGTGGTTTGACATGATGAAACCTCCGGCGATTGGTGAGGCTGATTCTAGGGGAGGGAACGGCGGCTGTCCAGCAGCATCGCGGAGCGGGGCAGGGCTGGCCGAAATTCCCGATTGCGGATACACTCCAGCGCTGGCCGGTGCGGCCGGGCGCGCGCCGCTCAGCGCCGACCCGAATCCATCATGCGCTCCATCTCGCTCAGTGCTCTTGATTACGCCATCGTTGCCGGATACTTCCTAACGATCCTACTGATCGGGTATGTGCTCCGCCGGCGCATGGTTTCGACGGAGCAGTTTCTGCTCGCCGGCCGCTCGCTGCCTTCCTGGATCACGGGGATCGCCTTCGTGGCCGCGAATTGCGGCGCCCTCGAGATCATGGGGATGATCTCCACCGCCGCCAAGTACGGCGCGCGCGCCAACCATTTCTACTGGCTGGGTGCCATCCCCGCCATGCTCTTTCTGGCGCTCTTCATGATGCCTATTTACCACCGCAGCCGCGTGCGCAGCGTGCCGGAGTTCCTGAAGCTGCGCTACGGAGAAGCGACGCGGACCTTCAACGCTCTCTCTTTCGCGACGATGATGATTCTCGTCTCTGGCATCAGCCTCTACGCTATGGCGATCATCCTCGGAGCGCTCGTCGGCTGGAGCTTCACGACCAGCGTGCTGGTGGCAGGAGCGGTGGTGCTGATCTACATCGTGCTCGGCGGCCTGACGGCAACCATCTACAACGAGTTTCTCCAGTTCGTGCTCATTGTGGTGGGACTCTCACCGCTGGTTTACTTTGTCATGCGAGAATTTCACGGTTGGGCGGGACTTACGGCGGCGCTCCCCGTTGATATGCGTCACACCTGGCAGGGGCTTCCCGTGGCGAGCCCTATGGGCTCGGCCATGGACGGAGTGGGAAATGTTCTGGGGCTGGGATTCGTGTTGAGCTTCGGCTATTGGTGCACGGATTTCCTGCTCATCCAGCGCGCCCTCGCCGCGAAAGACCTGTCCGCGGCGACAGAGACGCCCCTGATTGGGTCGGTCGTCAAGCTGTTCTTCCCGGCGCTGGTGGTGCTGCCGGGTCTCGCGGCAGTGGCGCTATTTCCCCAGGAACTGGCGCAGCGCTACGATGTGGCGCTGCCCAACCTGATGGTGCGCTACTACTCGCACGGCCTGCTCGGCCTCGGGGTCACGGCGATGCTCGCCAGCTTCATGTCCGGCATGGCGGGTAACATCACGGCCTTCAACACTGTCTGGACCTACGATCTCTATCAGGCCCACCTGGCGCGCGGGCGCTCCGACCGCCATTATCTCCTCGTGGGCCGCCTGGCCACGGTCGTCGCCACGGCACTTTCCATAGCCACGGCGTTCATCGTGCTCAGTTTCAACAATTTGATGGACTACGTGCAGTTGCTCTTTTCCTTCTTCAATGCTCCGCTCTTTGCCACGTTTCTGCTGGGAATGTTCACACGCTGGGCGACCCCAGCGGGAGGTTTTGCCGGCCTCGTGGCCGGAACGCTCTCCGCCGGATTGCACTACTTCGCCTATCGCTCGCACTGGCTTCCTTACGGCAGCGACATGGCGGCGAATTTCTACGGCGCGATCTGCGCCTGGACGGTGTGCTTCCTGGTGACCTGTGGGGTGAGCGCGGTGACGCGGCCCAAGCCCGCCGCCGAACTCACCGGCCTGGTACACGACGCCGCTTCCAACTCCAGTTCGGCTGGCTTCCCGGCCCGGCGCCGCGCCTGGATTTTCGCCGCCCTCGTCCTGGCCGCGCTGATTGTCCTGAACTGGATTTTCTACTAAGGCCCCCCCAAAGTAGCGGTGAGTTTATTTCGTCCGTCAACCGACGGAGGACGCATTTCGGCGGAGCTGACGTTCTTCCTTTGCCAAGAAGCACGCGAAACGGTTGACAGGACGCCCGCGCACAGGCACGCTGGCGAAGTTGTATGCCTGGATCACCGGGCGACAGGGCTCAAATTTCAATATCCACATCCAAGGCGAAAAACTGAACCCGCCTGGGGCGCGCGCGAGCATGA
>JBEKUI010000050.1:0-28286 GCA_049515175.1 Terriglobia bacterium
TTGCAGCAGCGGCTCGTGAAAACTGGCGGGCGACTGATCAAGCACGCCAGGTACTACTGGTTGTTGTTGGCCGAGGGACATCTGCACTGGCGATTGTTTGGCCAGATGCTTCGGCGGATCTGGGCGCTGCCGGTGCCGAACCGGTAGCACACCGATGGCGGTTGCAAAGTCTGGGATCGAGGGAGGAGGGTCGGAGCAGCATCTGAGAAATCGATGACGCGGCAGCGAGCGGGGCTCGTCAGACGGGCAAAACGAACCGTCGGAACCCGCGATCTTGGCTGGGGCCTGCTCTAGTGACAGATTTCGTTGGGTCGATGGCAGGAGAAGCGTACGATGCGCACGAGCAAGAGGTCCAAATCGGAAATCCCGGATTAAATCCCTTCTCGAAAGGCACACTAAAACATGGGCAACGTCGCGTTTGGGATACTCCTATCAATCATCGCGGGCGTGATCAACGGCAGCTTTGCGGCTCCGACCAAATACTCCAAGCTCTGGAAGTGGGAAAACATCTGGGCCGCCTGGGCCATCGTCGCCCTGCTGATCTTGCCCTGGGCCTTGGCGGTGGCCACGATCCCCGGCCTATTCTCGGTTTACGGAAGCGCGGGCCTCAGCCCGATGCTGCTGCTCATGGGGTTTGGCCTTGGAAACGGCTTCGCGCAGATTTGCTTCGGCCTGGGACTCGCCGCGATCGGCCTCTCGCTGGGATTTGCCATCGCCATCGGAATTTCCACCGCGCTTGGGGCGCTGGGGCCGCTGGTGATCCAGCAGCCTGAATTGCTGCTGACCACCAAGGGGATGACCATTGTCGGCGGCGTCGTCCTCATTCTGATCGGGATCGCGGTTTGCGCCTCGCAGGGAGGATGAAGGAAGCGGCGCAAAACCCGGTGGGAACTGCGCAGCAGACTTCGTCGTCTGGCGGCTCATGGAAGAAGTTCATCTTTTCCATCCTGGCCGGAATCCTATCGCCCACCACCAATTTCGCCGTGGCTTTCGGCAAGCCGGTGCTCGATCGGGCGGCGGAAAGTGGCGCGCAGGCCATGTTCCAGGCGAACGCCCTCTGGCCGCCCTTCCTCCTCGCCACGCTTATCCCCTATTTCGCTTATTGCATCCACCTGTGGCGCAATAATGGCACCTTCAAACTCTACTCGCTTCCCGGAACCGGCTACTACTGGCTGCTCGGTATAGTCATGGCTCTGCTCTGGACCGGGAGCCTGGCCATGTTCGGCGCCGTCACGACCTACATGTCCACGCTGGGACCCATCCTCGGCTGGCCGCTCTTCATGTCCATCATCATCATCACGTCCAACGTGTGGGGATTCGCGACGGGCGAATGGAAAGGCGCCGGCAGTAAACCCGTCTCCTTCATGCTGGGCGGAATCGTGTTCCTGATCCTGGGCTTCGTGACGCTGGCCCTCGCATCGCGGTAGCAGCTACCCTGTGAGAGTATTGCCCCTGGCGGGGCTGGGAAAGTCCGGCCGCCCGCGTAGTCTTCCCACGGCTCACGCCGTGGGCCACATTGTTGCGGGCCGCCGGGCCTCAGATATTCACATTTACCGATAAAGGATAGAGATGGAAGCTTTCCCTTTCAGGGTGCGTACGTGAAAGGTCATAGAGGCTTAGTGACGATTTCCAACGCACACATCCCAGCTTAGGGGGATAATCTGAGCATGACCGGCAGCCGGGTATGGCATGGCCTCTAGGCTGCGAGGAGGGGCTCCAGGTCGGGCAACGACGCGATGCATGGGCATTCGACGTGGGGATAGGCGCCGACGCGGTCAATGAGCACGCCGCGCAGGCCGGCGAGGTAGGCGCCGCCCATGTCGGTGGCGTTGGTGTCGCCCACAAAGACAGTTTCGCCCGCCTTCATTCCCGCGCGCTCCAGCGCCACCCGGAAGATTTCGGGATGAGGTTTTTCCACGCCCACCAGCGCGGAATCGAAAATGGCGTTGAAGTAGTGAGCGAGGTTGACTCGCCCGAGCTGCTGCTCGATGGTGCCGCTGGAATTGGAAATCACGCCCAGGTAGTACCCCTGTGCCCGCAGCTTGGCGAGAAACGGCGGCGTCTCTGGCAGCACGCGTGACCAGAGCGTAATGTCGCCAAAGCCTTTTCTGACGTGCCGCATCAGGCGCTCGTGTTCCGGCTCGGGCGCGCCAACGCGCAGCATGAGCGCCTTCAGATATTCAAACCAATAATAGTGGTCGATGGTGCGCGGCACCGAGCCTTGCCGGATCTGCGGCCAGAGCCACTCGTCGAGCTTCTGCTTGCCGGCGCGCTCGGCCGCGAAGAAATCCTCCACCGTCGCAGCGTAACCCTGCTTCGTCAGGTCTTCCGCCAGCTCCTCGACGCGTGGATAGATCAGCGTGTTTCCGACATCAAAGAGAATCGCAAGATACTTGGAAGGCATGGTGGTTTTGTACGGCGCTGACCGATCCTTGTCATCGGCATCGCCTCGCCCGGAACTCGACTAAGGTTCTGATTATAGCAGTCCGTGACTCAGGCTCATAATCTGGTCGTTAGCCCACGCATTAAATTGGTGATGCGGATGCGAGTGCGAGACCCTTGGGGGGGGTCACAAACGTCGCTCAAACGCGTGACGTGTCGAAGACGGGATTATGCTTCTTGAGCAACAAGGTATTTGGTGTCGGGGAGGAAGTCTTTGTCGTCCTGCCTTTCGCAGCCAATTCGATCCCAGTCGAAACAAGGGGCAGGATCCAATGGTCATCTCCCGCGCCTGCTGGACGCTATTACGGAGTTATATACATCAAGTAGTTCCCTCCTTGTGGAGCTTTGAGACCTGACGGCCGAATGCACCGACTGGGCGGCCCACTTCCCGGTGACATCCGCCGCCCAGAGCAGCGAAGTCAGGCACCCGAACAGCGTGAGACAGAATATATAACGTGAAATGCGCATAACATCCTCCCTTCAAATTCCGACCCGTGAGCATCACCCCCCGCACGGGTCAACACCCTCGTGGGTCTGCCCTTTCGCCATGGCGTCTTGCGGCGCGGGCAGGCCAATAGAAACGCAGAGTTCTCGCGGCAACTGAAGGTCCGCCGCTCTTAAGCGCGATACGCTCTACACCACGCGCTCTATGATCGCGGTTGGCGCAGCGCGTCAGCGAGGTATCGACGAATGGGTTGCCTGAATCGCAGACATCACAAAGCGATGTCGGCGCCACCCGCGATGTGTGGGGGGCTACCCAAGTTCTGAGCACGGTGTCAGCGACCCGTACAGAGGAGCTATTTTGCTTTGACGCGCCAGAATTTCACGGTCGTAGGCACGGCGCTTGGCGGGGTCGTGGAGGACCTTATAAGCCTCGCAGATTTGCCGGAAACGCGAGCCTGACATCCCCGGCATGGCGTCGGGGTGATAGACCTTCGCCAACTGGCGGAAGGCGGTTTTGATCTCACCCCGCGATGCTTGACGCGGGACCCGGAGAATCTCGTAGTGCGTAAGTCTTTCTTGGACCATCCTCCCTAGGTTAGCGTACCTCTGTGTTAGTACAATAGTCCTTTGGTGCTATGGGCCTGAGCCTCAATTCGATAGGGGGTTTTTGCCTTGCCCGACTCCGAGCGATGCGCCTACGTGGCAGGAAACGCGCTGGCGGGGCTCGCGCTTGCGGCGATGGATGGTTTTATTTGGCATTGCGGGATTATCAGTGAGGGCAGTAGACCTAGCCTCTACTCCCCTATTCAGACGGGATTTCCTTTTTCGCGGGTGGCGCATACCCGTCGGTTGACGGGCGCTTTCTGCGATGTGGGCGGCTGGGGTCGGCAAAAAGATGAAGATGATGAAGGCCATAGAAGCGGCGCGGGCGGGGCATGAAGGTATTCACCGACCCCGGGTTCGCACACATGCTAAACAGCGGCATGGATGCGCCACCCGCGATTATAAACAGGGAATGCGCGAAGCTGAACCGTAACTTGTGCCTTTTGGTTATCTATGCTTCCGTCGGGTTCTGACAGTCTCCCGTGCAAGGCCAAGCAACAATCCTTTATGCCTCTCAGACATTCGCTTGAAGAGGTTCAGGAGCGACCCTTCCCTTGTGTTGCGGCGTGATGCCTCCGTGACCTTGGGGGCCACAGGTTTACCTTTGCCTTGGTAGAAAATCTGGTACAACTCAAGGTCAAGAGCCTTCGCCCATTTCTCCAGAGTCGCAAGGTTCGGGGTGGTGTGCCCGCACTCGACACGGGAGATGTAGCAGCGAATGAGGCCGGTCCGTTTCTCGATGTGGCCTTGGGAGAGACCTTTGCTTTCGCGAAGTTCACGTAGTCGTTTGCCGATGTCCACCAAGGTCTAATACCAGAAAAGGGCCAATCTATCAAGTCGCGGGTGGCGCAGACCCGTCAGCGGACGGGTGGTTTAATGTCTGCGATCCGCGAAGCGTGGAATTCCTTGCGATGTTGGCGCGGCGCGACAGCAGGGTATCGGCGAATGGGTCGCCTGAATCACAGACATCACCAAGCGATGTCGCGCCACCCGCGCGAATGTCCAACCAAAATACGAGGGTTGGTCAAGATTGTACAGACATCTGTGCGTAATGGAACAGACACACGTCTTCGCCGCTTCTATCATGATGTTTAGGGGAAGAGTAAGAAGAGCTTCCTCTTACAATTATAGGGTAAACATGGGAACCAAAAAGGAACCTAGGAACGAATCCAACAAAGCGACACTCTCGCGCATCAAGAAAGAAATGGCACAGCCCCGCATCGCCAAGTCCGCGAGAAAAGGGGCGTGAACCAGGCAAGACTCGCAATGGCCGCGTCATAACCGTTGGTCGCCGCAGCTACTTCTTCGAAAGCTCGCGTTCGAAACGCCCTTCGACCTCTTCACGACTCAGCTTAGTTTCTGCTTTGTCCAACAGGATCGAAAAAACGACTTCGTTCCCTTCGATCTGAGCGGTGATAAACGTGGCGTTTATCACCTCGTCGTGACTGAATTTCACTTTTCTGCCGTCTGCAAAGGTTCTAATCCACTCGTCGGCTGGCATTTTCGTTACCCCGCAAACTTCAAGTGTAGCAGACGCCTCCAGATTCTCGGTGGAGGGGGCGGAACGAGCACAAAGCATTAAGTCGGAATTTCCGATTTCAACTTTATCTCTACGCGAGAACCATATGCCTGCTGCCCTCGCAGGTCAAGTTTAGATCGACATAGCCGCCCTCGGAAGTCACCCGCGATCCCTGAGAAGCAACGCGCAAGAACCTGTTGAACGAGAGTCGAAATGGCCGACTTTGACTCTCACCCACTGGGTTTCTGCCCCCCGAAGGCCGTATGGACGCTGGAACCAGCATCAATATAGGCGTCGGGGCTCAGTCTAAGGTTAGCTCTGGTATTCGAAAGCGGAAATGCGGGCCAAGACAGGTTTAAGAAGGTTCCGTCGCGCCAGCAACTGTTGCCTTAGAACGACACTGTCGCTCCATGGCTCCACTCCTGTGGCAATCATGCGCACGGGTTGGATACCCAAGTCCTTAAGTGCGTTACCCATTGGGTCTACTTGGGGATTGGTCAGTCAATTGCCTTGGATCGAGCGAAGGCGCGAACGACAACCTGCGCCTGACCAGTGAGGAAATTGACATGAATCGTGCGCTGCTCAAGATGTTTCGATGCAGACCGTCACAGTCCATGGGTTCTTTCGCACGAAGGGCAGTCACGACCGCATGGGTTGCGGTATTCACCACTTGCTTAGCCACGGCGGCTGCGGGTGCACCGCCTTCGCCGCAGGCTGACCCGGAGAAGGCTCCGACGGTCAGGGAACGCGTCCTGGCCATGCCGCCCCACACGATGGTTCAAGTAAAGCTGCACAATAAGAAGATCAGGGGCCGCGTGAGCGTCGTCACTCGTAAAGGGTTTGTGATTCAATTTGCGGCGGGTGACAAAACTGACAACGAAAAGATTTCCTTTGACGATGTTGAATCCATCCAAGCCCTCGAAGGAAAGGGAACTGCCGTGTCCGCCCATATTGTCCTGGATGGCGCGGATGTGGATGTCCGGATTGAGCACTAGGTATTGTCTGCGATCCGCGAAGCGTAAACTCCTTGGGACGTTGGCGCAGCACAACTGCGGGGTATCGGCGTAGGGGTTGCCTGAATCGCAGACATCACGAAGCGATGCCTGCGCCACCCGCCCTTCGCCACACCGGCATCTGGATGATTGGGGGGGCAGGTAATCCCAATTGCACGATGAAATTCGTTGGTTTCGAAATGTTCTGAGAATGGTGACCTTAATGAGGACAGATTCTGCGCCAGCACGAATCCTCTCAGCAATTTGCCTGGTCTTGCTTGCGATGACTTGCATTTGCTGGGCGTCATCGAGATCGAAACACCGCGTCCAAGCTGTAAACACAATCCTTCTTCACATGGTGCGGGAATTTTCGCCTGAGCTTATCGACATCAGCAAGCAAGGAACTCTGCTGGTCTTTCCATGGGGCCCAACGCACGTCGAGGGCCAGAAGCTAGTTTGGGACCCAAGGCTGCTCCTTTGGGACTATCCGCGCCCAAAAGCAGCCTTGGAGTTTCCCCTCGATGCCTGGATGAACTGGGAAAAAAGGGCACCAGTGAAGTTACAGGGGGATTGGCAATTCAGGTTCCAGGGGGATGGAAGCCGAATTGTAGGCGATCAGACTCCCTGGCTCGTGCTGATCGACGTCAAGAAGCAGGCTGAAATTGGGCGCGTTGTTCCATCAGAGTCATACCTGCGGGAGGACTCACCCGGACGGCCTTCATCGCAGGTGGGCATTAGCATCTGCCATCTGAGTATCAATCCCCAGAACGGGTTTGTAGCAGTCGTTTACAACGTCGGAATGGATACTCATCTTTATGTGTATGACAGCGACCTGAAAGGGCAGATTGCAAGTAGGGCGTTGCCGCGCATGGTAAAGGACCTGTGCTGGTCCCCGGACGGGAAGAAGCTCGCAGTCCTCTTCCATGGCAGGTTTGACGAAAACAGGAAACAGGTCAGCGTCTACTACTGGACCTCATCACAGGAGCCAGATGTGTGGGTCATGGACCCGCATTCGGGAGAGCTGCTGGTTAAGTTTCGGACTGGGACATGTCAAGACCAAATCGCGTTTAGCAAGGATGGCAGCCTCATCTACGTGACGAATGATTTCTATTATGATTCTCCTCCTGCGCACAAGGGTGCGATCAGGGTCTTCTCCGCTGATTCTGGCGCGTTGGTGCAGACGATCAGCGCGGGCCCAAAAGGAGTCCACAGCAGCTTTAGCCTCTCTCCCGACGGAAGTCTCATCGCTGCCGATGCCAGCACCTGCGTTCCGCGAGGCCTGCACATGGAGATCGCCGCTGGGGAAAAAATAGCAAGGGTGGTCCTGCTGGATGCCAAGACAGGAGATTTGCTTTTCGAGCACCATGAAAGGACCGAAGAGGACATATCGGATCCGTTGGGATTGGCTTTTTCCCCGGACGGTCGATTTCTCTTTGTAGACTTTCCTCGCAGCGATAAATATCCCTATCAACGCATTGAAGTGTACTCGATTGATGATATCAACGGACCTAAGCATTAACAGCGGCTCGCGGCTGGCCCGGACATCGTTTTGTATTGTCTGCGATCCGCGAAGCGTGAATGCCTTGAAACGTTGGCGCAGCGCAACTGCGGGGTATCGGCGTACGGGTTGCCTGATTCGCAAACATCACCAAGCGATGTCGCGCCACCCGCCAGAAGTCTGACCGGCACTAATTGACCGTCAGAGTCACCGTCAGACTGCGAGTAAGGTTACCGGAAGTCGCCACAATGAGGAATGAGTAGTTTCCCGCGGGTGTTTCAGGGGGCACTCCTCCGCCCGGGGGTGGGCTCGTGCCTCCACAGGCTACCCACAGTGAAACGGCGAGGAGTACCACCCCCAGAGGCAAGAAGGCCCGACGTCGCCGGGCGAAGGGCAGGGCCGCCAGCCCCAAGCACAGCATGAAGAAGAGCACCGCCGGACCTCGGATCTTAAGCGGGGTGGGGCCGGGCGTGAACAATCGAGGCCTCTGCATTGCGCGTGCTGTGGTTGCAACGGTCAACAAGGTGTTGGCAGGGTTCTGCCCATCCAGCGAGATGGGTTGGGGGGAAAAGGCACACGCCGCCCCCGGCGGTGTGCTGGTGCACGTCAACGAGACGGTGCCGGCAAACCCAAAAGGTGTGAGGACTAACTCGTAGGTTGCTGATCCTCCCGCCCGGATAGTCGAAGCGAAGGAAGAATCCGGCGCCAGAGCGAGCGAGAAGTCCGGGTTCGCCACGGGCGGTGCGGAAGGAGCAGGGAGGAGCCATTGCTGCTCCGGGAGGGCGACGCAGCCGGAGAGCTGAACGAGCGTGCCGTCGGCGGACGCGCCGCCGGAAACGTCAAGGCATTTCCCCGCCAAGCCGCGGATCTGACCATTCTCAAACGCCGTCCAGCGCTGCGCGGGGACTCCGGCGCAGGCCGCCAGTTGGGCCGGCGTCTGGTTTTGGGACACTCCACCCCGGACTTCTAGGCAACGGCCGTCAAACGTCGTAATTGACCCATCGCCGTTGATCGACCAAGTCTGGCTGGACGTATCCCCGCCGCCCTGACAGGTTGAGATAACCGCCGGAGCGCTCAGCTCGGACCCGGCGGCGTCAGCGGTCAGACACCCTCCCGAGAGCACCCCAACCTCCCCGGCAAGATCTTTGGCCTGGGCGACGCGATATTCGCGATAACTCCATTGGTCATAATCGCCCCCGAGAAGACAAGCGACACCCGTGCCGTCGCAGATTCCGGAATCGTGCTGCGCGTAAGTTGTGAAGACGGCCCATTTCGCGTCGCGCTGGGCTTGAGTCAGATTGACCGGCTCATTCGCGATGTTGTACCCGCGGTAGAAGGCGAAAGTGTGATGGGCGCCCGAGGCGGCGTAGCGCTGGTGGGCTTCAAACGCGTATCGGGCGCCGTAACGGTGGTCCGGGTGGTCGTTGCCGTAAAGATCGCTCGAGTCCTGCGTCTGGATGTGCTGGGGCCTGAAATCCATCATCAGGGCCACGAGCGTCTGGATCAGCTCCTCCTCCTTGTACGTATTCGCACCATCCAGCGAAGCAATCGAGCTAATCTGGCCCTGCCAAAGGCGCTGCAGGCTCTGGTAGCCTGTGATCGCGTAGCCGCCGCCGGTGTTGACATTGCCGTCGGGCAGGCGCAGAAACACCACGCTGACGTTGCTTGCCCCATCGAGCGTGCACAAGCGGACCAGCTTGTCCCCGAAGAGCCGGTCGGAAGAGGTCCACGCATTGGCGGCGCCCGCCATCTGCGCGTACGCGGCCTGAGCCCCCGCCTCCCTGTTCTGCCAGTATGGGGTTCCCAAGCCCGCATCTCCCGCCGTCAAGAACACCGTGCGCACGACGTCGCCCGCTTGGATGCGCACTGGGATTTCCGGGCTTAAGAAGAGCAGGTCGTCGTCTTCGTGGGCGACGATGGAGAGGTCGCGATCACCGGGGAGAAAAGTTATGTCAGCGGATTGCGCGTTCGCGGACGCAGCCAGCAAACTCACTGCGGCGATGAGCAGCAGCGCAATGGACGCCTCGGTGATCAGCTTGGGACGGCTCCGCTTTGTTCGCGGCAATGCAGGCATGGAGGGGATATTCCCCGCGAGACTTCGGAGGCCTCCCTTGACTCAAAATGGTATGGCACGCCTTCCGGCAAGTCAACACGCGCAGCCCAGACAATTGCGACTTGATTTTGTAGCGCGTGCCGGGCGTAGAATCGTACCATGCGGACGTGAACCTTCCTCCTGCTGGCGATTGTCCTGACGCCAGGGTCCTCTGACCTGATCGCGCAGAGGCCCGGCTTGCCCGAGATCCCCCTGCTCAATATGGAAGTATTTCCTCCCGAAACTCGGGACCAAGCTGGTAGCGCAGACTTGGTTTTCAAGTCTGCGGCTTTTCAGGTTGTGAATGGACGGCGTGGGTGGCAGCGCGTACTACAGACCTGTTTTGGAGGTCTACGGTCCGTCACCAATCGACAACAAGAAGCCGCGGACCTTAGCGACAGGTCCGCGCTATCTGCTTATTTGCGTCTTGCGAGTCGCCATGTACAATGGAGCAAGTGGCCACTCAAGTAGACCAGAAAGAGTTCGGTGCTTACTACACCTCGACCAGAGTTGCCGAGCTGCTGGTCGGGTGGGCGGTGCGCAATCAAGAGGATTGTGTACTCGACCCTTCTTGTGGGGAGGGTGTTTTTCTTGAGGCGGCTGTCGCCCGCATCGCCGCACTTAAGGGACAACCATTGTCTCAGGTTTATGGGATTGAAATAGATCCCAAGGTCCTCCGCCAGAGGCTCGCCCCACTGCTTCGCAGGCTCCTTATTCCAGACGAGAACGTATGTATTTCAGATTTCTTCGACGTTCGTGCTTCGGACCACCCACGGTTTCAAGCTGTAGTCGGAAACCCGCCTTTCATACGCTATCAAACGTTTAAGGGGCCATCCCGCGAAAAGGCTCTGCAGTTAGTGCGCGCACTCGGGGTTGTCTTGCCAGAACTCGCCAGCTCGTGGGCTGCTTTTCTACTGCACGCAACTGAGTTTCTAGATGTCGGGGGGAGATTGGCAATGGTAGTCCCTGCAGAATTTACTCATGTGGGCTACGCTCGTCCCGTCGTCCAGTATTTCGCACGCAAATTCGCGCAAATCCATTTGGCCAGCTTTTCCGATAGACTATTCCCCGAGCTGAATGAGGACACACTGTTGCTCCTGGCAGAAGGCTTCGGTGGAGAGTGCAGGGATTTCCGGATAAAAAGGTTTCAAGGGATAGGAGACCTCGAGAGTGCTCTTGAACTCCGTAAACGATTTGGGTCGCGCGTGGGCCTGACAAAACTCCACGATACAAACGGTCGGCTGCGGAACCATTTCCTTCCTCGCGACCTCAAGGCTCTCTATGACTTCCTTGCTGCCGATTCCAGAGTTTGCAGGTTGGGGGAGCTCGCCCGGGTGGGGATAGGGTACGTAACAGGCAACAATCAGTTCTTTCATTTGTCGAAAAACGAGGCCCGCCAGCTTGAAATTCCTTCCTTGTATCTCAAACGCTCTCTCCTTCGCAGCGGATCATCCAGATTCGACCCACAATCCGGGCTTGTTCAGTTTGATGGATTGTTCGGCGGCGGATTGTCCCTCTTGAGTCGTGCGTTCCGTGTCAGAAACTAACACTCCATCCTGGGTAGATTCCTTTCGCTCGCGCAAACATCTGCGACAGGCTTAACTCAAGATGATCCCCTGTGTTTATGTTGACGAAAACGAACTTGAACTGGCTCTTAAGGCTCTGAGAAACAAGCAATTCAGCTGCTGTCAGACTGAAAAAGTGCCCTTCGAATGCACGCCTAACCCCCTTGGCCGTCGATTTAATTTCATACAGCGTGACATGTTCGAGGTGTCGTTCAATCTCTTCTACATAGTTTAGATCGACCGGCACTGATAGTCTGACGATGTCGAATGCCTTCCCATAAACAATCATGTCCCGCTTGACGAACGCGACGGCCAAGTTTTTCTTCTGCTTTCCAGTGGGAATGACATACCCCAAATCTTTCTGGACCAAGATTTCTGCGGCCCGGCGGGCGGTAGTGTTACTTGTTGTCGGAGCGTCGGCCTTGACGGCTCTTGCGCGGACTCGCAATGTTCCCGCCTCCTTCGGATTCGATCCTCTTGATCAATTGTTGGACAAAGGCAACAAAATCGGCATTGAGAGCACGGCAAACTTCAAACGTTTCCACAACGTCGATCCGCCGCTCTCCAAGTTCATATTTGCTCACATAGCTCTGGGGCTTGCCCAATAGTTCGGCCAGAGCCTCCTGGGTCACTCCCTTCTCATGCCGAAGCTCTCTGAGCATCGCCAGAAACAGCTTATATGAGTCGTAGTGAGAAGACCGGGACACGGCTTGATAATTACCCATTTGACCCAAATAACCCAACATGGGATACTTTTCCTATGAAGCGACGAGTCGTTCTTTCCAACGCCTATGTTAAATAAACCCTCCGAAGCCGCGCGCACGTTGACCTTTCGCCCGGACTTGCTCAAGTTCAGCGAGACTCAATTCGAAGAGATGGACTATTTTGTCAGGTCCAATTCCATGAATTCCGCCATCGAAATGGCAGACGATTTGGTTTTGCGTGAGGTTCTCGGGTTGAATTGGGACCAAATCCAGGTCCTAAGAAATGGTCTCGCAGAGGTCCGAGAACAAAGGAGGAAGAGAATTGCCACTTCGAGCAGCAATTAAGCACGCGGGACCCAGACCGAGCCTCGACGCCAGTAGAGCCGAGAAGAAACACTACTCGGAGCTTGTGTCCAAGGAATTGGCCTTAGCGGTCGCCTCCGAGTTGCGGGGTCGAGGTCTTAAGGGCGTAGCTCCGAGCCTTAGTTCGAAGAAGAGCCAGGGCGTCGAAAAAAGGATTGCGGGGGGACTCGGCGACAAGCAAGTTGACGTGACATGCGCCACAGAACGAGCTGGGCTGGTGCTCGCGATTTCGATCAAAACGATTTCGTTCCCTGACTCGAAGACTCGCAATTACCAGAAGCATCTCCACAATCGGAAAGCCGATTTGGCTTTTGAAGTAACGACTTTACACAAGCGCTTTCCCTACGCGGTGGTAGGTGGCCTCTTCTTCCTTTACAAAGACGCAGGAAACGACGACGTTGGGCAGGCGCGAATATCAACCTTTGACCGAGCGCACCAGCTTTTCAAGATCTTTAATCGAAGGGCCGGGCATCGCAACGAGGAGGCAAAGTTTGAATACTTGAGTGTAGGCCTCTACGGCTCCGAACCTCCGAGCTACGAGCTCTTTGAAGCAGGTAACCCCCAAGAGATGATTTCTTTGGACTCGTTTCTCGATGAGCTCTTGGTCTTGGTGGCTGAACGCAACCCGGAACAATTTGTATTCCAGAAAGGACGCCTATACAAACCTTCGGATTTGGGGATCGAGGGAGAATCCGAGTTAGAGGGGGACTGAGCAGGCAGCACAGAGTTTCGCCGGTCGCGCATACCCGCCAGCCGACGGGCGTTAGGTGGGATGTGTGCGATCCAGGCAGGCGATCCTTTCGCGGGTGCCATATTTAAACACCCGGCAACGCTTTGCATCCACTTCACATCTAAGGTATAAGGGACAGGTGGGGTTTTCCCTTTCCGTGCCAGGAGGCCAGCCATGAAACGCTCTCGATGGGGGCATTATCTCCCGATTCTGTTTGCGGGGCTGCTCTTTCTCCCTGTATCGCTCCTGGCCGAGGAAGGCCTCTCGCACGTGCGCGTGGTGCGCCTGAGCTATTTGAGCGGGACGGTGGCCGTCCAGCGGCCGGGCTCGACGGAGTGGGCGAAGGCGTCGGTGAACACGCCCCTTCAAGAGGGTTTCAAGGTTTCGACCTCTGAAGGCAGCTTTGCCGAAGTGGAATTCGAGAACGGCTCGACGGCCCGCCTGGGCGAGCTCTCCCAAATCACATTCGACCAACTGGCCATCGATGCCGACGGCAACAAGCTGAACCGTCTTACCTTCGAGCAGGGTTACGGAACGTTCCACTTCATGCCCGAGCATGACGACGTCTATACCGTCAAGGTTGCCGACGCCACGATCGCTACAGACGGCAAGAGCATCTTCCGGACGGATCTCCGGGATGGCCAGGTGCGCGTCGAGGTCTTTAACGGCTCGGTGGAAGTCGCGGCGGCCGCCGGCAAAACCAAGCTCGGCAAAGACAAAGTCCTCGAATACACCGCCGGGACCCAGGAAGCATTCAACATCCGTCAGGGCATCGACAAGGACTCCTGGGACAAGTGGACAGGGGCGCGCGACACGCAAGCCCAACTCTCGCTGAAAGACCAGGCCGTCCGCTCGCACGGCGGGATGTACGGCTGGAGCGATCTGGGCGCTTACGGTGACTGGGCGTATTTCCCCGGCTATGGCACCGGCTGGGCGCCGTATGCCTCGATGGGCTGGTCGCCCTATTCGATGGGCATGTGGAACTCGTACCCGGGCTTCGGCTGGACGTGGATCTCCTCCGAGCCCTGGGGCTGGCTGCCTTATCACTACGGACTCTGGAACTTCGACCCGTTCTTCGGGTGGTTCTGGATGCCTACGACTTTCGGCTCCTGGTCGCCGGCGATGGTCAACTGGTATATGGGACCGGGATGGGTCGGCTGGAGACCCGCCGGCCCAGTATCCCGGCCGAGGATCAATGCGGTGACGGCTCTCCCCACGACCGCCTTCCAGAACGGCCAGAGGGTCGACGCCCAGAGCATGATTTCCGTCAACGCCCGAGAGGGCACGGTGGTGCGCACGCTGCCGATCCAGCCGACTTCGCTGGCGACGATGTCGGGGACCCGGCTGGAAGGCGATGTCGTACTGCCGGGCAGAGGCATGATCGCAAGCCAGGCCGCGGCCTCGGGACGTGGTTGGGCACGCTTTACTCCCGCTCCGGCAACCGTCCTCATGGGAGGCAATGCCGCCGCCGAGCGAGCGTTTCTCAACTGGAACCATTCGGGACCCAAGCCGCAGCCGCTGCGCGCGCGAATGGGTGACACCCTGGGCGGACGCTTCCGAGTGAATGGCGCGGGCAGCGCGGCGTTCCGCGGTTCCGGTGGATTTGAG
The DNA here is from genome assembly GCA_049515175.1 of Terriglobia bacterium. Taxonomy (GTDB): domain Bacteria; phylum Acidobacteriota; class Terriglobia; order UBA7540; family UBA7540; genus JACQNR01. The sequence goes on from JBEKUI010000050.1 coordinate 14,561, forward strand.
GCTGGCCGCGGTCGCATGGCGCCACGCGGGTCGGCCTCGCCGCGCGGGTTCGACCGTCCTGCCCCAACCGTTCTGCCGCACGGCCATGCTGTTGGCGACTCGCGCGTTGGTGGCGGGAATATGGGCGCAGGGTCCGCGGGTGCGGCTCGCAGTGGCGGGGGCGGCTTCTCCGGTGGCGCGTCCGTCGGCACCAGCACCAGCGGCGGGACGTCAACCGGCGGCCACAGCTCGAGCAGCAGTCGCCACTAGGGCCTCGCCCCAGAAACAGGCGACATGCGCCGGGGCCACGTGTCATGCTGAGTCCGTCAGCCGACGGATTCTGACCGTGGGCTTTCCCATTTCGACGAATCGCAAACATCAAACCGCGATATCAGCGCCACCCGCGTTCCCAACCTTCAAGAAGTGATGTCTCGCTGATTCTTCGGAGCAGGCTGGCACCCAGGGAAATGGCCGGACGGCTCATTGAAGCCGCGACCCGGCCTCTCCTTTATCCTTTAAAGTCAGTTGGCAGCGCCCTGGGATGACACCCTCTACTTCTTCAACTCGACAACCAGAGCTCGGCTTTCCGTGGTTCCGACGTTTTCAGTGCTGTGCGTTGCACCGTCTGACCAGACTGCTTGACCGGCCTTGACGTCACGCTCCTCTGTCTTGCCATCAGCGGAAGTGTACTTCGCTTTCCCTTCGGTGAGGGAATAGACGATATGGGCGGGATGCGAGTGCATCTCCAGCTTATCTCCCGGCTTCAGCACAACTCGGATCACGCGCACCTGGGCGTTGTCCAGCACCACCGTGCAATTCTTGGGTGCGACTTTCACCAAGTCCTGTGCCCTTACGCTCGTCCCTGTCACAAGCAGCAGGGCAACAAACACAACGCACACAGCCAGCAACCGAATCTTGTTCATGGTAACCCTCCTCGTTGATGTGGGGATTGCCCATCTCTTCTACATATGTTCGGGCACAATGTCAATTAGGCCTTCATTGTTGGCAGCGTGGTAGTTCAGGGTCGGTTTGTAACTCTGCGCCTTTTCAGGTTGTGAATAGGTGGCGCGTGGCGCAGCCCCGAGGGTCAGGAAATGACCGCCAGGCCGACCTTGCCCAGCACGATAACCAGCCACAAGCCGAAGTAAATCGCGCTGATGGAGAGGGCTTTGATCTTGCCGCCCGCCGCCGCCGAATAACCCACTCCCAGCAGGGCGATCATCCAGAAGCTGAAAATATCGAGCGATCCCGCCACCGCCATCAGCGGTTTGGAGGTCTCCAGGGGATTGAGGAAGAAACCGATATTCGACGGGATGGGATTCTGAGGATTGAAGTGTTCGAGGCCGCCAAAGAGAATCAGGGGCAGGCCCATCAGCACGCCCAGCACGCCAATCAGGTGGACGTAACAGGCCACGGCGAACGAGGTCCGGAAATTGATCTGGCCGCCGAAAATCGCGTTGACGATGGCCAGCCCCAGCGCGGCGACGATCAGGAGAAAGATCGGGCTGCCGAGGATGGCTCCCACGTGCGCCATCACCAGCCCGATGGTCTCGCCGCCCCGCACCGCCTGGTCGATCTGCTCCGCCGTCATGTTGCGCCCGCTCTGCTCAATGGACATGCGAATCAGGCGCGCCATGCCCACCTTGGCGAGTAGCGTCTTCGTCAAAGCCAGGGCGGAAACCACCGAGACTACCAGGGGAAGAATGAAGTCGGGTTTGCGGGCGATGTCCGCAAATGCCGCTCGGGGCGAAAAATAGACTCCCACCCACCGCGACCAGAAAGATAGTGCCGGCTCGCCGGCCGGGACGGCCGGAACGGCGCCTTGAGCTTCACTCATGGGAATTCCTCCTCAAGGGATTGATCCGGTGAACTCGAGGTTTGATTTTCAAGAGCGACGATATCAGCTTGCCCGCCTCGGGGCAAGCATCGGCCGCCGGGCTTCTTCCCATTTCAATGGCCCGCCTTGCCGTTAAGACCCGCCCGCTTACCGTTCGCTGCTTCAGTCCTTGACAGGGGTGGCCGCAGAACCTTAGGATGGCCATGATTAGTTGCAAGTAACTTGCAACTGAGATGACCCGAAGCCTTCGCGATATTGCATCGATTTCGCCGTTATCTATTGAATCGGCAGGTCCTTTTCGGAGGATATATGCAACTTATTTGCAATTGTAAACGAATGGCGAACGCTCCCCGGCGCCGCGCGCTCGCCGCTTCCCTGCTCGGCCTTCTGGCGCTCGTTCCGGCCTCACTGCATGCTGGAGAAGGGCCCTACTTCGTCACCTACGACCACCAGATGGAGGAGCCGGGCAATCTGGAAATCTCCTTCAATCCCGTAATCGGGCTTCCCAAGACGGCCAACGGCTTCGTCGGATCGACGACGGAAATTGAGTACGGCATCAAGGCCTGGTGGACCACCGAGTTCTATCTCGACAGCCAGACGACGCGCCACGACAGCACGATTTTTACCGGCTGGCGGTGGGAGAACCGCCTCCGCCCCCTGATGCGCGAGCATTGGATCAACCCGGTCCTTTACGTCGAATTCGAAGACATCAACGGCGCGGACAAAAGCCTGAAGGAGATCGTGGGACATGACGTGGAAGGTGATTGGGCTGACCCCAATCACGAAACGCGTCTCGAAAAGGAGCGCGAAACCGAAACCAAGCTGATTCTCTCCAGCAACTACAAAGGCTGGAACATCGCCGAAAACTTCATCGCCGAGAAGAACCTGGCGAACGCGCCGTGGGAATTTGGCTACGCCTTCGGGGTGAACCGTCCGTTGGCATTGGAAGCCTCACCCAAGCCCTGCAACTTCTGCCGCGAGAATTTTCGCGCCGGCTTCGAAATGTTCGGAGGCCTGGGTGACTGGCACAGCTTCGGCCTGAAAGACACGTCTCAATACCTCGCACCCGTCGTCTCCTGGGAGCTGAGGAACGGAACGACGCTGCGGCTCTCTCCCGCCTTCGGCCTCACCGAAGGCAGTGCCCGCGCGCTGGTGCGTTTCGGTATTTCTTACGAGTTCGCGGGGATGAACCGCCGATTGGGGCAAATGTTTCGCTAACCGCGCACCGGGATCCATCCGGCCCGCGCCAGAAAAGGAAAAAATATGCGTCACGGCATCGCAATTCTAATTGGTCTCACCTGCTTCTTCGCCGCCCTGGCCGTGGGCGGCGCGAAGGACCCGAAGAAGGCGGCAGAGCCGCAGTCGGAACTGGCGCACGCGCCCGTTGCGGCGCGCTCTTGGAAGAACCCTTACGAGGGCCGTCCGGAATCAGCTCAGGCAGGCAACCTACTCTTCGACCGCCATTGCGCTCAGTGCCACGGCGCCGACGGAAAGGGGCACGGCAAAGCGCCCAACCTTCATGCGCCTCCTATCCAGAGCGCGGCGCCGGGAACGTTATTCTGGTTCCTTCGGAACGGCAATCTGAAAGATGGAATGCCCTCCTGGTCTAATCTTCCTGACCAGCAACTTTGGCAACTGGTGAGTTTCCTCCAGGCGAAGGAATGATCCCGGGCGGCGAACACCGGGAGGCGCTCGCCGCGCCGGAGTCCAATGACCATGGCGGTCGTTCTTTCGCGACAGGAAACCGAGATCCTTCCCAAGCGCCGCGCTATTCGCCGAGTCCGTAGAATCGCGCTGCGTTCGCGCCCCACACGGCGGCCTGTTCATTCGGGGAGAGCCGGGCGAGGTAATCGCCGGCGATTTGCATGACCTGCGCGTAGGAAGCCGTCAGCGTGGCGACCGGCCAGTCCGAACCCACCATCAGCCGCCCGCTGCCGAAGCATTCGAAGACCACGTCCAAATACGGCGTGAAGTCCCTCGCCTTCCAGCGCTGCCAATCGGCTTCCGTGACCATGCCCGAGATCTTGCAGGAAACGTTCGGAAATGCCGCGAGCCGCCGGAGGTCGCTCGCCCAGGGTTCGAGCCGGCGGTCTTTGATGGACGGCTTCGCGAGGTGGTCGAGCACGAAAGGTTGATGGGGAAAGCCCGCGACGAGCTCGCAGGCCACGGGCAGATGCCGCGGGAAGAGCAGAAGATCGTAGGTCAGCCCGAATTTCTGGAGCTGGCCGAGCCCGCGCCGAAAATATTCGCGCAGCATGAAGCGGTCGTCCGGCTCGTCCTGCAGGATGTGGCGCACGCCGCGGAACTTCGGGTGGCGCGCCAGCCGCGCCAAGTCCTCCTCGACGCGCGCGCTGCACAGGTCCACCCAGCCCACCACGCCGAAAATGAAATCGTGCTGGTCAGCGAGATCGAGCAGCGCGTCGCTCTCTTCCACCGTCTGCCGCGCCTGCACGGCGACCGTGCCGTCGATCCCGGCAGCTCTGAGCAGCGGCGCGAGCTCGGGCGGCAGGCAATCGCGCCGCAGCGATTCCAGCCCCGGCCCCATCCAGCCGTAATCGCGCGCGTTGTACGACCAGAAATGCTGATGGGCGTCGATTCTCATCATCGTGTGCCGCAGCCCTCTGGAAAGCTCAGGAATTCTCCGGCCGGCCCACCGGCCAGGACTGGTTACGGATGGGAGCGAGGATCGCCTGCACCGCTTCGAGCAGGCTCGCGTCGAGGGGTGATTCGATGGCCTCGACGTTGCGTCGGATTTCCTCGGCGCTGGCGGTGCCGACTAGCGTGGTGTGAAATCGCGCTTCGGCGACCGCAAACTGCACGGCGAGCGTGGCCGCGTCCGCACCGCGCGCGCGGGCGTGGGCGACGGCCCGGGCGCAGGTGGTTTTGATTTCCTCGCCGGCGGGGTGCCAGGCCTGCGGGCCATGGTTCGAGAGCAGCCCCATCCCCAGCGCCGAAGCGTTGATCGCGCCCATGCGCTTCGCTTCGAGGTAAGGCAGCAACTGCGCCGCCGAAGTATCCCAGAGCGTGTAGTGGCAGTAGGTAAGAATCGTGTCGGCTTCCGCGCGGTCAAGGACGGTGCGGAAAATCTTGAGTGGAAATCCGGTAATGCCGATGAAGCGCGCCTTACCCTGGCGCTGGACTTCGCGCAGCGCGGGGAGCGTCTCCTCCACGACCTGGTCGAGCGAGCCAAACTCGATGTCGTGCGCCTGAATCACGTCGACGTAATCGACGCCCAGTCGCCGCAGGCTCTCTTCCACGCTCGCCCGCGTGCGCGCGGCGGAAAAATCGAATTCGTCCACACCGTAGCGGCCGACCTTGGTGGCGAGATAATAGCGGTCGCGCGCGATGCCCTTCAATGCCTTGCCCAGCACCTCTTCCGCGCGCGTCAGGCCATAATAGGGAGAAGTATCGACGTAGTTGACACCAAGATCGAAGGCCGTGTGGACGGCGCGAATCGCCGCCGCTTCGTCCACCGGGCCATAGACGCCGCCCAGCGACGCCCCGCCCAGCCCGAGCGCGGAAACCCGCAGGCCCGTCTTCCCCAGAGTGCGGTATTCCATGAAGTGCGCCCTCCGCCCCGCGCGCGTCCGCGAGAAGGCTACCGAGATTAGCAGAAGTGAGTCAGGCAGGAAAGGGCGCCGGAGGCCGCGTGAGCAGCGCTCTCTGAGCGCCGAATGCTCTTGCGAGGACCAATTCGGCGGTCGCAGACCGCCGCGACAACGGCGCGGAGGAGATCAGACCCAATTCAGCACCCAGCCCACAACGTAGCCGAGTGCGCCGCCATAGAGCAGCAGGGGTTCGAGCCACGGGCGAATATCGGAAAGCACCGGCACGTCGATGACCGCCCAGGGGCCGTAGCCGCCCCAATAGACTTTGATCATCAGAAAGCACCGGCACGTCGATGACCGCCCAGGGGCCGTAGCCGCCCCAATAGACTTTGATCATCAGCCCCAGAACCAGGACGGAGAGGGCCTTGCTGCGAATCTCGTGGGCCTTCTCGGGCCCGAAGTGGTGGGGGTTGGTGAGATGGGCAGGAAGGACGACCAGACGCGCGCTGCACTTGGTGCACTCGGCGGCGAAGTCCTCGTTATAGACACCGCAGAAGGGGCACTGCTTCACAGTCTATTCGCTCGCCGTGGCGTCCAGGAAGGCGCGCAGTTTGCGGCTCCGCGAGGGGTGGCGCAGCTTGCGCAGTGCTTTGGCTTCGATCTGGCGGATGCGCTCGCGGGTGACCGCGAAGCTCTGCCCGACCTCTTCCAGAGTGTGCTCGCTGCCGTCATCCAGGCCAAAGCGCATCTTGATGACTTTCTCTTCCCGCGGGGTCAGGGTCTTGAGCACCGATTCGGTCTGCTCTTTGAGGTTGATGTTGATGACCGCCTCGGCGGGCGAGATCACGCCGCGGTCCTCGATGAAATCGCCGAGGTGAGAATCTTCCTCCTCGCCGATGGGAGTCTCGAGCGAGATGGGCTCCTGCGCGATCTTCATCACCTTGCGGACCTTGATGACCGGGATCTCCATGCGCTTGGCGATCTCGTCCGAGGTCGGCTCGCGGCCGAACTCCTGCACGAGCTGCCGCGAGGTGCGGATGAGCTTGTTGATCGTCTCGATCATGTGCACCGGGATGCGGATGGTGCGCGCCTGATCGGCGATGGCGCGGGTGATGGCCTGGCGGATCCACCAGGTCGCGTAAGTCGAGAACTTGTAGCCGCGCCGGTACTCAAACTTGTCCACGGCCTTCATCAATCCGATATTACCTTCTTGGATTAAATCCAGAAACTGAAGGCCGCGGTTGGTGTACTTCTTGGCGATGGAAACGACCAGCCGGAGGTTGGCCTCGATGAGCTCGCTCTTGGCGGCCTCGGCCTCCTGCTCGCCGCTGATGATCGTCTGGTAGGTGCGCTTGAGGTCGGTGGCCCGTACCCCCGTCTCCTCCTCGACCTCGCTGAGGCGGGCGCGGAGCTGGCGGAGTTCCTTACGCTGCTCCTTGTGGCCATTGTTGCGCGAAGCCTCGCGCTTCTTCTCCAGCTTGCTGACTTCCCGGTCAATGGGCCGCACCACGCCGAAGGCCAGGCGGATTTTTTCGATCAGCCGCTTGCGCTCGAGATGAGTGAAATCGATGGAGCGGATCAGCTTGGAGGTCAGAATCCAGTGCCGCGCGACGGCCCAGGAGTAGCGCTTGTACTCGCGCGGGCGCTTGGTGCGCGGGATGGAGGCGAGCTTCGCGCGCAGCTGCCCCAGGCGCTTGTTGAGCCGCTCGAGCTCGTCCACCTGGGCAATGAATTCCTTGATGTGGTCTTCGACGCCGTCTTCGGTGAGGTCGTCCTCGCTGAAGGTGACGACTTCCTTGATCGACTTGCGCCCCTTCTGAATCTCCTCGCGAATGTGATAGAGCTCGTTGACCACCACGGGCGAGCGCGACAGGGCCTTGAGGACGTGAATCTGCCCGCGCTCGATGCGCTTGGCGATCTCCACTTCCCCCTCGCGCGTCAGCAGGGGAACGGTCCCCATTTCGCGCAGGTACATGCGTACCGGGTCGTTGGTCTTGTCGAGGGCCCCGGGGGTGAGGTCGAGATCGACGTCTTCCCCGCCCTCTTCGCCCCCCGCCTCGTCCACCTTGTCGAGGGCCATCTTCTCGGCGGCTTTGGCGCGCGGCGATTCCAGCACCTCGATGCCGGCGTTGTCGAACATGGAGAGCAGGTCGTCGAGGTCCTCGGCGGAGTGCATGTCGGAGGGCAGGAGCTCGTTGACCTCGTCATAAAGCAGATAACCCTTCTGCTTCCCCATGCTGATGAGCTTGTTGAGTTGATCAAACTTCTCGTCAAAGGCCAAAGGATGGGACCCCCAGGGTGAGCGACGAATGTGACGGGACGGCTAGAAACAAGTTAACGCAACACTCCACCTCTGGTGGGCGGCGTTGCGTCCAGCGTCCTTCCGGCTGTCTCAGGTCAAACCTCACTCCGACAGCACCTATGAATTGGATGTAATTATACACGATTCGGTTAGGAGTTCGGGAAGATTTTCCTTAGGAGCGGCCGAGCGCGGCCAACTCCTTTAAGAGTTTGGCCTTATCCTGGAGCAGGCGGGTCAGCTGTTCGGTATTTTTGTCGCGCTCAGCGGCTGCGATGGCCGCCTGCAACTGGTTGCGTTCTCTTTCGATTCGCCTCCTGCGGAGGGCCGTCAGGCAGGCGGCCGCTTCCTCACGCCCGGGCGCTTCCCCGGCATCGAACAGACTCGAGTAGGCGATCCGCTGCCCCTTTTCTCCCGCCCATTCTTCCAGGCGCGACACTTCCAGCTTCTCGCCCTGCTGGCGCGCTTCCGCCAGCCGCCGGAAAAGCGTCTCGGTCACCAGCCCTTCGCCGAGCTTCTCCGCCACGATCACCGGCAGAACTTCGTCCGCCAGTTCTACGCTTTCCAAGACTGCGCGCAGAAGCTGCCGCTCGGCGACGGTGGGTTTGGGAGTGGTGGTTTCCGGCTTTACTTGCAATTCCCCTCGGCTTTCCGCCGCGGCGCGCTTCAACTCGTCGCGGAGCAGGCGATCGTCCACGCGCAGGCGCTCGGCGAGGCGGTTGGCGAGCTCGGAGCGCAGCAGGGGGTTGGGCACGCGCGCCAGGTAGCCCATCACGGCGTTGGCGGCAGCGATCTTCCCTTCCGGGCGCGAGAGGTCATGCTTGGCGGCGGCGCGCTCGGTGAGGTAGTCGAGATAGGTGGGTGCGGCGCCCAGCAACTCGCGGTAAGCCGCCACGCCCTGGCGGCGGATAAAGGAGTCGGGATCGAGGCCACCCGGCAGCGCCAACACCTTCGCTTCGAACCCTTCCTCCAGCAGCAGGGTCAGAGAGCGCTCCGTCGCCGCCATGCCGGCGGAGTCAGGATCGTAGTTCACCACCACGCGGCGCGAGGAGCGGCTGAGGAGGCGAATCTGGCTCTCCGTCAAACTCGTCCCGCAACTGGCAACGACGTTTTCGATGCCCGCCGAAGCCACCGCGATGCAGTCCATGTAGCCCTCGACGAGGATCGCGTAGTCGAGCCGGCGAATGGCGCTGCCCGCGCGGTCGAGATGGTAGAGCAGCCGGCTCTTGGTGTAGATGGGCGTTTCCGGCGAGTTCAAATATTTGGGCTGGTCGTCGCCCAGGGCCCGCCCGCCAAACGCCACCACCTTGCCCGATTCGTTCGCGATGGGAAAGATGATGCGACGCCGGAAGCGGTCGAAGTGGCGCCGGCCTTCTCCGCCTGAGGCGGACAGCACGAGGCCGCTCTTCTCGAGCGCTTCGGCCGCGAACTGCGCATCAAGCAGCGCGCGCGTCAGCCCCTGGCCGTCGGAGGGCGCGTAGCCGAGGCGAAATTTGCCCACGACTTCGTCGCTCAACCCGCGGTCGGCAAGGTAGGCGCGGGCGGCACGGCCCTCCGCCGTCGCGCCCAGCTGCGCGGCGTAAAACTTCGTGGCCGCTTCGTGGATCTTGAGCAGCGTCGCGCGCTCGCGTGCGTTCGCGTCCGACACGTCGTCAAAGTCGCGGTCGGCCAGCCGCACGCCGACCTTCTCCGCCACCCGGCGCAGCGCCTCCGGGAACGGGAGGCTGTCGATGAGCATGACGAATTTGAAGACGTCGCCGCCCACCCCGCAGCCGAAACAATGGAAGATCTGCTTGACCGGGTGGACCGCGAAGGAAGGGGTCTTCTCCTGGTGGAAGGGGCAGAGGCCCACGAAGTTGGCGCCCGTCTTGCGCAGCTTGACGTAGTCGCCCACGATCTTGACGATGTCAGCCGCAGCGCGAACTTGCTCGACTTGGCTCATGAGAGAACAGTCGACAGTCAACAGTTGACAGTCGACAGTTAAGAGTTGCCAGTTAAAGACCGAAAGCCAGCAGACCTACTATGTCCTGATCGTTACTTCCTACTTCCTATTTTCTACTTCCGTTTTTTCCCAGTTGTTTACCGCAAGATCACAATATTTGACGCCGGCTTCGCGAATTCCTCCGGCTTGAACTGCGAGCGCATGAAATCGAGGAAGGCGCGGCCTTTGGGGCGTCCGTTGGCGCGCGTCGTGCCGAGTTGCGAGAGGAAGATGAGCGCATCGCGAATCGCCGCGTCGCGCACCGCGCCGCCTCCGGGCTGCTGCGCCAAGCGCTTCTTGAATTCCTCAATCGCCGCCTTGAGCGCGTCATACAACTCGCGCTGCACGCGATAGTCGGGCGGCTTTTCGTAGTAGAGGCCGCTCGAAAGCGTTTTGTAAGCCTCGCCCAGAGCCTGGAGCGCGGCCAGCGCGTCCACATCCGCCACCAGGCGGTTATCGCGCGCCGATGAACAGAGAGAATACGAGAGCGCCAGCAGCAGGCTCTGGTGCTCGACCACAAAGGCGGGTGGAATCTTGCTGTCGGCGAAGGGCACCTTCGACCAGTCCGCTTCCCGCCGCTCCAGGTCGTACTGCCGGCTGGCGTGGAGGTAAGTGCAATCGGAGGGACAATCGATTGTCACCTCGCGCTCCGTGCCGCAGCAGACCGCACAGATGGTTTCCCCCTTCGCCGGGCAGAATCTTTTGGGCGGACGCTTCTCGCAAATCGGACAGGCCAAGCCGCTCGTCTCCTTTCGGAACAACGTCGCAACCGCGTGGAACAGCCATTATGCCACAGAAGGCGCGGTGGCTTGAGGCCGCCACGGACGCAGCGACGTTCCAGTGCCCTGCACATCCGCAGACTGCCCGCCGCGCCGCCCAAGGAGCGAGAGAGAAATTCCTTGACTGCCACGACGATCTTGCGAAGATGGTTAGTCAGGCTGGGCGAGGTGTTCGGAATCGTGGCGACATCACAAAACGCGGACGTCATCATCATCGGCGGAGGGTTGATCGGCTGCGCGATCGCCCTGCGGCTGGCGCAGGCGGGGCGGCGCGTTTGTGTTCTGGAGCGGGGTGAACCGGGCTGCGAGGCCAGTTCGGCCGCCGCAGGTATGCTCGCGCCGCAGGGTGAGATCGTCGAGCCCGACGCCTTCTACGAATTGTGCGCCTCGAGCCGCGACCTTTACCCCGCCTTCATCGAGGAAGTCCGCGCGCTCAGTGGCGCGAACGTCGACTACCATCGCGACGGCACGCTCCTCGTCGCCGCGAATGATGCCGAGAAGCAGGAACTGGAAACCGTCTATGCTGCGCAGTCGCGGATCGGCTTGCCCATCGAACGGCTCGCTCCCGAAGCCGCTCGGCAGCGCGTCCCCGGCCTTTCGCCAACCCTCCAGTACAGCCTATTCGTCCCCGGCGACCACTGGCTGGACAACGAGCAACTCTGCGTCGCCGTGGCCGCGGCCTGCGCGCGCCTGGGTGTGCAGATCCTCTTGCACCACCACGTGACCGGCTTCGAAATGCGCGGCGAGGGACTGCAGAGCTTGAAGGTCCACGAGGCGGGCTCAATGGGGGGCGAGAGAACCTTTACGGCAAGCGAATTCGTGCTCGCCGCGGGATGCTGGTCGGCGGCGCTGACCAAGCCGCTCGGCATCACTCTTCCCATGCAGCCCTGCCACGGCCAGATGCTCGAATTCGACGTCGCACACAAATTGCCCTACGTGGTGCGCGCCGGCCATCATTATCTGGTCCCGCGTTCCGGGAATCGCGTCGTCGCCGGCACCACCGCCGAGTGGGGGCAGTTCGAAAAGGCCGTGACCGGCGAAGGCATGAAATCGATCCTCGAAGGAGTGACGCGCTTCGCGCCCTTCGTCAAGGAAATGAAATTCCGCCGCGCCTGGTCGGGGCTTCGGCCCGACACCGCCGACCACCTGCCCATCCTGGGTCGCGGCGAGATTTCAAATCTCTTCTTCGCCACGGGCCACTTCCGCAACGGTATCCTGCTCGCGCCGATCACCGCTGAGGTCATTTCGGATTTAATTGTGAAGGGATCGAGTTCCCGCCCGATTGACGCCTACCGCTCCGCGCGCTTCGCTTAGCACGCAGAAGCCCCACCATTCAGGCAGACAAGGCGCTAGGTTGAGATCCGGTGCTCCCCAGGATTAGTTGACATCCGTCCAGTTCATCGTCGAGCGCTTTGGGGCGCCGGCGCTAGTCAGAGATTGCAAGAAAGCTTCGAGGAGCTTGGTATCAAACTGGGTGCCGCTCCCGCGCTGCAATTCCTCAATCGCTTCCTGGAGGGGACAGGCTTTCTTGTAGGAACGGTCGGTGATGAGCGTATCGTAGCAATCGGCGATGGTGATGATGCGCGCACCGAGGGGGATGTCTTCGCCGACCAGCCCATCCGGGTAGCCCTTGCCGTCCACGCGTTCGTGGTGGGAGCGCACCATCTTGCGGATGCGCTCGATGGCCTTGACCTTGAGGGGCGCGAGGATGCGCTCGCCCAGCGTCGTGTGACTCTTCACCAGTTCGTATTCCTCGGGGGTGAGGCAGGTAGGTTTATTGAGCACGCTTTCGGGGACGCCGATCTTGCCGATGTCGTGCAGGATGCCCGCCAGGCGAATTTCCTCCAGTTCGTCCTTGGTCAGACCGAGTTGCTGGCCGATCTGCGCCGCCAGGCGAGAGACCGACTGCGAGTGACCCTGCGTGTAGTGGTCTTTGGCATCGATGGTGAAAGCGAGTGCGGTGACGGTGTCCATAAGCGAGGGGTTGTCCTCACGCGTGGCGGCCTCGAAGCGGCTCAAATACTGGTTGAACACGTCGGGGCCGGTGGAGAACATGCGCTTGACGGCGACGCCGAGGTAAGCCTGGAGCAGGTGCTGTTCCCAGCCGGCCGCGGGGGGCTCCGCCGAGCCGCCGGCGACACGAACCCGGTTCCCCTTTTCGTGCTTGGCGAGATACATCCCGGACTCGGCGACGCGGACGATTTCCTCCGGCGTCACGCCGTGTACGGGGAACGTGGCAATGCCGAGGCTGGCGGTTACGTTGCGGGGGGAAAGGTAGGCGTCGGCGCCCAGGCTCACGCGCAGGCGCTCGGCCAGGATTTCCGCCTTTTCGGCGCTGGCGTCGGGCATGAGAACGGCAAACTGGTCCCCGCCGTAGCGGGCCACGACGTTCGACTGGCGGCAGCGCGCTTCGATGGCGCGCGCCACGGCATTGAGAACTTTGTCCCCTTCCAGATGGCCTTGCCGCTCGTTGACCTGCTTGAAGCCGTCGAGGTCCAGCACGATGATCGAGAACGGCCGGCCGGAACGGGGCGACCGGCGCCATTCCGCGTCCAGCGCTTCCATAAAGAAGCGGTGCGTCTTCAGGTTCGTGAGGCTGTCGGTGATCGCCTGTTCCTGCGCCACCTGATAGGCCAGGGCGTTTTTCAGGGCGACGGCGAGTTCATCGGCGAGAGTGCGCAACGTGAGCAAGTCCTGGTGCGAGAAGGCCTTGGGCCGCAGGCTCTCCATGGTCAGCACCCCGAGCAACTCGTCCCGGTACTTCATGGGGATGTAGAGGCCGGAGCGGACGCCGGGTTGAAAGGGCAGATACTTGTCGCTGGCCAGGACATCGCCGGAGAGAAAAGGCTCGTGCGATTCGGCCGCCAGGCCGGCAAAACCCTGTCCCACCTTGGTCCGCCGCCCCGCGATGTCGGGGACGTAGCCGTCGTAGGCTTCGACGACGAGTTCTTCCTTCTCCTTGTCGAAGGTCTCGACGCGGGCCAGGTCCAGCCCGAACGATTCACGCAAGCCGCGGCAAATCGTCGCCAGCATTTCGTGGGGGTCGAGGATCGCCGTCGCCTTGCGCGTCATCTCATTCAAAATCATGAGGTGACTCGCCCGACGCTGCTCTTGCTGGAAGAGCCGGGCGTTTTCAATCGCCACAGCGATTTCGCCGGCGAGGATCTTCAGCAACCCGAAGTGGCGGCCGCTGATGGTGCCTTCGTGCTCGTAATCGGTGACCACCAAAACGCCGATCGAGCCGTCGCGGAAGTGAATCGGCACGCCGCCCCAGCTCATAATGCGCGGGTCGATGGGAGAAAC
>JBEKUI010000051.1:0-20202 GCA_049515175.1 Terriglobia bacterium
AGCTACCAAGCTCCTCTTCCCGGCAGCCTGGCCAGTGTCAAAGGTCCAACATCCGACTCTCGGAGACCGAGAGTCGGCAAAAGGTAAGATTTAGAAGCCTTATCTCCGACAGGCTCCTAGGCATGGACGATCTCAGTCGTATCGGCGGGGAGCGGGATGCCTTTCTCGCGGTATTCCTCGACAATCATCGCGAAAACATCGGTGAGTTCAGCCAAGGCTTCTTCGCGAGAGGGCATGAGAGCATAACAGCCGGAAATGGCGGGGATTTCTGCAACCCAGGACCCGTCTTCCTGGCGGTACAAGACAGTTTTGTAATCACTCAAACTCACCGAACCTCACACCTCTTGCAACGGCAAATGTAACATCCTCATCCGGCGCTTTGCAAATGGTCGCGTTGTTAGAGCGGATTCAAGGGTGCTGTCTGATTTGAATGAGCCCCACGGCGTCGGCGCGGATGGCTTCGCCGCGGCCGACGGCGTCCACGCCTTCGCCGGTCTTGGCTTTGACGCTGACTTGCTCGGGCTTGAGGCCGAGGGCGCGGGCAACTTTCGCGCGCATGAGGGGGATGTGGGGAGCGAGTTTCGGCCGTTCCAGGCCGATCGTAGCGTCGACGTTCACAATTTCATAGCCAGCCTCTTTCAGCAGTTTTCGCGTGTGACGCAGGAACAGCAGGCTTGAGGCGCCTCGCCACTTCGGGGAGGAATCCGGAAAATGCCTGCCCATGTCCCCCAGTGCCGCGGCGCCGAGCAACGCGTCGCAGACGGCGTGCGCGAGCGCGTCGCCGTCGGAGTGGCCCACCGGCCCCTTCTCGAACGCGATGCGCACCCCGCCCAGAATCAATTTGCGGCCGGAAGCGAGGCGGTGGATGTCGTTGCCGATGCCAGCCCGGAAACAATTCTGAATTCCCCGCGCCGGCGGAGGTCCCAGGGTCGAGCGGGTATGTCGACGGGAACGACGAGCAACTTCCAAGGGTTTCATAATTCAGAATTCAGCATTCACGACTCACTACTCGTCTTTAACTTGCTCTGCTCGCGTTCTTGCGCGATGTAGAGCCGCGCCAGCGGCAGGTCGGAGGGCTTGGTGATCTTGATGTTGCGGTCGGAGCCCATGACGACGGTCACGTTGTAGCCCAACCGTTCGACCATGCTGGCCTCATCGGTGCCTATGAAGCCGTCCGCGTCCGCGCGGTCGAAGGCTTCTTTGATGACCTCGTAGCGAAACGCCTGGGGCGTTTGCGCCAGCACGATGCGCTCGCGCGGGATGGTGGCGAGGATCATCTGCCGCTCCACTTGCTTGACGGTATCGACGCTGGGGATGCCCAGGATCGCCGCGCCGCTCTTGCGCGCCGCGTCGGCGACGCTCTGGATCAGGTGGGGATCGATGAACGGCCGGACGGCGTCGTGGACGAGCACGATCTCGGTCTCCGCCGGGGCCTCGGCGAGGGCGCGGCCGACGGTCTCCTGCCGCGACGCTCCCCCCACCACCAGGCGGACGGTCTTCTCGAAGTGCTCGCGCGTCACCTCCACCTCTACGCGCTCCATGTCCTCGGGGCGGAGGGCCAGAATAATCTCCTCGACGATCTCGCAGGCGACGAACTTGCGCAGGGTGTGGACAAAAATCGGGACGCCTTCCAGGGAAAGGAACTGCTTGGGCGTCGCTCCGCCCATGCGGAGGCCGACGCCGGCGGCCGGAATGATGGCGACAACACTCATGGAAAAGCGCCCGCCGTCCGCGGTCAGGGGTCCGCGGGAATCGCGGCCGCTGACCACGGACGAAAAAGTGCGGAGGCCGAACCCCTATTGATGCACGACTTCGGCGCGCTGCCGATCGTCGTACTTGCCGAAAATCATCTTGCCGGCGGTGGTCTGGAGCACGCTGGTCACCGAGACGTCGATGGTTTTGGAGATCATCTTCTTGGCGTTGTCCACCACCACCATCGTGCCGTCGTCGAGATAGGCGACGCCCTGGTTGTACTCTTTGCCTTCCTTCAGAATGAAGACGCGCATGATTTCGCCGGGCAGGACGACCGGCTTCAGGGCGTTGGCGAGCTCGTTGACGTTGAGCACCGGGATGCCCTGAAGCTGCGCGACCTTGTTGAGATTGAAATCGTTGGTGACCACCTTCCCCTCGTACTGCCGCGCCAGCTCGATGAGCTTCATATCCACTTCGCGGATGGCGGGGAAATCGTCTTCGACGATCTGTATGGTGATGGTGCCCATCTTCTGCATGCGCTGCAGGATGTCGAGCCCGCGCCGCCCGCGATTGCGCTTGAGCGAGTCGGACGAGTCGGCGATTAATTGCAGCTCGCGCAACACGAACTGCGGAATAATCATCGTGCCATCGATGAAGCCTGTCTCGCCGATGTCCGCGATGCGGCCGTCGATAATGACACTGGTATCCAGAATCTTGTAGTTCTTCCTCGGCTGGCGCTCGCCAGTAAAAAGCCCTCCCAGCGCCGACAGGTTGAGCAGGTCACCTTTGTTGGCCCCCAGCACCAGGCCGCCGTAGGTCATCAGCAGGAGCAGCATCACCTGGAAAAAAGACAGCGAACTCTTCTCAATCGCCGTCAGGTTGAGCAAATGGCCCATCATCAGGGCGCCAGCGATCCCCAGGATGGAACCCACCGCGGCGCCGATAAGGCGCTTCAAACTGGCGCGCTCCAGGCGAAGCTCGAAAAGAACGAAGAAGACGCCCAGAACTGCTCCCAGAAGACCCGAGACCAATGAGGAAAGATGAAAAGGCTGTAACTCGAAGGACGCGGCCGCCAGCACCAGAATGAAGATCAGGCGCACGACCGCCATCTCCCATGGCATGGGTTGTACCTCCTAATCTCAGGGGCATCAAAAGATTACGCGTATTACCGCCCCGCCCCTGCAAGGGCTTGGAATGGCCCGAGTATAGCATCCCGGGCCGGAGGGACAAAGGTGCCGAGGTCGAAACGCCGCTCGTCGGACTATCGTGCTGGGCTAGAGACATTGTGGGGCAACCTGCAGGAGCCTACTTGCTGGCCCGCGCCCGGATGACGATGGGCGTTCCCAGAAATCCGAAGCGCTCGCGAATGCGGTTCACGAGGAAGCGCTCGAAAGAGAAATGGAATTTCCCGGACCGGTTGGTGAAGGCGATGAAGGTGGGCGGCGCGATTCCCGCCTGAGTCAGGTAATAGAGGCGCAACGGCCTGCCGCCGGGGACGGTGGCGCGGTCGAAATCCACCTCCTGGAGGAAGCGGTTCATCTCCGCCGTGGGGATGCGCTGGCGGCGGGCGTGCGCCACTTCGACGATGGCCGCGAGCAGCTTCGTCACCCGATGGCCCCGCAGCGCAGAGATAAACACCACCGGCGCATAATCAAGATACTTCATCCGCTCGCGGATCTTGTGTGCGTAGTCCTCCATCGTCGTGGGGCCTTTCTGAATCGCGTCCCACTTGTTCACCACGATGACCACCGAGCGGTGGCTCTCGTGCGCGTAGCCGCCGATGTGGGTATCGAGCGCGTTCACGCCTTCCACGGCGTCGAGGATGAGCAGCGCCACGTCGGCGCGCTCCAGGTGCTTGCGCGCCTGGATGACGCTCAGTTTCTCGGCCAAAAGCTTGGTCTTGCCTTTGCTCCGGATGCCAGCGGTGTCGATGAAGCGGAAGCGCTGGCCTTCGTGCTCGAATTCCGCGTCCACGGCGTCGCGCGTCGTGCCCGGCAGCGGCGTGACGATGGAGCGATCCTCGTTGAGGACCCGGTTGAGCAGGGTCGATTTCCCGACGTTGGGCCGGCCGATGATGGCCACGTGGATGGTGGGTTCTTCCTCGGTCGCGGCGGACTCCAGCCCGGCATCCGATTCCGCCCCGGGCGGCGGCTCGACCTCGGCGGTTCGGGGAATGTCCGCCGTCACATGATTGAGCAGATCATCAATGCCCAACGCGTGTTCAGCGGAGATCGGAAAGAGATGGCGGATGCCCAAGCGGTGAAACTCTCCGGCGAGGGGCGAATGCTGGCTGGCATCGACCTTGTTGACGGCGAGCGCCAGGGGTTTGCCCGTCTTGCGCAGCAGGGCGGCGAGTTCTTCATCGAGCGAGACCACCCCCTGCTGCGCGTCCACGACCAGGACGAGATGCGCCGCCTCCTCAATGGCCACCTGCGCCTGGCGAAAAATCTCAAAGGGGATCAGCTCTTGCTCGGCGGGAATCATCCCGCCCGTGTCCACCACCTCGAACTTCTTCCCCAGCCATTCCGCGGGCGCGTAAAGACGGTCGCGCGTCATGCCCGGCTCGTCACCCACCAGGGCGCGCCGCCGCCCGCAAATGCGGTTGAAGAGCGTCGATTTGCCGACGTTCGGGCGGCCGAGAATGACGATGCGGGGAAGATGCATGAAGAAGCCAGAAGTCAGGAGTCAGAAGTCAGGAGCCAGAATTCAGAATTCAAAATGCCACCGCTTAGATTTTCAAGTCTGAAATCTCAAATCTGAAATGTTTTTGCCAGCAGGTGCGCGCTATGAGTCAGAGCCGAGCGAGCACCTCCAGCGCCATCTCCCTGTGATATCCTCTCTTCTCGGAGCCGCGAAAAAACTTGCGGGAGCATCCGCATCCCGAGCGACCAACTTAGTCTCCGCGCCAAGGGCGTGTCAAGACAATGCGCTATTATCCCATCTTCCTCGACGTTCGCGGGCAGCTTGCGGTGGTTGTCGGTGGCGGGAAAGTGGCCGAACGTAAAGTGCGCAAGCTCCTGCGCGCCGGAGCTCGCGTGCGGGTCATCAGTCCGGAATTGACGCCGGGGCTGGCGCGGCTCGCGGCAGCGGGTAGGATTCGAGTCTCGTGGCGGCGATATCGAAAAGGCGAACTGGGTCGTGGAAGGGCGAACCGCCGTTCGCCTGTGCTGGTTTTTGCCGCGACCAACGATCCGGCAGCCCAACGCGCCGTGCGGAAAGATGCCGCCGGCGCCGCTGCGCTCGTGAACCTTTCCGACAGCGCCCAGGGTTCAAATTTCATCGTCCCGGCATCGTTTACGCGCGGTGATTTGCATATCGCGATTTCGACTTCCGGCACGGACCCGGGCTTGGCGCGCTTCCTCCGGCAACGGCTCACTGCAGAAGTGAAGAAAGTCAAAAGTCAAAGGGCAAATGAAAGAACACAGAAGTCAGGAGTCAGAAAAGCAAATGTAAATCCAGCCTGGAACTTCGACGAAATTCCTGTCACTCGCTCGAAAAAGTGTTTGGCTTTACCCTTGACTGTCGACTGTTGACTGTCAACTGATTCTTGCCATTTGCCTTTTGATTTGTTCTATCAATTATGACCACTGTCCTCAAAAAGCCGCCCGGAAAGCCGCCGCTCGAAAAGATCTTCGGGCCTCACGGCTGGCTGGCGCGCCATCATCCTGCCTACGAATACCGCCGCGGGCAGCTCGAGATGGCGGAGGCGGTGGAAGCGGCGCTGGAGAATCGCCAGCACTTGATCGTCGAGGCCGGCACGGGCACCGGCAAGACGCTCGCCTACCTTGTGCCCATCATCCGCAGCGGCCAGCGCGTGGTGGTCTCCACCGGCACCAAGAACCTGCAGGAGCAGATTTTCTTCAAGGACATTCCATTCCTCAAGAAGCTCTTCCCCGAGATTCGTGCCACGCTGATGAAGGGCCGCCAGAACTATCTGTGCCGGCAGAAGCTTTACGATATTGAAAAACAGCCAGTGCTCTCCGGCATGGAAGAGGTGGACCTCTACGTCCAGATTCGCGAGTGGGAGAAGCACACGGAGAGCGGCGACCGCGCCGAGCTCGAAAACCTGCCGGACACGAGCGAGCTCTGGCCGCGGATTGATGCGCGCAGTGAGGCTTGCACCGGCCAGAAGTGCAAGGAGTTCGACCGCTGCTACATCACCCTGATGCGCCAGCGCGCGGCGCAGTCCGACATCCTCATCGTCAATCACCATCTCTTTTTCGCCGACCTCGCCCTGCGGCAGTCGGAGTATGCCGGCCTGCTGCCCGATTACGCCGCCCTGATCTTTGACGAGGCGCACGAGATGGAAGACGTGGCGACGCAATACTTCGGCATCCAGATCTCGAACTACCGCGTCGAGGAGCTGGCGCGCGACACCGAAGGCACCCTGCGCGCCAAGGCCATGGCGAGCGGCGAAGTGCTGGCAGCGTTGGCGGAATTGCGTCACAGGTCGGACCTCTTCTTCGAAGCTTTTCCGGCCAAGGAGGGAAGGACGGCGTTCGAACAGCGCGAGGGATTCCTGGAAACTCACCGCGGAGCCTATTCCACCCTGCTCAACGCTTTCGTCCGCCTGGCGACGGAACTCTCGCGGCTCAAAGACCGTCCGGAAGAGATCAACAATCTGGTGCGGCGGGCGGAGGAGCTGCACAAGGCCTTCGAGTTCGTGCTGGAAAGCAAGGAGCGCAACTTCGTCTACTGGTGGGAGCGGCGCGGGCGCGGCGTCTTCGCGGAAGTCTCGCCCATCGACGTCTCCGCCCTGCTGCGGGAGCGCCTGCTCGACAAGGTGGATACCGTGGTGCTCACTTCCGCCACTCTCGCCGTGGGAGGGAACTTCGACTTCTTCAAGCGGCGGCTGGGAATTCAGAACGCCAAGGAGAAGATCCTCGAGTCGCATTTCGATTTCGGCGAGCAGGCGCTCCTCTACACGCCCCTCCACCTGCCCGACCCGCGCCAGCCGGACTTTGCCCGGTTGGCGAGCGAAGAGATCCTGCAGATTCTCAAGGCGACGCGCGGCCGCGCCTTCGTGCTTTTCACTTCCTACGCGCAAATGCGGGACGTCTGCGAGCGCTTGCGCCGCCGCCTCCGCTACCCCATGCTCGTGCAGGGCAGCGCGCCGCGCACGGCGCTCCTCGACCGCTTTCGCAATACGCCGCACGCCGTGCTCTTCGCGACGAGTTCCTTCTGGCAGGGCGTGGACGTGCAGGGGCAGCAGCTCAGCGCCGTGATCATCGACCGCCTGCCCTTTGCCGTGCCCACAGATCCCGTGGTCGCGGCGCGCATCCGCATGATCGACGAAGACGGCGGCAACGCCTTCACCGATTACCAGACGCCGGAGGCGGTGATTGCGCTCAAGCAGGGATTCGGACGCCTCATCCGCAGCGAAACCGACCGCGGCGTGCTGGTAATCCTCGATCACCGCATCGTGCGCAAGCCCTATGGCCGGGTCTTCTTCGAGAGTCTCCCCCACTACCGCCGGACGGAGAGGCTGGAAGACCTCAAGGCTTTTGTGCGAGAATGCTGAGGCGCGCCGAGTCGCGTTAGGGGCTAATCCCAAACAGGCCGATCTGATCGGCAAATCACTTCGAGGAGGAGATCTGATGAGGTTTAAGACTCTCTGGGCAGTCGTTTCTCTGTTCGCGTTGGCCGTGACCGCCAGTGCGCAAACGAAAATCTCCGGCACTGAGGTTTGCGGCAAGCCGGACCAACAGCAAATGCTTGAGGTCGGCGACCACCTGGGCCATATGCTGGGAGTTCAGCAGGTTAAATGCACCTGGAGCAAAATGGAGATCGAGGGCAGCGCCGCGAAGGACAGTCTCACGACCATCGTGGTCGACGCGCATGGCAGCAAGGCAAATATCCGGGGGTACGACAATGCAACACTGGCCAGTGGTGACAAAGCCTTCGTGCGCTTCCAGGGCGCGGTCACGCTCAAGGACGGCGCAGTGATCGCCGACGATGGAATGTGGAGCTTTACTGGCGGCACGGGAAAGTTGAAGGGGCTCAAAGGGGAAGGAACTTACAAAGGCAAGGGAACCCCTGAAGGGGGGGAGACGTTTGAAGTAGAGGGCGAGTACACGCTTCCGGGCAAATGATTCACCTTCCTCTGTGGCGGCAAACGGGGCGGCTTCGGCGGTCGCCCCATTTGGTTTGGAGAGAACTTCTTTGCGGCCGTGAATCGCGGTAGTATGAAAGGTCAGGTTCGTAGAGGGGAATGGCATGTACGAAATCAGCGTGGATTACTCCTTTGCGGCAGGCCACGCCCTGCGGGGGTACAAGGGCAAGTGTGAGAACGTGCACGGGCACAACTACAAGGTGCGAGTCGCCGTGGCGGGTGAGAAGCTGAACGCCATCGGCTTGCTGATGGATTTCATCGATCTGCGCGGCGCCGTCAAAGCTCTGGCGGAGCGCATTGACCACCGCTTCATGAACGATATCCCACCCTTCGACCAAATCAACCCTTCCGCCGAGAATCTCGCCAAGTATTTCGGCGACGGCCTGGATCCGCAGGTTCGCGAGCACGGGATCCGCCTCCGCTCCGTGACCGTCTGGGAAACGGACACGACCTCAGCGACGTTCATTCCCTCGGCCTAGCGGCGCATCACGAAAGTTTCTCGCGCTCCTTTTGAGACAGTCGCGTGGGCAAACCAAAGCTTGCAGGTCACTTGAGAAAAGGTGTCCTTTAGGGTGGAGCAGTGAAAGGCAGTCGGAAGTCGCCCGATTCCGGGTGATTACCACGTCCAGAAGGCGACGGCCGGATGGACGTCCACATGATGCTGATGGGAGCAGGTGCCTTCTTTGCAGTAGTAGACGTCTTCGCACCAGCGGCAACGAGCGAGGTGCTCCTTATCTCGGACCGTGCCGCAAATGGCGCAGGCTTCCAGCAATTCGGCGACGACGTGACGAGCGAATAGCCGCCAGTTGTCCATGACTTCATGTTCCTCACGGATTCGGGCCAAATCCTCTTTGCTCATCATGGTCATTCCTCCCGCCTTGCCACTCTGGTTGGATGCAAGCAAAGGGCCAAAGGGCGTACCCCTCGCCAGGATCGGCGGGTCTGCCTATCTGATTGATTTTATTCACAATAATTGTTGATGGCGGATCCGGGGAAAATCGTCCCCGCGTTGCCCCGGAAGGTAAATTGTGGAAAATCCTGTCACATTTTGGGATAGAACATGGAATCCACCTGACGTTGCTCAGGGCGACCATCGATAATCGAGTAAAATGAGGGGGCGTACAGGGTCGCCGCCGCGAATGCAGATTACGGAAATCTTCAAGTCGATTCAGGGGGAATCCACCTACGCTGGATTGCCCTGCGTCTTTGTGCGCCTGACAGGGTGCAATCTGCGCTGCCACTGGTGCGATACCGCCTATGCCTTTTCCGGGGGCCAGAAAATGTCCCCTGAAGAGGTGTTGGGGCGAGTCAGCGAGCTGGGCGGGAAACTGGTCGAATTCACAGGTGGGGAGCCCCTCCTGCAAAAAGAGGTCGTGTCCCTGGCGGCGCAACTGATCGCCGCGGGCCGGCGCGTCCTCATCGAAACCAGCGGCGAGCGCTTCGTGGGCGAGCTGTCGGCCGCCGTGGTGAAGATTGTGGATGTCAAATGCCCGGCGAGTGGCGAAAGTGAGAGGTTCTGCCTGGACAACCTGCGCGTGCTCGAACCCAAAGACCAGGTCAAGTTTGTCGTCCAGGACGAGAACGATTACCGTTACGCGCTCGGGTTTATGGACCGGCACCGGCTGCGCCAGATCGTCGAGGAAGTGATCTTCTCGCCGGTCTTTGGCCAGCTTCACCCGCGCACCCTGACGGAATGGATCCTGCGCGACGGGCTGGAGGTCCGATTGGGGCTGCAACTCCATAAGTTCATCTGGGACCCGGCGACGCGCGGAGTGTGAAGAGTAGAAGGCAGAAGGCAGAAGGCAGAAGGCAGAAGGCAGAGAACCCTCGATGAAGTCTTCCTTCGAGAATCGATTGTCGAGAGCTAACGGCTGAGAACTGGCGAACGCATGGTTACGGACCACGGACAACGGACGACAGACAAACCATTGGCAGTAGTGCTGGCCAGCGGCGGCATGGATAGCTGCGTGACCACGGCAATCGCCGCGCAGAATTACCGGCTGGCGATGTTGCACGTCGCCTATGGGCAGCGCACGGAGCGGCGGGAACTGCAAGCCTTCAACGCGCTCGCCGACTTCTACCACGCCGAGCAGCGGCTGGTCTGCCGCGTGGACCACCTCCGCCAGATCGGTGGCTCCAGCCTTACCGACCCATCGATCGCCGTGGAGCGGGCGAACCTCGATCGCCAGGAGATTCCTTCCAGCTACGTGCCGTTCCGAAACGCTCATTTCCTCTCCGTCGCCGTTTCCTGGGGTGAGGTGCTGGGGGCCAAGAAGATCTTTATCGGCGCGGTGGCGGAGGACAGCTCCGGGTATCCCGACTGCCGCCGGGAATACTACGAGGCTTTCAATCACGTGATCGTGGCCGGGACGAAGCCCGAGACCCGGCTCGAGATCGTCACGCCGGTGATCCATTTGCGGAAGAGTGAAATCATCCGCCGCGGCGCGGAACTGGGCGCGCCATTCGAGCTGACCTGGTCGTGCTATCAGGCGGAGGAGGCGGCTTGCGGAGTTTGTGATAGCTGCGCCTTGCGCCTGCGGGCCTTTGAAGAGGCGGGGATCGCCGATCCGATTGCATACGCGGTGCGACCGAGCTATTCGCGGCACACTCCTTCCGGCACGTGACACAATTACCGTTCCCCGCAAGAGAAACACTTGCCAGGCGTCGCGTGGAGTTGTAGGATTTCTTCTCCCTCGCAAGAGCAAACCAAGGTGTTGTGTCATCATCTCAATAAGGGCTAGAATTAGTTGAGGGTGTAACGGAGGAGGAATTTATGTCGTCGTGGCGTTGGCGAACGGGAATGGGTTGGGTCGTGGCAATAGCGCTATTTTTGAGTGCCGTTTCGGCGCTCGCGCAAACGGGTGGGCTGACGGGAGCTGCGAAAGGAGAGAAGGGAGAAGCCCTGGTCGGCTATCCCATCATCATCGAGCGGCAGGACGTGAAGGGGATTTACAAGACCAAGACCAACAAGAAGGGCGAGTACATTTACATCGGCTTGCCGATCGGCAACTACAAGGTCACGATTCAGGATCCCAACGGGCGCGACCTGTTCTTCCTGCAATCGCGGATTGGCTTGGGCGACCCCACGACACTCGATTTTGACCTGGGCAAGGAGCGGGCCCGGGCGGCGGAGGATCGGCAGAAGCAGGTTGAGGCCAATCCGGAGCTAAAGCGCCAAGCGGAAGCTCAGGAAAAGGAGCAGAAACAGTTCACCGGCCTGAAAGCGACCTTCGAACAGGGCCAGCTTCTGATGACCGAAAAGCGTTACGCCGAGGCGGCGGCCATGTTCGAGCAGGCCTTGCCGCTGGCCAAGGAGAAGAACCTTCCGGTCATCCTCGCCAAGCTCGGCGAGAGCTACCAGAAGGCGAAGGTGTACGATAAGGCCCTCGATAATTATCAGAAGGCCATCGCGGCCAAGCCCGATGACGCCACGCTGCACAATAATCTCGGCAATGTTTACGCAGAGATGGGGAAGACCGCGGAAGCGGCCAGCGAATTCAAGAAGGCGGCGGACGCGGATCCCTCCCAGGCCTCCCGCTATTACTTTAACTACGGCGCGGTGATGTACAACCAGGGCAAGATGGACGATGCGGCGGCGGCCTTCGGGAAGGCGACCGAGATCGATCCCAACTTCGCGGATGCCTTCTTCATGCGCGGCCGCGCCCTGATGGGCAAGCTCGATATGGACCCCAAGACCGGCAAGGTCGTCGCGGCGCCGGGGACGGTGGAGGCGCTGGAAACCTACATGAAGCTTGACCCGCAGGGCAAGTATGCGGCGGAAGCGCAGGGAATGTTGCAGACGGTCCAGGGCGGGGTGCAGACAGAGTTCAAGAAGACCAAGAAGGGTAAGACTTAGTCGCGTTCCCAATTTCTCAGCCCCGCCGCTAGGTGCCCCTTCGGCGGGGCTTTTTCATTCTTGATCTATGCTCAAGCTGAAGAAGCCGCTCGTCCTGCTCCTCCTGTTGATCGCCGCGGGTTTCCCGGCCCGTGGTGACACGCTCTACCAGACCAATCCCCAGGGCAAGCAGGTCATCGTTCACCGTGACGCCATCGTGGTCAAGGACGATCCCTCATTCATTCTCTACAAGCATTTCGAGCTCAAGGAACGGCGCGTGGCGAAGATTCGTCTCAGCCGCGGCGCCACAACTTATTCGATCGCGACGAGCGGCCCGGAAGAACGCCAGCAGATTGTGGCGAAATGGAAGCGTTTCGGCTTTACGGCGACGCTCGTGGACCAGGCGGGAAAATCCGTCCGCGTCTTCGATCTCTACCTGGATTTCTATCCGCCCGGCGGGCGCGGCTCGCTGCTCGAATCGGTGCCGGCGCGAACCACCCTGCCCGTCCTCATCGAGGGCGGGGGCGCCGACGAGCTGGATTTCGAGAAGCTCGCCCAGATTGAAATCCAGGGCGAAAAATTGCGCGTGACCCTCCGGGACGGAAAGGCTGTGACGGCGCGCTTCCTGATGCCCACTAACCAGCCGGCGGAGGCGCGCTTCCTCGGCATTACCGACCAATACGATCCCGCCAACGAAAACGTCTTCGATTTTGCCATCCCCCTCCAACAAGTGAAAGAAGTCCGATTCGAGTGAGCCAGCCGTCAGCGCTTCGCTATCAGCGGTCAGCAATCCGCTTGCTGCTTAATCCTGGAGACGTCGCTGAAGGCTGAAAGCTGATAGCTTGATTACTTCTTCTTTTCCGCGATCCACAATCCGCGCCCCAGTGACCGGCCGCAGAAGGGGCAGTAGTTGATTCCGTAATAGTCGTAGCCACGCCCGGAGGCCGCGCGGATGAAGTAGTCGGTGTCAAGCTCATTGAGTATGCGCCCGTCGTCGATGCGGCTCTTCTCGCCGTGAAACATCGCTTCGCGGTCGATCGCCTGATCGAGCAAAACACAGCAGTGCACGGAGTCCCTCGCAGCCCCGGGAATTCGATACTTGTACCACAAGTGAAACGCCGGTGACGAGGGACAAGTGAGGAGTGACAAGCGGGGCGTTTGGGGTTAATCTGGCCCGCTGACTTCAAAGCCCAACGAGTTGATTTCCAGGAGGAACGATGCGCCGAGCGATTATGCCTCTCGTTGCGGGATGGGTCGGAATGGCGGTGATGGCCTCGTCCGCACCCGCCGCCGGGCTCAAGGCGGGCGTCGTCCGGGTGGACATCACCCCTCCCGCGGGACAGCTTCTGTGGGGATACGCGGCGCGAACCACTCCTGCACAGGGGATGCTCGATCCACTCTACGCGCGGGTGCTGGTGCTGGAGGCCGGCGAGAAGCGCCTGGCGCTCGTGGTGTTGGATCTGGGAAGAGTGTTTGGTCCCGCGTCGCTTGAGCGGTTGCGCGCGGCGGCGCGCCAGTCGAGCGGGATCACGAATGTTGTGGTTCAGGCGACGCACACGCACTCCGGCCCGGTCATCATCGACGAATATCCCGGCGGAGCGGCGCTGGAGTGGGAAAGCGTTGCGGTCGAAAAAATCGGGAAGGCCATCGACGAGGCGCATCAGCGCGCCGTCGAAGCCCGTCTCGGCACCGGTACCGGCTCAACCTATATTGGCTACAACCGCGTCCGGCCGAACGCCGACGGGACGATCACCATGCTCTGGCGCAATCCCACGCGCGTCGCGACCTCGCCTGTTGATCCCACCCTCGCCGTGCTGCGCGTAGACACGGCGGAGGGTCAGCCGCTCGCAGTTCTCGTCAATTACGCCTGCCACCCGGTGGTGTTCGGCCCAGAAAATCTGCACTACTCGGCGGACTTTCCCGGCGTTATGACAAGGACTGTCGAGGCGGCGATGGGCGGCGCGGACGTGTGCTTTTTCCTGCAGGGCGCCTGCGGCGACATCAATCCTTACGACGCCACCAACCCTGCCCAGGAAGATGCTGTGGGCAAGCGCGACGCGGCCGGGCGGCAACTGGGCGAGGAAGCGGCGCGCGTTGCCAAGGCGATTCGGACCGAGGCCGAAGCGCGGCCGAGGATCGAGGTTTTCGAAGAAACTATCCCCTTGCGGATGCGCTGGAATGCCGAGCGGTTCCAGCAGGGACTGCTGGCTTCCTACGGCGAGAAGTTTGTGGCGAACTTCGCGCCGCACATCCGCGAGCCGATTCTGGCGCCGGTCGCCACACTGCTCATCAACAAGCGCATTGCCCTGATGACACTGCCGGGCGAGCCGTTTGTCGAATTTCAGATGAACTGGCGCGACCGTTGCCCGGTGCGCAACACTTTTTTCCTCGGTTACACCAACGCCTACCTGGGATATTTCCCCACCCTTCGCGCCGCCGCGATGGGAGGCTACGGTGCCGCCAGCGCCACGACCTGGGTGGAGGTGGGCGCCGGCGAGCGCATCGTGGATAATGCCGTGACGCGCGTTTACCAGATGTTGGGCCGGCTCACGGACGTGCCCGAAGACTTGAAGAAATAGTGACGCTCCCCGGGCAGAGCGTCCCCGAGGATCCTCGCCAATCCGGTTTATTGAGGTGCCCCATGAAATCAGAAAAGCTTGCGATCGAAGGGGGAAAGCCCGTGCGGACCAAGCCGCTGCCGCTGGAATTTCCCGGCGTGCATCACATGGACGCCAAGGAGGTTCAGGCGGCGGTGCGTCTGCTCAAGGCCCGCTCGCCGTTTCGCTACTACGGCGTGAAGCTGCAGAAGGAAGTCGAAAAACTGGAGGCGGAACTGGCGCGGTTTTACGGCGCCAAGCATGCAATCGCCGTGGCGAGCGGCACGGGCGCGCTCCAGACGGCGCTTTCGGCGCTCGGCGTGGGACCCGGGCAGGAAGTTATCGTGCCCGCTTACATGTGGGTCTCGGTGCTCGCCGCGGTGGTGAACCACGGCGCGATTCCCGTCATCGCCGATATCGACTCGACCTTCTGTTTCGACCCCGCCGATGTCGCGCGGCGCATCACGCCTAAAACCACCGGCATCATCATGGTCCACATGAGCGGCGCGCCGGGCAACGTCAAAGCCATCCAGAAGCTGGCGCGGGAGCGCAAACTCTGGCTGCTGGAAGATTGCGCGCAGTGCAATGGCGGAAGCGTTGGGGGCAAGAAAGTTGGCACCTTCGGCGATGTGGGAATCTTCAGTTTCCAGATGAACAAGAACATGACCGCTGGCGAGGGCGGTGCGATCGTGACCAACGACTTCCGGCTCTATCGCCGCGCCTTCGCCTGCCACGACCTCGGCTACGCGCGCGACGCGAACGGCCGTCTGATTTTTGACGATCCCGACCTGCGCCTGTGGGGAATGGGCTATCGCCTCGATGAGTTGCGCGGGGCAGTCCTGCGCGTGCAATTGAAGAAGCTGCCGCGCATCATCAAGAGCATGCAGCGCAGCAAATATCGCGTCCGCAAAGCGCTGGAGAAGTTTTCCGGCGTTCAGTTGCGCAAGATTCAGGACCCGGCGGGCGACACGAGCTGCTTCCTGATTACCACCTATGCCGATGCTGCGACGGCCCGGAATATCTGCGCGGCGCTGCGCGCGGAAGGGATCGTCACTCACCCGCAGGGCGTCTCGAACGTGGTGATGACCGACTGGGGATTGCACCTCTACACGAACAACGTCAGCCTCGTCCATCGCTCGAGCGTCGATGGCCGGGGATTCCCCTGGGCGTTGGTGGAAAACGCCGGCCTGGGCGCAGAAGTCAAGAAAGGCCTCTGCCCCGCCGCCGATGCACTCTTCGAGCGCAGCGTTCTGATTCCGATTCCGTCCTGCCTCACGAAGCGGGACGAGGACGACATCATCCGCGCCTTCCAGAAAGTGCTGGGTCGGCTGCTACCGCAGTAGGTTCTGGTTCGCGCTTCATTTTTGGTACGGGAGGAACCCATGCGAAATTCCATACGAACTCTCGGTATGCTTGCGCTCTTCATGACGGCTTCCCTTGGCGCCGCGCTAGCGCAAGAGGTCAAGGTCTACGTCTCATCGAAGGCCGGAGACCGCTTGGCGGCCAAGCCCGCGCTGCATTTTGAAAAAGCGGCGGCGGGCAAGGCGGTGAAGGTCGAGCTCGACGACGCGGTAACTTTGCAGAAGATGGACGGCTTTGGCGCGTCGTTCCTGGAAGCGGGTTTGATCTGCATCAACGCGCTCCCGCCCGCCCAGCAGGAGAAGGTTCTCGCGGCCCTCTTCGATCCCGAGCGCGGCGCGGGCTACACGGCGATGAAGACGGTGCTCGCCGGCACCGATTTCATGTCCGCGGGGCCGTGGTACACCTACGATGACACGCCGGGCGACGTGAAGATGAAGAACTTCTCCATCGCACGCGACTTGGGGCCGAACGGGCAGATCACTTTCATCAAGCGCGCGCGCAAGTATGGCAAGTTCGTGCTCCAGGCGCCCATGGACTATCCGCCGGACTGGATGATTACCAATCTCCAGGACCGCGAGAAGCAGGACGTGGACCCGAAATACTTCGACGCGCTGGCGCTCTATTATCTCCGCTACCTGCAGGAGTACGAGAAGAACGGCGTATTCATCGACTATCTCAGCCTCTTCAATGAACCGGACATCTACACGAAGATTCCCTACACCAAGATCCGCGACCTGCTCAAGAATCACGTCGCGCCGCTTTTCGTGAAGCAGGGCGTGAAAACGAAAATCCAGCTTAGTGAAGCGCCTGACCGCAGCGACGCCTACAAAAACTATCCCATTCTGCTCGATGACCCCGAGGCGCGAAAGCTCGTGGCCGTCATGCCCTACCACGGCTACGATTTCAAGGACTTCGCCAAGATGGCCGCGCTGCACAAGCGCTATCCCGAACTGCCGCTCTGGATGACGGAGGTCTGCTGGGCTTACGAAGCGGACGCGCCCAAGAACGTCCCCCTGCCGCGCTACGATTGGGAGGATGGAGATTTCTGGGCGAACCAGATTTTCTCCGACCTCGAGGCTTACACCTCAGCGTGGATTTACTGGAACATGGTTCTTGATGAGAAGGGCGGGCCGTGGCTCATCTCGCCCGTCCACGGCAATCCTGACCCCAACGTCCAGCATCCTGTGGTCATTATCAACCGCGAGACCAAGCAGGTGACCTACACGGCGCTCTATTACTACCTGGCGCACTTCAGCAAGTTCGTGCGGCCGGGGGCACTGCGGATCGAGGCCAAGGGCGGGACGCAGAAGATTCGTTGCCTGGGGTTCAAGACTCCGGAGGGCGGCCTCGTGGCTGAATTGCTGAACAGCCGCAACGAGCCCGCCGAGGTGCAGGTGAACTGGCGCGGACAGGCGGTGCGCGTCAGCCTGCCGGCGCTCTCCATTTCCACTTGCCTGTGGAAGTAGGAATAAGCGTTCTGGCGAGCCGGCGAATGGACGCGGAGGGGATCTTATGCTTCGCAGCGTTATGGTTGTTCTGATTTCCGGTTTTCTGTTGTCGTTTCCTGCGGCCGGATTCGGCGCGGGGCTCAAGGCCGGCGCAGCCAAAGTGGAAATCACTCCTCCTACCGGGCTCACCATGTACGGCTTCGGCAACCGCAAGGGCACCACCACCGGGGTTCTGGATCCGCTCATGGCGCGCGTGCTCGTCCTCGAGGCGGGAGAGAAACGGTTCGCGCTGGTGGTGATGGATTTGGGCAGGCCTCCGGCGGAGGAATGGATCAAGCGCCTGCGCGAACATGCCTCGCAGAGTAGCGGGATTTCATACGTCCTGGTGGCCGCCACGCACACTCACTCCGGACCCTCCATTCGCGACGAATATCCGCCCAAGGAAGCGCCGGACTGGGAAACGGGGGTGCTTGAGAAAATCGGCAAAGCGATTGACGATGCGCACCAGCACGCCGTGGAGGCGCGGATTGGGACGGGTTACGGAAGCGTTCTGATCGGCCACAACCGTTTGCGCCCCGAGCCGGATGGTACGGTCACCTGGTTCGAGCGCAACAACACCATGGTCCCTACGTCGCCGGTGGATCCGACGGTTTCGGTGCTGCGCGTCGACGCCACCGACGGCAAGCCGCTGGCGATCCTGGTGAATTACGCCTGCCATCCCGTAGTCTTTGGCTCCGACAATCTGCAGTATTCGGCGGACTACCCGGGGGTGATGGACCGGACCGTGGAGCAGGCCTTTGACGGCCAGCCGCTCGCGATGTTCTTGCAGGGCGGCGATGGTGACATCAATCCCTACTACGCGGTGCATCCTCTCGTGCAGGATGCCGTCCACCGGCGGGACTGGACGGGCGAGCGCCTGGGGCGCGAAGCCGCCCGCGTAGCCAAGGCCATCCAGACTGAAGTGGTCCAGGACGCAAGCCTCGACGTGGCGGAAGAGGTGATGGATTTCCGCATGCGCTGGGATCCGGAGAAATTCCGGGAAGCGGTTCTGAAGTCCTGGGGCCCCAAGGCCGCGGAATCGTTCGACCGGCGAAAGGCCGAGGGACTGCACGCGCCCGTCGCCACGGTGCTCATCAACAAACGCATCGCGCTGATGACCATGCCCGGTGAACCGTTCGTGGATTTCCAAATAGACTGGCGGAACCGCTGCCCGGTGCGGGACGCATTCTTCCTGGGCTATGCCAACGGCGGCCTCGGTTATTTCCCCACGATTCGTGCCGCGTCGCTGGGCGGATACGGAGCGGCGAATACTGCGACGTATGTGCAGCCCGACGCCGGTTCGCGCATCGTGGACCACGCTATCGTCAAGGTTTACGAAATGCTGGGACGGCTCAGCGATACACCGGAGGATTTGAAGAAGTAGGTCCGAACATCCGCGTCCGCCTGGGGAATCCCAACCGATGCGCCGGTGTATGACCGGCATCCCTGAGAAACATCAGACTTGCCTCTCCCGAAGCGAGGCTAAGCCTCGCGCGCCAGCTCGAAGACCGTGATTTCCGGCCGGGCGCCGAGGCGGATGGGAATGCCGATGGTGCCGATGCCGCGGTTGACGTAGAGCTGCGAGGAACCCTTCTGGAACCAGCCGCGGGTGTAGTCGGTAATGAAACGGCTGGGAGTGAGCGCGGGATGGATGTATTCGAGCGTAATCTGCCCGCCGTGGGTGTGGCCGGCGAGGCTGAGGTCGATGCCGAGTTCCGCGGCGCGGTCGAAGGAATTGGGGTTGTGGCTCATGAGGAGATTGGCCGTTCCGGGCACCATTAGCCGCTCTACACCCTCGAGGTAGGATCGCAACGCGGGTTCCCCGCGCGGCTCGCCCCGCCGGATGCTCTGGTAGTCCACGCCAATCAGGTTCAAGCCTGCATCACCGGATCGAAGGACAACGTTCTGCTGGCGCAACATGCCGATGCCGCGCCCGGCAAACAGTTCCGTGATGGAATCTTCCGCGTCCGACCACCTTTCATGATTGCCCAGGCATCCGTAGACCCCATAGGGGGCTTTGAGCCGTGCCAGCTCGCCGACCACCGCCTCCTGGGTATCCGCGTCCCAGGTGATGAAGTCACCCGTCAGCAAGATCAGGTCCGCTTTGGTCTCGTTGACGATGGCCACGTACTTGCGAATCTCCTCGGCAGACATGAACGGCCCGACGTGGATGTCGGAAAGCTGGGCGATGCGGAAACCGTGAAATGCCTTAGGCAGGCGCGACAGCTTAATGCGCGGGTGAGTCGTCTCCAGGTTCAGCCGCCCGTAAAGCAGGCCGTAGCCGCTCGCCACAAACGGCGCGGCGCTCACGGCCTTTGCCGTCTGCTCAAGAAAAGCCCGGCGCCCGGGCGAGGGCGGGTCATCGGCGACAGCGGCAGACTGACGTTGCGGCCTGGGGAGCGCTCGGCGGAGTAGTCCCGCGGCCAGGCGAACCAGACCCACCAGGCGGTCAGCCAGCCAGAGTAGAAGGAACAACCCGAAGCCCATCAGGGAACCGAGCAGCCACCACTGGAAGGGCGCCTCGAGCAGCGCCACGCGCAAGGTGAAGTGGGTGGGAGTCCCTCCGGACCGGAACCACACCACCGTGTAGGCGAACAGAAGGATGTAGGTGATCGCCCCCGCTCCCGCCAGCGCCCGCCTCAGCTTGCGGTTGGGGATGAGGTTCTCGCCCCACTCCGCCACCCGCCGAAACCAGAAAAGCTGGCTGGCCAGGAAAATGACAAAAACGGCGGATATGACCAGAAGTCGGACAATTCCCATAGTTGCCTTGCACACCCCCTCCTACCAATTTCCCACCCCTGGCTCGCCTGCGTCAAGGGTGGTCAGGGAAAGCTGCGGAGACACCGGCGGCGCCGCCGGGAGCGAAGAGGGCGCTCCCCGCTCCTCTTGACGAATGTAGCGTTCTATGATAGGCTAGGAAAAAGGAGTGACGGGAGGAACAGGAGTCAGGAGTCAGGAGGCGAAGTAGGTAGGCCGGAGATCGGGAATAAATATCAAAATCTCGAGGTATGAATATCATGCTTGATCCGGCGAAGAAAAGGCGATAGAATGCCGGGCATGAAAAGGGCTAAGCGCAAGGGAATGATGACGATCCAGAGATTCCGGCGACTTTTTGGA
>JBEKUI010000052.1:0-20095 GCA_049515175.1 Terriglobia bacterium
GCGTCGCCCCACTCGCGCACTTCCGGCGGAGCGTGGCGTTGGGCAAAGCGCAAAAGCCAGTGAGTGCATTGGTGCAAGGCAGTGTGCGGCATCAGGCTTTCGCTCCACTCCAGGCGGCGCGCTGGAGCGCTTGCGGCCGCCGGGCTTCGACCGCTTGTCGCGCCTGGCCGAGGCCGTCGGGCGTCAGGCGGTACATGTGGCGTGGCGGCTTGCCCGGCTCGACCGCCTCCCAGCGAGTCTCCAGCCAGTGGCGATCCGCCAGGCGCATCAGGATGGGGTAAAGCGTCCCGGACTTGAGCCCGGTGACGCGGCTCAAGTCATAACCGTATCGCCACTCCTCCGGGGCATCGAGAAGGGCTCCCAGCAAGTCAAAGGTCTGCGGTGAGAATCGAAGTGTAGCGCTCATACGCATGAGACTCTACATATGTAGACTAATCCTGTCAAGCTGAAAAGTGTGGAAAAGTGCCCCATTGAAAATGGATGACTTTGTGTCATTTCGGTAGAATAGTCTACCACTCCACTGCCTGTCCGGGCTGATGCAGTGCGCGCCGACGGACGGACAATCTGCTTCCCGTATTCGAGCTCATCCTAACCTTGACTTCCCACTTACCGGGCGGGATACTACGCCTCAAGGGCCCAAACAGTGTGCGATTCAGCGCGCGCTATGGAGTGCTTGTCGGCTATGCTTGCTCCTCGAAGCCACGATACGCGATTCCCCGGCCCTGATCGACCGCATGTCGCCCGCCTGTTCACCATCGGCGCGCTTCTTCTCGGTTCTCTGCTGTTGCTGGCAAGCGCTCGCCCCGCAGGATCCCAGCAGCCAGCCGGCTCGCCGGAAATCACATCTCAGGAAAGCAGCCCGTCCTTCCGTCTGCAATCGGAACGGAACCTGGTCATCGTGCGGGTCGTGGTGCGCGACTCAAATAGTCGGCTGGTGGAAAACCTCCGGCAGGAGGACTTCCGCGTTTCCGACAATGGCAAGCCACAATCCATAAGCCACTTTTCCGTTGAAATCCCTTCCGCCAAGAACGCCGGCGCGTCACCAGCAGACGTCGCGGCCCCCAACGAGGACGAGGAAGTCGACGGGACAAAATCTTCAGGGGTGGCCAACCGCTACACGGGGCTCTTTTTCGACGACGTCCATATCAGCATTGGAGATTTGGTCCGCTCGCGGGAAGCGGCAAAACACTTTCTGGCCGGTGCCCTCCAGCTCGGCGATCGCGTGGGAATCTTCACCGCCTCCGGCCAGCACCAACTGGATTTCACGGACGATCGCGGGAAGATGCACGAGGCCTTGAACGCGCTCTTTCCGCACCCCATCGTGCCTCGCCAGCAGGATTCCTGTCCCGAGATCTCGGACCTCCAAGCTTACAAAATTGTCCATATGCGCGACCACGATGCAATAGAGATCGCTGTTGAAGAAGCCATGATCTGCAATCCTGCAGTCGCCTCGGGGAACCAAGCCCAAGCGCGGGCGGAAGCTCAGAGAATTGCGGAAAGCGAGGCTTTCCAGGAGCTGAACTTCTTCCAGACCGAAACTGCGCAGGTCCTCCGGGGACTCGAGGGTCTGGTGAGACGGCTGGCCATAATGCCTGGCCAACGCAGCATCGTCCTGGTTTCCCCCGGGTTCCTCCAGCTCACCGCCGAACGTTCGGTTGCTGATATTACGGATCGGGCGCTGCGGTCCAGCATCGTTATCAACGCGCTAGACGCCCAAGGACTCTATGCCGCTTCCCCCTTGGGAGGTGCCGACCACAAATCCACCCTCCCCACTCAGAATATGGGTCTAGTAGGCAAGAAAACCCAATTCGCCCTGGACAGGATTGGCTTTGCGGCCGAAGTGATGCGAGATCTTGCTGCTGACACGGGGGGCGTCTTTTTTCATAACAACAATGACCTCGATGAGGGCTTTCGCCGGACCCTCTCGTTCCCTGAACTTTTCTATGTGTTAGCCTTTTCCCCGCAGAATCTGAAATCAGACGGCAAGTTCCACACCTTGAAGGTCACCCTGAATACCCGGCAGAAGTACTCGGTTCAAGCCCGCAGCGGTTACTTTGCCCCGGAGAAACCTGGCGACCCCGCCGCTCAGGCTAAGGAGGAAATCGAGCGGGCCATCTTCTCGCAGGACGACGTGAACGAACTACCCGTCGCCGTCAACACTCAATTCTTCAAAGTAAGCGACACCCAAGTGAAACTTGCGGTCGTGACCCGTGTGGATCTGGGACTGTTCCGTTTCCGTAAGGAGAACGGTAGAAACCTCAATAGCCTGACTATGGTCACGGCGCTTTTTGATCGGGACGGGAAGTACATGATGGCCAAGGAAAAACGTGTCCAGTTTCAATTGCTGGACGCGAGCCTTGCGAAACTTGCCCAGTCAGGCATCACTTCCAAGACCACGTTTGATGTTTCCCCGGGAACTTATATGGTTCGCCAGGTCGTGCGCGACTCTGAAGGCGTCCAGTTGTCCGCCCTCAGCCGCACGGTCGAGATTGCGTTTTAGGAAGGTGAATGATGTCCACACCCCGCGACACCGTAATGGTCATCGGTCTCCTCGCTGCTTTGGGCATGGTGGGAAATGCTCCTGTTCAGGCGCCGGCCGCCCCGCCGGGGAATCAGGATACTGCAGCACAGCCGACTGCTACGGCGTCAGGGGTCATTCAGGCGGAAGCCAACCTCGTCCTGGTGGATGTGGTGGCCAGCGACAAGAAAGAAAATTACGTTCGGGACCTCGATGTGAAGGAATTCCATGTCTATGAAGACGACAAAGAACTTCCCATTGCCAGCTTCTCGCACGGCTCGGAAGCGAAACCGACGCCCTCGCAGCCTCGTTACCTGGTGCTCTTCTTCGACAACTCCACGATGAGCACGTCGGACCAGCCGCGCGCCCGGCAGGCGGCCGCGCAGTTCGTCGAAAAGAGCGCCGCCGCGGATCTGCTCATGGCGGTGGTGGACTTCACCGGGGCATCGCGCATCACGCAAAGCTTCACGGCGAGCGCAGACACTCTGAAGCGCGCCGTCAGCGGCGTCAAGTTCGCGGCCTTGCAGCCCAACGAGCCCGGCCAAACGATGCAGGTCGCGCAGTTGGGCGGCCCCTCGATGCTGCAAGTGCGATCGGATTTCGCGGCCCGCAGCGTGCTCCTTTCCATCCGCAACCTGGCCAAGACCCTGCGAACCGTCCCGGGACGCAAGACTTTGATCCTTTTCTCCGGTGGGTTCCCACTCAATGCCGAGCGGCAGTCCGAGCTGACGGCCACCATTGACGCCGCCAACAAGGCCAACGTTGCCATTTACCCGGTGGATGTGCGGGGTCTGGAAGCACTATCGCCGATGACCTCACCGACCATCACCGACCCAACTCGCCAGCCGGGGCAGCCGGGTTTCCCTCCCGGAGCTGAACTTCGCGATCCGATCTACCCGCACGACGGAGCCTTGCTGGCCGCGCTACGACTTGACCTGCTCACACTTCCCCGCTTGTCTCAACGGCCAGGCGGCGGGGGTGGAGGGACCGGAGGTACGGGCGGCGGAGGTGGGGGCGGTGGAGTTGGCGGCGGGGGCGGAGGCGGCTCACGTGGTGGCGGTGGGGGAGGAGGCGGCGCCGGAGGTGGCGGAGGTTCGACCGGCGGGGGCAGCACCGGTGGTGGTGCCGGCGGAGGCCGTGGGACCGGTGGCAGCACGGGAGGCGGGACCGCTTCCGGTGGCGGCGCGCGGGGCGGCGGCGGATCAGGCAATCCTTCCAGCCCCAACAATAATCCTTATCGCTACGGAAACACGCCGCAGCAAACCATACTTCCGCCTCTCATGGACAACATCAGCACGAACCAGCAGGTCCTCTACGCGTTGGCAGCGGGTACGGGTGGATTTACTATCTTCAACACCAACGATTTCCTGCAGGGCCTCAACAAAATTTCTCAGGAGCTCAATGAGTACTACGTGCTCGGCTACGTCCCTCCCAGCCAGGCGCACGTCGGCGCCTATCACCGCATCGAGGTCAAGACCGACCGTAAGGGCGTAAAGCTTCGTCACCGCAACGGCTACTACGACGTGAAGAGCCCGGACTTGCTGGC
The DNA here is from genome assembly GCA_049515175.1 of Terriglobia bacterium. Lineage (GTDB taxonomy): Bacteria > Acidobacteriota > Terriglobia > UBA7540 > UBA7540 > JACQNR01. The sequence goes on from JBEKUI010000052.1 coordinate 4,065, forward strand.
CGGCAAGCCGGAAGGGAGAGTTCTGGAGGAGCAGGCGGCTAGCACTCAGCCGGGCGAGATCCCGGTTTCGATGAGCGTTCCGTATTTCTACACCGGCCCCGACGTAGCGCGCGTCAACCTCAGCCTGGAAATACCCTCCCAGAACCTGGCTTTCGAGAAGGACAAGGGGAAGTTCCATTCCCAGGTCCATGTGCTAGGCATTGCGCGTCGCGAGGACAACTCTGTGGCAGCACGTTTCAGTGACGCCGTCACGCTGGATATGGAGAAGAAGGAGTTGAAGGAGTTCACCAAGGCTCCCTTTACTTACCAGAACACTTTCAACATTGCGTCGGGGAAATACACGCTCAAGATCGTACTCAGTGCCGGCGGGCAGAAATTTGGAAAGTACGAAATGCCGCTGGTGATCGAGCCCTTTAACGGAAACACTTTCAACATGAGCGGCGTGGCGCTGAGCAACAAGATGCAGCCGGTCTCTCAGCTCACCGCGAGCATCGACGCCGCTTTACTCGAAGAACGCACGCCGCTGGTGGTCCGGGGGACTGAATTGACGCCCTCCCCCAACAATCATTTCAAGCGGGACGAGAAGGTGGGCCTCTATGTCGAGGTTTACGAACCTCTCATGGCCAATCCCAACCCTCCCCGCGTTGGGATCCTTTACAACATCACGGACCGGAAGACGAACCAGCAGGTCTATGCGTCCAACACTGTCCCGGTGGATAACTTCATGGACGCAGGGAGCCCGTTGATCCCCGTGGGAATTCTTCTGCCCGTGGAGAATCTCCAAGCCGGAGATTACCGTGTGGAGGTTCGCGCCCGGGACGCTGCGGGCAATGCTTCGTCGATCCATGCGGCGGAGTTCGCATTGGAATAGGGGGAGAGGCTCTCGCCGGATGCCGCCACCTACGAACTGAACAGCTCAGGCATCGTTGAGAGGAGTCTCTTGCCCAACGCGATAGGCCACAATCCCGACCAGCGTGTGCGCCGGGCCTTGCTTGACTGGTTCCGGCGCTGCGCCCGCCCTCTTCCCTGGCGCAAGCGCCGCTCCCCTTATGCCATCTGGGTTTCGGAAATCATGCTTCAGCAGACCCGGGTGGCGACGGTTATCCCCTATTACCGCCGATTTCTGAAAGCCTTCCCCACCTTGCCCGCCCTCGCCCGGGCGCCGCTCGAACAGGTGATCGAGTTGTGGTCCGGCCTCGGCTATTACCGCCGGGCGCGCCATCTCCACCAGGCCGCGCAGGTCATCGTGGAGCGCTTCGCGGGGCGCTTCCCCGGAATCTACGGCGAGGCCCGTTCCCTGCCCGGCGTCGGCGACTACACGGCACGGGCGGTGCTGAGCCTCGCCTACGGCCAACCGCTCGCCGTCCTCGACGGCAACGTGGCTCGCGTCGTTGCCCGCATTCGCGCGCTGCACGGTAACCTGCATCAATCCCAGTTCCGCCGCGCCGTGGAGCAGGACTTGGATCGCCTCCTTTCGCGACGCCGGCCCGGCGATTTCAATCAAGCGCTGATGGAACTCGGCCAGACGGTGTGCCTGCCGCGCGCACCGCGATGCCCCCTTTGCCCGCTACGCAGGTTTTGCGCCAGCTACGCCACGGGCAATCCCGAATCGTTCCCCCAGCCGCGTCCCCGACGGGCCGGCGAGCTTCGATACCTCGCCGCGGCGGTTATCCGCCGTGGTGACAAAGCTCTTTTGGTGCGCGGGCTCGACGAGGGGTTGATGAACGACCTCTGGAATTTCCCCGCTGCCTTCGGCACAACTGCCACCGACGCCCGGCTGCGATTGCTGGAGAAGCTTCGAGTCCTCATCCCTGGCGAGGTTCGCTTGGGGGAACCGGCTGCCGACCTGACTCACGGGATTACGTTCCGGAAGATCCGCGTCGAGGTCTGCCCGGCCCAAACCGAGGGGCGAGCCGCCGCCCAGACGGGCCGCTGGGTTCACCTTCCCGATTTCAAAACAGCGGCCGTCTCCCAACTCACGCGAAAAATCGCTGCGAGCCTGCGCTAGATCCTCATTACAGTGAGAAGCCCTGGGAGGAGATTAATAGAAGAGATACTTCCGCCAGCGCTCGTCGGAACTGCCCATCATGCGCATCAACTGGCGGCTGGTATGGAGTGTAAAGGGGCGAGGGGGACGCATCAGTTTCAGACCCGCCTCTTCCGGCAGGCGGTCACCCTTCCGGTTGTTGCAGGAATGGCAGCAGGCCACAAGGTTGTCCCAATCCGTGTGCCCGCCACGCGAGCGTGGAATGACGTGGTCGAGCGTCAACTCACCCGCCGGAAGCACCCGGCCGCAGAACTGGCAGGTGTAGCGGTCACGCATCAGTATGTTCTTGCGCGAAAGGGCGCGGGTCTGATAGGGGATGCGGCGGAACTCGGTGAGCCGGATCACGGAGGGAATCCGCACCGCCACGTGCGCGGAGTGAACGAAGCTGCCGTTTTCTTCTTCGGTGGTCGCGACGCCTTTCAGCACCAGAACGATGGCCCGCCGCGCCGCCGTCACATTGACCGGCTCGTAGGTGGCATTCAACACGAGCACCGGACTATGCAGCATCCGTGGGTTGCCCTCCGACATCGGATTTGCCCTCAGCGGGGCGCGCAAACCTCGTCACGACCCATTATCAGCACCCCCAGCCGAAATCGTCAACCCTTGCGGAGCCTGCCGATCGGGGAATTGCGGCGTGGCGCGCGCCAAGGTCAGGGCCAGGACTCTCTCGGCGCCTGCCGCCTTCAGCGCCTCGGCACAGGCAGAGAGCGTCGATCCGGTGGTCATCACGTCGTCGATGAGGACCACGACGCGGTCGCGAACCCGCTCCGGCTCAGCCACCGAAAACGCGCCACGAACGTTGTCGCGTCGGGCCGCGAGGCTCAAACCGGTCTGTGGGGGAGTGGCTTTCGTCCGCAGCAGAGCGCGCGCTTCAAACCCCGCACCACCGCGAGTGCGTGCCAGAGCACGGCTCAATCCCTCCGCCAGCAAGGCCGACTGGTTGAATCCTCGCTCGCGCTCGCGCGAACCGTGAAGCGGGACGGGAACAAGAAGGGGGCGCCCGCCGGCGCACGCCGCTCCGAGGGAATCCCAAACCTCGGCGAGCCGGGCGCCGAGCCTCTCGCCGAGTCTCTCCCGGCGGTGAAACTTCAATTGCAGGATCAAGGCCCGCAGGACGCCGCGGTAGAGCCCCAGGCTGCGCGCGGAATCAAAAGCAAACTCGCCCTGCGCGCATTGAAAGCACAGCGGCTGCGTAGCGCTGGCCCCCAAGTCGGCAGTGAACGGCGTGCCGCAAACTGCGCAGGCCGGCCCGCGCCAGGTTTCCAGGGCATCCCAACACGCTTGGCAAACCCCCGTGAAGCTGGGGGAGGTCAGCTCCTGTTTGCATACCGAACACTCAGAAGGAAACGCCAGGGCAGAAAGACTTCCTGCAAGTTCTCGGAGGAGGGAACGAGATCGTGCCGGGGTTGGTCCCGAACTGGAGAAGACTCGCCTCGCTATTCGCCATGCCCGCCCGGATCAGAGCAGGCCTTCTTCCTGTTTCTCCTGGCACTCGATGCAATGCCGCGCCCAGGGAACCGCTTCCAAGCGCTTGGCCTGGACTTCTTCCTGGCAGGCCACGCAGAGACCGTAGGTGCCGTCTTTGATGCGCTCCATGGCTTCGGTCACCAGTTGCAGAATCCGCCGGTTGTCGTCGCTTTGATGGAAGAGGAATTCTTTGGTGTAGGAGTTGGCGGCCTTATCGGCGATGTCCTGGGTGATATCCTCGTCCACCTGCCGGCCGTCTTTCTCCGACTTGGAGACCATGCGGAGGAGTTCCTCTTGTTTGGCCACCAAGCGTTTCCGGTACTGTTCTGCTTTCTTTTTCTCCATGACCTGCCCTGTCAGTAAAATCTTCAACTCCGCAAACCATCCATTCTAGAGGCGGCGGATAATGCTGTCAAGCAGCGCGCCTCTCGCTTCACCCGGAAACCCAACCGGTGCCGCGGAACGTCTACCGCGAGTCCCCTCGGCAGCGGCGGCGCAACGCGGCGTGGAGCCGCTCGCGAACTCCTACGGGCAACTGGAAGAGCTTGCCGTCACAGTAGAGTTCGATGGTCGTGCGCGTTGAATCGACGACCACATGGCAGTTGTGGCAGAACACGAGGTGTTCTTCCAGGCTGCGCTTCAAGTCCGCGTCGATCTCACCATCCAGGTAGTTCGAGATTTGACTCAAACATTCCTTGCAGTTAATCAAGCGTCACCCTCGCTTAAACACCTTGGCCAATTCTTCTCGCAGCATCAGACGGGCACGGAAGAGTCGCGCCTTGACTGTTCCCTCCGTCAAGCCCAGCACTTCGGCGGTTTCCGCCGTGGAAAGGTCCTCCACGTCCCGCAGAAGAAAGACGGTGCGGTAGGGGGAAGGGAGCGCCTGCGCGGCGTTGCGCAGGATCGTCTCGATCTCCGCTTGCGCGTACTGCTGCTCGGGATTGGGTTTCCAATCCGCGAACTCGCGCGGTACGATCTCCCCGTCCTCATCCACGTGGTCTTCGACAGGGACGGACCGGTCCGATCGCCGTTTGCGCAGCTTCATCAGCGCTTCGTTCACGGCGATCCGCACCAGCCAGGTATAGAAACGCGAGTCGGCACGAAAATCCGGGAGGTGCTGGAACGCTTTCAGAAATGCTTCCTGCAGGACATCCTCGGCATCCTCCGAGTTGCCGGTAATGTTGGCACCAAGGCGGTAAATCTTCTGCTCGTAGCGGTCGACAAGCTCTTCGAAGGCGGCGTAGCTGCCCGCTTTCGCCTCCACGACCAGAGCATGGTCGTCTTTGACCACGGCCGTTCCTGAGGAATCTGTCATTGCAATCCTGCGAGCAGTACCAACGGTGTCGTTCGCCGGAGAGAGGCGCGACCCGCCTCGTCGGCAGCGAAAAACTCCCTCGAATTACGTTACACACAAGTCGTCGGACCCGCAACCGCAAAACGCGATGCTTCCCTGATTCGCAGGCTGCCCTCCGGGAAGCCCTCCTTCCCTCCGCCCGGCTTGCGCGCCGGCCGGATTCCGAGGCAGAATTCAACACTCAGGCTGCGCAGGGCAAGGCGCACCCCACTTCAGAAGAGACATGCACCGGACCAAGATGCTCATTCCCGTTCGCGAACCTTTCAGTCTCCGGCGCACGCTGCGCTTCGTGCTCGGTCCGCCGCGGCTCCTCAACGGGCGCCAGTTAGAGCCGCTGCTCGATCACCTCGTCGAAGACGAATATCGCCGCGTCGCCGACATCGGCGGCCGCTCCGTGCTCTATGGAGCGAAGGAAGAGCGGGTGAAAGGCAGGGCGACGCTGCGCGTCTGCATTCTGGCCGGGCCGGACGGGCCCGAGATCCGTGAGAAACTCCGGAGTCTCGTCGAACGGCAGTTCTCGACGATGCTCGACGTTTCTCCCTTCTACGCCCTCGCGCAGCGCGATCGTGCCCTCGCCCCACTCGTCGCGCACTTCCGCGGAATGCGAATCCCACAGTCACCGGGAATCTTCGAAACCCTGGTTTGCGCCATCCTCGAACAGCAGATCAACCTCAGCTTCGCCCACCAGGTGAAGAAAGCGCTGATCGAAGCTTACGGCAACCATCTGGAATTCGAAGGCCACCGCTACTACGCTTTTCCTGAGTCCGCCGCGCTGGCCATCGCTACGCCCGCGCAGTTGCGGCGGCTGCAGATCTCCGGCCCCAAGGCCCGATACATCATCGGCATCGCGCGCGCGGTGCTGGACGGGAGCCTTGACACAGAGGGTCTGCGCCGGCTCGATCCCACCGCCGCCGACGCCAAGCTCCGCGCGCACAAAGGTGTGGGCCCCTGGACCGCGCAATACGTTGGCTTGCGCGCCTTGGGACATCTCGATTCCCTGCCCGCGGCGGACGTGGGTCTGCAGAAGGCCGTTCAGCGCTTCTATGGCTTGCGCAAGCTGCCCACGCCGCGCCGCATCGAGCAGATCGCGCGCGCCTGGACGGGCTGGCGAAGCTACGCCACTTTCTATCTCTGGCTGACTTATTGGGAAGACCGCGAATGGAACCAGCGGATAGCCGAGGAAATCAGCGACACGCGGCGGAGAATAAAATTATGAACCGATCCGAACGCGCCCTGGCCGAGCGCCTGCTCGCTCACGCCCGGCATTCACTGAAAGAACATGATCTGCCTCGTATCGCGCGGTGCCTCGCAATGTTGTCCTCACAGGATATTTGGTGGCGTCCACACGCCACGTCGAACAGTGTCGGCAACCTCATCCTGCATCTCAACGGAAACGTTCGCCAGTGGATCGTCGCCGGGCTGGGAGGCGCGCCCGACCGGCGCGAGCGCGACAAGGAGTTCGCCGCTTGCGGCCCTCTCCCGCGCCGCAAGCTGCTCGCCCAATTGACGACGACGGTTAGCGCCGCCTGCCGCGTGATTTTCCACCTCGCGCCGGCCGACTTGACGCGCCCGCGGACAATCCAGGGTTATCACGTCACCGGCCTCGAAGCCCTCGTGCACGTCACCGAACATTTCGCCTATCACACCGGCCAAATCATTCTCATCACTAAGATGCGACGCCGGAAAGACCTGGGATTCACCCGGCTGCCCGGAGAGAAACCACGCCGCAAGCGCGGCGCACGGCTGCCCACCATCTGAAGATTCTTTTCACCCGGGGATTGAACTGCCTACTGAAGCACGTGGACTTGGCGCGCCACCACGACCATCGTCCCGGCCGGCACCGAAATGCCATTGAACGTCGTTGCGGTGGCCTGATAAAAGGGCAGCCCGCGCACGAGCAGCGAGCTCAGTGCGGTAATCTGTCCCAAACCAAAAACGTTGACGTAATTGGTTTCCTGGCTGGTCAGCACCAGGAGCGGTGCGCCCTGCAGAATCTTGCCGTCTGGGACAAGCCAGAAGGCTCCCGTCTTGTCGTCGGACCCCACCTGCACGAGGGACTGCATCTTGCCTTGCATCGTCTGGAGCCTCAGGTAGATCGACGTGGGGGCAACAATCGTGGGTTGGTCCTTAAAAGTCGAGTACACCCCATGAACAATCAACTCCTGGCCGACGGCAATGGCGGCAGCATCAAAGGGGAAATTGGCAAAATTGCTCGTGCGGGAAGAGACCTGGAACACCGTCGAGGGCGAAACATTCACGGTGACCACGGTGTCCAGCGGGACCGCACTGCTCTGGTCCGGCTCCTCCCGGTTGACGAAGAGTTGGAACTGGGTAACATTCCCGTTGGAATCCTTGACGGGATCAGGAAGGACCACGCCCACGAAGGCAATCTGATAGTCAGCAATCGACGCGCGGTCTTCCACCTCGATGTTCCGGGCGACGACATTCCCCGAGGAGTCCATGTAGGCGCCGACTTCTACAATGCGTCCGGTCTCTAAAGAAGCAAGATCGGGCACCCCGTAGAAGTCCGTCTGGCCGGTGAGATATACGGTCAGCAGCGGGCCCGTCCCCGAGAGAGTCTGGACCGCGATGGCTCCGGTGAAGGTTTGTCCGATGGGGTAGGGAGTCACGCTGGACACAAAACCCAGTATATTGTCGAAATAGCCAAAACCATCCGCGGAAGTCGGTGTCACCTGGGTAACCGTAAAGTGGGGAGTGACGTCCCCGGTGACCTGGCCTTGCGCATCAACTGCGATGGACCGCACCATATCGAAGTCAACTTTGAGCGTTTGGACACTGGTTGTCGTGACCGTCAACTCGGGTTGGATTGGCAGGGGCGCGGGACTCGTGTGCAGCTTGATAGGGACGGTCCTCACGGGCGGGCTGAGCGTGGGATCGTACACAACCATCTGGTTAAGCGAAAGCGTTAGGTACAATCCGTCGTAGGAAACCACCGGGGCAGTGGTCAAATAAAAGATATTCGGTACGTCCCGCAGCGAGGCGAAGTTCAGCTTGACAGTGGGAGCCAGACTGGCGGTGGGAAACAACACAACCCTATTCGTCGCACTCCCCGAAACGGCCAGCGACATCCCGGAAAACGCCAAACGGAAGGTTAAGACATCGCCTAAAGGCGCGTCGCTCATGAAGGTGTACAACGGCCCCCGCTGCGTCGCTACCGGCCCATTGGCAGTTCCGCAGCCCAGGCAAAGTACCGCCAGGAAGAAGGCGGAGGCCGCCCCCGTGATGAACGCCCCCCTCGATCGCCTCTTATTCCAGTCTTTTCCCAAAGCCTGTTCCCTCACGCCCTCTCTTCCCGTGTTGTCAAGAGGGATCACCCGACTCAGGTTACGATGAACCTAGTCCTTTTGATGGCAGTTGCAGCCTGCAGGGTTTTCCGGCAGCTTTCCGTCAACAAACGGGCAACTCTAAGAAAATATAGTGAATCACCCGAATCTGGCAAGGATTAAGAGTGCGCGCCTTGTCCGAAAGCGGAGCGAATGCACCTGCGGCCGGAGCCGGCTTGGCTCACCTCAGATCGCCCGGGGAACGATACCCTCCACTAAGGCAATCGCGGCCCGGTGATTCCGTTGAAAATCTGGCGGAGGGCGCAGTCACGAGGGAATCCTTCTCCGCCGTTAGCTGGGAAAAAACCAGGGAAATGTCACCCTCTTCGCAGGCTTAGCTTACCACGAACCTGTCGCCGACAAGGATTTCTGGCAAACTGAGCCCTCTTGGTGGCAGGGCGATCAGGGAATTAACAGGGAAAGTCCTGCACGCAAGATGCGAGTGTTGCAAGAAAACTGCCGCTTGGTTGATTAGCATCCTTATTGGCCACCAAGAGCCCGGCTCTCAGTTCTTGATGGATGGCAAGAGCAAGCCAAGGAGATGACTCATTCTTAGGCCCGGGAACCCGATCGCTGAGACCGCAGTCCCAGAGGAATGTTCAAACTTTCAACTCTCTTGCAGAGCGATCGCCCGGGAACGATCGCCGACACGTTGATGCATTCAGGCGTTCAGCGTTTGATCGCAGGCTTCAGTCTTGTCAAGTGCCGTTCAAAAGCGTCGAAATGGCCATGTTCCTCGGTCCCACTCATCAAGCAATGCACCGCGGTTACCTAAGCGCGGACCGAAACCAGGAACCCTTCCTGCTTTTATTTTCTCTGCCTCTTCCTTCCAATACTCGATGAGCCCGTGCACGTGAGTCGTGGTTTGCTGTTTGAACCAATCTAGTGCCTGAGAGGTAGAGTCGGCCTGGTCATCCCACTTACCTTTCGGGAAGCTGGTGAGTTCGTGCAGGGATTCGCCCAACCACCCCGCCTTATCCGGCAGGTGGACAAAGCCATTTTCAATGGTGCTCGTGACCGAATGCATCCGCATGGTTTTGTCCTTTGTCGGTTCGTATTTCTTGATCGCGTGCATTCCCTCACTGACCAGTTCTTGGATCAGTTGCGTGCCCGACGCCTTGTCTTCGATCAAGATCGTTTTGGGACTAAACGCCTCTGCTTGCTCCCGCACGGCGCGCTTCAATTCCGGATAGCCCAGGCGTTTGCGAACAACATGGAGCAAGTAGACATGCTTTTCCTTCACGCCCCAGGAGGTGCGGCGCGGGCACTACCGAAGCGAGTCGGCAACTGGTCGGTCACCAGCCTGCAGCAGCGGCTGGTGAAAACCGGCGGACTTTTGGTCAAGTACGCCCGCTACTACTGGTTGCTCCTGGCAGAGAGTCATCTTACGAAAAGGTTGTTTGGGGCGATGCTCCGACGGATCGAAGCACTGCCCGTGCCCAGCGGCTAGAAGGAGCCGTCAGGATTCGGATCAACCCGAACAAAAGCACGGCGAACGGCAGTCGGGGGAGAAGTATCTGCGAAGGGTTTCCTGACGAGAGGGCGCAGCCCGTTTTGGAACGAGAATCGAGAGTGAGGATAGGTCGCCGCTGTACGCAACCGTCTGGATTCTGACGTGCGAAAAGACAACACTTGCTTTACACGGCGAGTAAGCCCATCGTCGGATACGTTCGCAGTTAAGAAGGAAATTCCAATATAATACTATGCGCTTCACCCGGTTCTTCAGCTCGTCCCAGCCGGTTCGCACGAACGGAAGAGTTGCTCTGCCCGGCGCGTGAATTATGCCCTCGAATTCTTATCCTGTTTTGGGCCTTTGCTCCTGCGAGGCTGGTAACTCTGCCGTCCGGAGTGGACGAGCGATTTGCCCAAGCAGGCTTGCAGCCTCGTGCGTCACCCTCGCACTTCTTCTGCTGGCAACGGGCGTGATGGGGTCCGATTCCCAATCGATCGGGAAGGAGGTCGTTCTGAACATTCCCCGGGTTACGAAGCCCCCGCGCCTGGAGGATTTCCTCGATATGAAGCCCGCCCCGGAATGGGAAGGCAAGCTGGCGAAGGTCGGAGACTTCATCCAGCGCTTGCCGAGCGATGGACAGCCTGCCACGCAGAAGACCGAGGGGTATCTAGGTTACGACGACGAGAACCTCTACTGCATTTTTGTGGCCTTCGATTCCGATCCCCACAAGATCCGCGCACACCAGATTCCGCGTGACAATGTCACTGGGGATGACAAGCTTGATTTGTTCCTCGACACCTACCAAGACCGCCGGCGGGCTTATGTGTTCACGGTGAACGCCCTGGGTTACCAGATGGATGGCTTGTGGACGGAGGGCCCGCGGAACCAGTACGATAGCACGTGGGATTCCGTTTGGGAATCGCGCGGCAAGCTGACCGACCGCGGATTCGTGGTGTGGCTCGCTGTGCCTTTCAAAAGTCTGCGCTTTCCCCCCGCCGACAAACAAACCTGGGGAATCGTTATGGTACGGTGGATCGTTCGCAATAACGAGTCGGCAACCTGGCCGCGTGTGTCCACCCGCATCGAGGGCCGGATGAGCCAGGAAGCCACACTGACGGGGCTCCGCGGGATTTCTCCAGGGCACCGGGGCTTGCTGATTCCCTATGCCTATGGCCGCACCTATCGAACCTTGGATCAGATCGATCCCAATAATCCTCGTTTCCAGAGCAAGGCTGTGGATCCACGGGTGGGTGCAGACGCGAAACTCATCATCAAGGAATCTTCCTCGCTGGACATAACCGCAAATCCGGACTTCTCGCAGGTGGAATCAGACCAGCCTCAGATCACGGTGAACCGCCGGTTCGAGGCCTATTTTCCGGAGAAGCGCCCGTTCTTTCTGGAGAATCCCAGCTACTTCGAGACGCCCTTAAACCTGCTATTCACGCGAAACGTTGGCGACCCGCAGGTTGGTGTGCGCCTGACCGGCAAACGCGGTCCGTATGCGATCGGAGCGTTCGCCGCAGATGACCGATCGCCTGGCGAATCCGTGCCGCCGGGAGACCCCCTGGAAGGCAAGCGAGCGTACTTCACGGTTTTGCGCGTCAACCGTGACATCTTCCGGCAGTCCACCATCGGGATGATTTACACCGACCGCGAATTTGCGGGAAGCTTCAATCGCGTGGGCGGACTCGACACGCGCTTCAAAGTGCGTAAGAACTGGTGGGTGACCGGCCAAGCCGTTACCAGCTCGTCCAAGCTGACAGACGGGACCCGCACGGCGGGGCCGGCTTACAAGGCGCAAGCTCGCTTCGACGGACGAAAGTCCTATTCCAATGCCGAGTACATCGACCTGAGCTCCGGATTCAACACCCTGACGGGCTTCATCTCCTTGGACACGGTGGAACGGCCTATCAACGTCGGGCGGACAATCGCGCGCCCGCCGCTACGTACTGATATGCGCGGCGTGAGCGAGATCGCCATGTACCGATTCAGGCCGGAGGGCAAGTACCTCATCTCCTGGGGACCAACGGTGTTCATTAATCCCCTCTGGGATCACCGTGGCAACCGGCTGGACATGTACCAAGACTATACGATGAGTTGGGAATTCACCGGGCAAACCGCCTTCGAGCTATATTACCAGGCTGACCAGGAAATGCTGCGGCCGCAGGACTTCGCCGGCCTCAACGCCAACCAAGTCTTTTCTCATCACCGGCAGGGCCTTTATTTTGAGAGCGCCCCGACCACCCAGGTGGCCTTCAAAGCCGATTACTCCCAGGGGGCCCAAATCAACATTGTTCCGCCCACTGGCCTCCTTCCCCTTCTTTCCAACATGAACACAGCTACGGTGAGTTTGACCGTGCGGCCCGAGCATCACCTGAGCATCGTGAACACCTACTTGTTCGATCGGCTCCGTGATCGCACCACCGGCGCGAGCGTGTTCAATAACCACATCCTGCGGTCTACTTGGGTCTGGCAGTTCAATCGCAAGCTTTCGTTACGAGTCATTCCTCAGTACACCACGGTCCTTGCCAATCCCGTGTACACGTCCCTCAAGACGACCAAGAACCTTAATGCGGATTTCCTGGTGACCTACCTGTTGAATCCGTTCACGGCGCTTTACGTAGGCTACAACGGCAATATGGACAACCTGCAATTGCTGTCCTCCACGCCAGGCAGCCAGATTCTGCGCACGCCCGGCTTGTATCGCGACGGGCACCAGTTCTTTGTGAAAGTGTCCTACCTGGTCAGGTTCTGAAATCCCCGCCGCAAATTCCGCGTCCTTCTTGATAAGCAAGCCCTGCAGAGCGCGCTTCTCGGACGCGCCAGCTCTCCCACGCCCACCATGGCGGACCGGTGCAATGGCCTCCTGGCCCTCAGAATAAAGGCACGCCTCAAGCGCTGCGGCGGAGAAGTGCGATTGGTACTTCCTGCCAACTCGGGTGGAGAGATTCCCGTTCGCCCCTTGCCATCCCTGATCAAAGCTGTGGCGCGTGCACACGATTGGTACGAACGGATTGTTCGAGGCCAACTAACTGGCAGCCGGTCAATTGCAGACGCAACCGGTCTTGACGAGCGATACGTGAGCCGTATTCTTCAGCGTGCTTTCCTGGCTCCCGATATCGTGGAAAGCATTTTGGATGGTCGGCAGCCTGTCAAAATGACACTTGAGAACTTTCGAACCCGCCTGCCGCTAGACTGGGCAACGCAACGTCAGCTGCTTGACGTTTCAGGGAGATGACTCCACAGACCACAAACACGCTCCAGTCTCGGCCGCTACGTGATCGGAAGCCTGGTTGCTGCCCCGCTAGAGGTGGCAAGTCCAGTTCCACACCTCCAAGCTGTGAAGTGGAGTCTTTCACTTCCAGTGGTACAAAAACTCGGGCTGGTCACCCGACCCAGACATCATCGCCGTCGAAATCGCCGAGGACATTGAAGCCGCAATTGACCAGTTTTCACAGATTGCAGCGGATTTTAAAGGCTGAAGAGCCCAGGGAACCCACTTTGGTTCTGACACCACTAACCTCGTCGGCCGCGACCCGCAACTAATCAACACCCACCGCACTGCTGGTGCATCCTCCAGCCTCCGCCTACGTAGAGGAGTTGTCCGATAAGCCAGTGGGCCTGGTCAGACGCCAGGAAGACCATGACGTCGGCTACGTCCTGAGGCGTGCCACATCGCCGAAGCGGAGTGCCGGCGGAAATGGCAGTCTCCTGGTCAGACGTGAGCCAGCCGGTCTGGATCGGACCCGGCGCCACGATGTTGACGGTGATACCGTACTTGCCGCCTTCGGCCCGTGCGGAGCGGCTGTGGGACTCAATCGCGTGCTTGCTCGCGGCGTAGCTTAGCGAGATTGCATGAGCGTGCGCTGCGTCGGTGCTGACGTTGATGATCCTTCCCCACCGTCCCTGGCGGCTCAGGTAGCGCTGGATATACTCGGACATCGTGAGGGCGTAGGCGCGCGCGTTCACGCCGAAATGGCCATCGATGCTGGCGCATGAGATCAGGCCGACGCCGTTATCTAATCAATTTGAAAATCGGTGATTAGAGTGTAGAAGATATGCATCGCCTGTGTACATGCGTGAACCGAGCACAGGGAAGCCTTCGGGAGGTGGACACCGAGTGGGTGAGGGCCAAAATCAGCCTTTTCAACTCTCCTTCAACAGGTTTTTGGCAGGAACTGTCGCGGGTAATTGGACCCGCTTTCGCCTTTCAGCGCTGGGGACGAGTTGATGTGAATTCTGGCTCTGTCCTCTGATATCAGTAGTGGCGGTCCAGGACCGCCACTACTGAGGGTTACCGCTACAGCTTTGCTCCGCTCGTCAGAGACCGCTCGGAGTTCCGATGACATCGCCCGAAACGACCAACTCCACTCGACGATTCTGCTGCCGGCCCGCCGCCGTATCATTGGTTGCCACGGGCTGGCTTTTGCCGAATCCACGGGCGCCAATAGAAGAGATATTAATCCCCTGCTGAACCAGGTAATCGCGAACCGAGTTGGCACGGTTTTCGGACAATTTCATGTTGTACTCGTCAGTCCCGACGCTGTCCGTATGGCCTTCCACTTCGAGCTTCAAGGTGGGATATGCCAGGATGATGCCCGAGACCTTGGCCAGCTTTTCACGAGCCCCGGGCCTGAGAGTGTACTTCGCCGTGTCGAAGAGGACATCAGAGATGTTGACGATGAGGCCTCTAGCGCTGTCGCGGGTTTCCAGGATCAGATTCAGCTGCACCGCCAGTTTGTTGCGCAATTCCTGTTTCTCCCGCTCGGCTTGCTCGGCGGCGGCTTTGCGCGCCTGCTCGCTTTCCGCCAGGGCAGCTAAGCGGGATTTTTCTGCATCCGCCTGGGCCGCGGCCATCGCAGTTGCTGATGCAGCCTGACTGTCCGCCATGTCGGATTTCGCTTTGGCGGCGGCGGCGTCGGCTTTGGCAGCGTCGGCGGCGGCCTGGGCTGCTTCCGACTGGGCCTGTTCTTTCTGCCTGGTTGCCTCGTCAGCTTGCGCCCGCGATCGGGTCTGCGCGTCTGCGGAGGCTTGGCGTTCGTCGGCTTCGCGCTCCTCGTCCATCTTCTTGACTGCGATCGCGCGTGCATCTTCGGCAGTTTGGACTGCCTCTCGGGCGACTGCGATCAGCCGCTTTTTCGGGACGTTCTTTTTCGTGGCAAATTCATCCGCCTTGTTCATCAACTGGACAGCGTGCTGATAGCTGTCGCTGGCGTACTGCTCGGCTCCCTCGGATTGAGCGATGCGCAGCGCATTACGCGCCTCGAAGAATTCCAACGGCAATTTGGCATTCAGAACCACCGGGTCGAACTTGTAGCCGGTCGGAATGTAGCCGCCCCGCTCCATAAGTTCGTACTTTGCATTCACTGCCTCGGAAGTTCCTTTCGTGTCGCTGCGAACAACATTTTCGAGCACGACCAGGTTGCTGGGCTGCCGAACGGCATAATAGGGTTCCGCGGTAACGATCAGCGCGAAGGCCTGAAGGTCCGTGGTCACGTTCAGCTTGCTGCGGCTGGAATCGCCCAGCAATACTTCGCCCAGGTTCACTGCCCGACCCTCAGGCGAAATTGCCCACAGGATGTAAGTCAGGTATTCATTACCGAAAGTGATGGGCCTCTGCAGGTTGCCGAATTCCACCTCGATCTCCATGGATCCACGCTTGCTTTCCACCTTGGCTTCGCCGTTCGCTGACGGCATCAGGTCCGTGCCTGCGAAATCCACCTTCGTAGATCCGCTGCGGTGCCTATAGTTCACCGCCTGCACGTTGCGGCTGATTACGTTTACGCGGAAAGTGTGCGTCCGCGCCACGGGCTCAACGGTCATGGCTGTTTGGGGGTTGGTTTGAGCCGATGCGGCCAAGCTTAATGCGATTGAGAATGTTAACAAGAGTCCTATCTTCATTGTATCTCCTTGTGGCAGATGTCTGCCGCATTTCGCCGGGATTTCCATGTTTATACCTTGGGGTGATTCGCGTGTCAGCCCAGTACTGCTCACGCGTTTGGTCAAAACTGCTCACCCCAGCTAACCCGCAGGGAATAACAGTGTGGGGCTGAAGTGATGCTGCCGAAGGGAATCGACCACTGATCGCTGATGCGTTTCCAGCCGCGACTGGTAAAATAGGGTGGCCGGTTCGCCGGACAGCGAGCCAAGAAACTGTCTCGTTTTACCTTTCTGCAGTCACATGATGTTCGTCTCTCACGTCCACGTACTCTCGGCCGCATACCTCATGGGATTGGCGGCGGCGGCGCCGATGGGCCCGGTCAACATGCTGGCCATCCGCCGCGGCATGATCGGCGGTTGGCGCCGTACCCTCGCCTGCGGAATCGGCTCCGTCGCCGGCGACCTGATCCTCTTCTCCCTGGTCCT